>NZ_RKSM01000001.1:1263786-1579733 GCF_008729015.1 Haloarcula sp. CBA1129
GACGCTGAAGTTGATCGTCTCATCTTTCGTGACGCGTCTCGGACCTGATAGCCCTGTCACGACAGCGCCCGACTGGTTGGCAGCGACACCGTCAGCGTCGTCCATCTCGGACACCGTCCCCTTCACGCGAATCATGTGGACCTGTCCCTTCGCGGTCGCCAAGTCAGCCGCAGAATCAAGCGGCAGGATGAGCAGGTCATCAAGCGTTCGAGCGGCGTCGAACCGCCCGACAACGGTCACCCGTCGAATCCCGGGCTTGACGCTCCCGCTGACGGTCAGTTTGTCACCGACCTCGACGTCAAGTGTCTGTGCGAGATCGCTCCCGATGACGGCCTCGTCGTACCGCTGTGGCTCTCGCCCCTCGACCAGCGTTGCGCCGGTGACGTTCGCGAACGCGTCGTACCTCGCCCCGTGGGCCATGTACGGCTGGCCGTCCGAGACCTGTGCGTAGATGATCTCCGGGCTGGCCGGCGTCCCGTCGGCCCGGAGCGCCGACGCGTACTCGGCGTCGAGGCGACTGTTCAGCGGGTGTGGCGCGCCGGCTTCGGTGATCGTTCCGGTGCCGCCCGCCGCGCCGCCGAGCGGGGACGCGAGGCCGGCCAGCGAGACGACCAGCAGGAACGTGATGCCGAAGACAGTTAGCGTCGCCGCCGTCGGAACGACCGAGCGCCACGAGAGGAACGTCGGTGTGACCCACCGTCTGAGCGTCGCAAGCGTCGGCTGCCCGGACTGGCCGGATCGAGCATGGCGGTTCCCGAGCGAGGCCGGTGGACGGGTCGCTGCGGGATAGGCCGCGAGCGCGCCGGCGACCAGCCCCATCAAGACGAATATTCCGGCGACGCCAGCGACAATGCTTGCACTCTGGCCGGTCACAGTGATATCGAGCGCGATGGGGAGGCCGACGTAAATCGCGACGTTGACAAGCGCCTTAATGAGAATGAGTCCGACAGCGTAGCCCAGAATTACACCAGTGGTTACGAGGAGACCGGCCCGGAGCGTAAACAGGAGTCCCACGCGCCACCCCGACGCACCGGTCGAGCGGATGACCCGGATCGCATCAAGCCGGTCGCGGACGCTCATCCGCGTGACGTTGTAGACGACGATGAGGACCAGCAAGCCGCCGGCGGCCGCCGCGATGCCCAGCGCCCAGAGCACCTGTTCTAAGCCGCCGAGGACGTACAAGAGCGCGCTGACAAGCGGCGCTCCCTCGCTGGGCAGACTCCCCAGCCCGGTCCCACTCGGGCTGCGGTCAATGACGAAGTAGCCGGTGACACCGACTCGCTGGGCTGTCGAGGCAGTCGTCGCGTACCACTGGTTCGAGAGGAACGTCGTCCCCCGCTCCTGTGGCACGACGGTGAGCGAGACGGTCCCGTTCGACCCGCTGACCGTTCGAGTCCGCTGTTGGGAGACCGGTCCCCGGCCGTCAACACTGTCTGGGATTGTCGGTAAGCGCCCTTCCTGCCACTGAGCCGACCCCTCGATGAGCACCCTAGGCGTATCGGGCGGAATGCCGACGAGGCGAACGTCGGTTCCGTTTACCGTTGCCGTCGCTGTCGGGAGCACGGTGACATCCCCGTCAGTGTCGGGCGGGCCGTTCGCCGCGTCGTGGTAGGTGACCGTCCCGGAGTTCGCAAGCGGTTCGGCGAACGTTTCCGAGTACGTGACGGCGGTGAACAACAGCAGGACCGTGCCGATGAGAAACGCAGCCGTCACGGCGATGACGACGACGGTGAGCCGGTCCCGTCTGGACCAGCGAAACAGGAGAGCGTTTCTGTATCCCATCGGTTCGTTAGTTCGTCTCCGTGGACGGGCTCGCGTCCGGCGTCGAGGCAGCATCGGAGACGAGCGTGCCGCCGCGGATGAACAGCCGCTCGTCGAACCGCTGGGCCAGTTGTGGGTCGTGGCTGATGACGACGAGCGCGGTTTCCGTCGATTCCTTCATGCTGAACAGGAGGTTTAGCACCGACTCGGCGGTGTCCGGGTCTAGCTGCCCGGTCGGTTCGTCGGCGAGGATTATTTCGGGGCGGTTTGCAAGTGCCCGTGCGATGGCGACCCGCTGTTTCTCGCCGCCGCTCAGCGTCGCTGGGTACTGGTGTTCAAGCCCGGTGATTCCCAGACGTTCGAACAGCGTCTCCAGCCAGTCAGGGTCGCGGTCGCCGGCATGTTCCTGTGGGAGCGACGCGTTCTCGCGGGCGGTCAGGTCGCCGATGAGCTGGAAGTCCTGAAAGACGAACCCGAGCGTGGTCCGTCGGAGGCTGGCGCGCTGGCGTTCGGACAGGGCACTCGCGTCCCGTCCAGCGACCTTAAGTCGACCGCTAGACGGTGGTTCTAGCAGTCCGAGGACGTTGAACAGCGTCGACTTCCCAGCCCCGCTAGGTCCCTGAACGAGCATCGCCGCGTCGGACCCGACCGTGAGCGAGACGCCATCGAGAATTGTGGTGCCCCGTCGTGTGACACACAGCTCCGAGCCGACGAGGACGGGGTCAGTCATTATCGGCCTTTCTGCCGGCCCCGTATTGTATGCCACGGTTACATACCCGGGAGAGATAGGCATGGATGGACCCACTAAACCATGTGCACTCAGCAACTCGTCCGGTTCCCACCGGGCCGAACGAGGTACACGGAGTCGAGGCCGCGCGTGTCATAGACTACGTTGTTTTCGTAGCGCCACTCCTCCAGCACCGCGGGCGTGGTCTTCTCGCTGCCTGCCGGGAACAGGTGTGCCCCAGTCGTCCCCCACGACGCCCGCGACAGTGTCGGGCAATTGGGTTTTGTCCCCCCACCAAGCCATCGGGCAGTCGGCTGGTACGTTCCACTGGCCGCGCCCGGGTAGTACAAGGCAACGATACGGCTGAACGGGTGATCGGACACCCACTGCTCGTCGACGTGCTCTGCAGTGAACGTCGCGGCCGCAAACTGCGATTCGGTCGCCCCGGTCGGGAAGGCTAGCGTATCGAGGTTGACGAACGCGATTGGCATCGTCGCAAGCGCGGCGACTACGACGACAACTGTCAGCACAGTTGCGAGTCGGTGGCTGTGGGTTCTGAGCGTTCCAAGCCCCTCAGCCGGCGACGGCGACCGCCGATAGGCGACCGATGCAACGCCGATGCCGGCGAGCACGAACACGGGCAGATGGACGAACGTCTGCCCACGGAGCGCTGTCCCGTAGTACTCCGGCGTCAGCGAGGCGGTTAGGGAGAAGTACACGATAACAATCGGTGCCAGCAGTAACGCCAACACGACCGGCCCGATCAATCGCCGGTCGCGGCTCGCACGCGGGAGGCCGACAACCGCAAACACCATCGGGACGGCGAAAGCCGCGACAAGCAGCAAGAGACCAGTCGGTGTGGTCTGTGTCCCGGGGAACACTGTCTGTACCGCGTTCGAACCCAGCGTCAGGAACCAGAGGCCGACAGCGCCACCGATTGTCACCCGTTGCAGGCGAGCGCTCGTCCGCTGGAACCAGATCAGTGTCGCGACCAGCACGACGACCCAAGCCAGAAACAGCCCCGGATACGCGCTGACACGGTCGACGTAGGGCACTTCCAGAAGCGAGCGTTCTGCAATCCGGTAGTACCCCCACATATACACCCAGAAGCCCGCGACGACGACAAGAGCAGTAACGGCGTCACGACGTGACGGAATCCGGGCAAGATGCGCAGCCAGTACCCCCGTAAGTACCAGTGCAGCGATGAGCGAACTGAACGTGTGCAAGAGCGGGAAGGCAGCGAACAGGACGACCGCAACGGCTCCCCATCGACGCCTGTATCGCTCCATCGTGAGCAACCGATGGACGGCAATCGCAAACAGCGGGAGCAAAAGGAACGCCAGCGCCTCTTCGTCCGTCTGTCCAGTCCGCCGGAGATAGACACCCTCTACCGCGAGTCCCATCCCAACCACTCCCATCGCCAGCGTCGTCCGCGAGTGGGCCCACCGACTCGACTGTGCGAGGCGTTTGACCAGTGCCATCGCCGTCAGACAGGACGCCGCACCGGTGACCGCGACGACCGGCTGGGCGATGTACAGCGGTCGCTCCCCGGTAAGTGCGCCGACAACTGTCAGAACAGCGGTAAAGACGATGTTATCCGCGCGGAATCGCGTGAGCGGAAACGTCCCCGTTTCGAGCGTGTCCCTAGCCAGAGCAACGTACCCGAATCCGTCTAGCGTCGAGGGCAGCGGTGTCCAGTGGAGCGTCGTCAGTCGGGCCGCGACTGCCACGGCCAGCACAGCCACGATGAGCAGCACTCGCCCCTTCCGGCCGTCACTCATTAGCGAGTCCTACAGCGGGTGGGTGTAAGATAGTTACCGCATTTCGACGGCCGATTCGGGAGCCGTTACGGTCCCTCGGCCCCCTGCGGCTGCTGCTAGCCCTGTCGAGAATCGGTTATGACCGGTGAAGGGAAGCGTCTGGACACATCCGAGGTGTCATCCGCGAGTGGTTAGTTATGAGTCGCCGTTTGACTTGATCTTGCGGGCACGTTCGACGGCTGCTTCCGCGTGTGACGGGTCAACCGCTGTCGGGGCGAACGCTGCCGTTTCAAAGGCTTCGACCACTGTTTCGATATCCGCGATCCGTTCCTCGGGAACGCCGTGTTTCTGGCTCCGCTGGAGGAGTTCCCAGTGTGTCGCCCCCTCGTGAATCCCGTTTTCCACCGCTAGCTCGTCGTGGACCGCGGTGTACGCTAGCATCGCTGCAGCGTCGTAGTTCCCGCCATCCAGATGCGTCTCAACGCGTTCCTCAAACGTCGTACTCGTCGTCTCCGGTGACGTCGCCGACTGGTCGGGGTCAGTCGGCGATACATCGGCTGTCTCGGCCGGTGCGGTCGAGTCCGTCTCCTGAGAGTGACGGAACCGCGGAACGACAAGCCAAGCTGCGACGACGAGTATAAGCGCCATTCCGCCGCCAAGGACAGGCAACCAACTGTATCCGAGGATCCCGTTCCCGAAGCCGGCTGCTGGGTTCTCGCCGGAGCCGACGGGTGGATTTCCACCTCCGGACTCCGCTGGCGCCGTTGCCGTTGCAGTCGCGTTACCGAGGTTCGAACTCGGTTCGTCGTACGTGGCGGTAACGGTAACTGAATCGTTGGTCTGGGGTTCGGTGAGGACGGTCTGGAACGACCCGTTCCGGTTCGTTTCAACGCGCTGTATCCCGCTAGCACCGGCCTGCAGACGTACCGGACGATCCGCCACAGGGTCCCCAGCAGCGGTCTGGAGCTGGCCGCTGGCAAGAATCCCGTTATCCGTACGTGAGACGCTCATTGAGAGGGCCGTTTGAGTCTCAACGACGACAACGGGGGTTTCCGACCGCACGCCCGCAATCGCGCGGTCTTCATACGGAACCCGAGCGACAACCTGACGCTCGCCGTCGTTTACCGACGCCGGGACTCGAAGCGTTTCTGTGACGGTTCCATCCGGACCAGTCGCCGTCCGTGCGACGACGGTGTCACCAATTGCGAACTCCACTGTGACTCCGTCGACACCTATCGACTCGACTGTCACGGACGCCGTAGCGTTGAGTCGGTCGCCGTATCCCACGGTCTCCGGCGCGATTTCGCTCACCACATCCGGCCGCACCTGTTGTACGTCAATAGTGAACGTGGCGTTGTCAGACAGGTACACCGAGTCGGTAGCTGGGATGTACTCGACTGGCACGGCCTGTGATCCGAGTGGCGCGGAGCGGGGGCGGTACTGCGTTTCAAACATGCCGTTCGAATTAGTCCGAACCGTCTGCGTCCGGTTCCCGACCCTGAGTTCGACTGCCTCGTCTGCGATGACTGAGCCGTTCTCAGTCTTGATCTGGCCAGAAACCGTTCCGGGATCACTGAACGATGCGGTCGAGTCTATCGCCCGGACAGTGAGCGTTGTCCCGACAAGCACCTCTTCACGGATAGCCGCCTGCGTCGCCGTGATGTTCGCTGTCGTCTCATTGATCTCGGTCTGTCCCGAAGACAGGTCGACAGACGTGGCGTTCTCGATCCGGTCGAAGTTCTGGGTCAGTTCCTGGCTCCTGTCGCTGATGTTCGATGCCGTTCGCTCCATCGCACGCGCCGTGATACGGGCCTCGCGTTCGTCACCGCGCTCGCGTGCTTCCTGATACGCCGCATACTGTTGGCGATACCGCTGTACCTCGTCCGTGAGATTCCGCTGGTTCTCGCGTGCGGACTCGAACTCTCCCGCAGCGGTGTCGTCTGTCTCCGAGGATGTATCACCAGCAACCTCGACGTACTGCTCTAGACGGGTGTCGTAGTCGTCACCCAGAACCGACCGAGCCCGGTCATACTGGGCATTCGATAGTGCGATACTGCTGTTTTCCAACTGCCCGCCCATCGTCTGAGCCAACCAAGTGGCCGTTTCGTCGCTGTACTCGCCGTCCGATACCGAATCCGGGTTTTCCTGTTGTGTCTCGTTGTCGTCTGTCGGCGTCTCCACCTGACGGGTCAGCGCCGGACCCCCGTCGTCGGTTCCCATCGCTGCCACCCCACTGGCACCCGCTGTAAGCCCTAGTATTGTCAGGGTGACGAACACGGCCCACGACTGGCTCCGGAACACACCGAGTTATTCTGCTGGTTTGATAAAATGCGTTCGGTTGACTCACCTGAGCCAGTCTCAGTCAGGGACTGTAACAGGAAGCGACGCAATCAGCTATTTTTTTACCGTGCCGACATGACTCACTGCTAATGGCTGAAACCAAGGCGTGGAAACTACTCCTGCCGCGCCAACTCCGCCATCTCCCGGCCGATCTAGCGGGCGTTATCGGCGTGGTGATTCTGACGAACCTAGCCGCTCTCCTTCCGGTCGTCTCCGATACGCCGGTCCGTATCATCGCCGGGCTCGTGTTTGTCCTTTTCATTCCCGGCTATGCGTTCATCGCAGCGCTGTTTCCGGAGGCCGGGAGCGGCCCCACAGCCGACGATGAGGCTGTTTCGGATCCACGAGCCGACGGAATCGACGGTATCGAACGTGTCGCGCTCTCGTTCGGACTCAGCATCGCGCTCGTTCCGCTGGTCGGTCTGGTGTTGAACTTCACGCCGTGGGGCATCCGCCTGCTTCCGATTCTCGTCTCGCTCAGCGGCTTGACGCTCATGTTGACCGCTATCGCGGCGGTTCGGCGCTGGGCGGTACCCGCTGACGAACGGTTTCGTGTACCGTATCGCGCGTGGCTCAGTGCTGGACGAGAAGAGTTGTTCTCGCCGGCTTCACGGACGGACGCCGCTCTGAACGTGCTGTTGGTGCTGAGCATCCTGCTTGCGGCCGCCAGCGTCGGGTACGCCATCACAGTGCCGAAAGACGGCGAGCGGTTCAGCGAGTTCTATCTGCTAACAGCGGACGAAGACGGCGAACTCGTCGCTGACGGTTATCCGACAGAGTTCCAGCAGGGCGACGGCCGCTCGTTGATCATCGGTATCGGGAATCAGGAACACGAGCGAACGGAGTACACCGTTATCGCCGAGTTACAACGCGTCGAGCGTGTCGACAACGAGACCCGGGTCCGGGAACGGTCGGAACTGCGGCGCTTCCAGCCGACGCTGGGCCACAACGAGACTTGGCAGCGCCAACACGAGGTGCAACCCGAGATGACCGGCGACGGGCTTCGGCTCCAGTACCTGCTATACCGCGGTCCACCGCCTGAGACCGTAGACCAATCGACGGCGTACCGGGAGGTCCACCTCTGGGTGAACGTAACCGGCTGACCAGTTTATCATAGAGAGCAGCGCTACCCCCGGTAAAACGGGGCTGTCTCACTGCCCGTTTCCGGAGAGATAACCCGGCGAACGGCTTTTCTTTTCTCGGAACGTTGGCTTCACGGTGTACCCCGCAGGCCACTTCCTCCTCGCAGCCGTCCCGCTGACGGTATATACGGTGGCTCGGTGGCGTCGCCTCCCGTCCGGACCGATGGTACTTCTCCTGCTTGGCGCGACACAACTCCCGGACGTAATCGACAAGCCACTCGCGTGGACGTTCGCTATTCTTCCGAGCGGACGCATGCTGGCCCATTCGCTGGTCGTTTCGCTACCCATCCTCACCGTCCTTGTATTGCTGGCTGCCCGCCGGGGCTATGGGCGGTACGCAGTGGTGTTTTCCGCCGGCTACCTCTCACACATCGCCGGCGACTTCTATCCGATTGTGCGGCTCGGAACGGACTACTACTTCTTCCCGAACCTGTTCTGGCCGCTGTTGGCGGCTAACCCCGATAGAGCGCCGTCGTTTGCGGCGCATTCGCCCGACAGCCTGCTCTCGCTTGCTGTCCCTCTGATCGTCTTCGGACTAGCTGTCAGCTACAGTCTCGTGACGGTCTACCGGAGATACGAACAGATCCCAAGGGAGATACCACAGCAGTAATACGTTCGTGTCCAGCGGCGTTGTCAGCCGAGGGGGTGAGTTTCGGTGGCGGGTGTCCGGCCATCAGCCAGATACCAGAGCGACTGTTCCCAAACTAGGGTTCATAGAGTAAAACGGGCCGGCCGTCTCAGGCTGGTGTCGCGGACTCGATCGGTGTCTCGCCGCAGTTGACACAGATATACTCCTCGTCAACGGTGAGTACGACCGGTGAATTGCATGTGATGCACTTGAGTTTCGCCGCACGAGATGGCTTTGCGTAGTCCCCCATTGTATGTACCTTACACATCCATGTTATTCGCAAACTGATATAAAATTACCTTTTTCAGCAACAATACATCTGCAACCACTAGCGACAGGATAGTTCAGCTACTCCGGAAAGTAGCTCTAAATGGGGACACGGCAAGAAAGAAAACCGTCCCAAAGAATAGCCGAGACCGCCGCGTAAACTGTGGAAGTTCGTTAGTTCCGACGTGCCAAGAATCCGGCACCTAGCAATGCTAGCACCGCGACGAGCACGGTGAATCCGGGGCCACTCGAACTCGTGGTCTCAATTGAGCCTTCCGTCCCAGTTGTGTCCGTATTGTCGGGTTGCTGTGCACCACCACCACCTGCGGTCGTGGCTGTTTCCGTCTGCTCATCCTCGTCCTCGGTTTCGACCGTTTCAGTGCCGTCGTCCGTGGCAGTTTGGTCCTCACCCTCGGTCGTCACTTCGTCCTCAGTGCCCTCACTATCGGAGTTGTCGTCTCCACTGTCGCCACCGCCACTGTTGTTATCACCGTCGTCGCCACCGCCACTGTTGTTATCATCGTCATCGCCACCGCCACTGTTGTTATCATCGTCGTCGCCACCACCACTGTTGTTATCATCGTCGTCGCCACCGCTGTCACCATCGGTCTCGTTCGACTGTGACAGTGTGACCGTCCCAGTGGCGGAGTTGATCTCGTTCGAGTCTTCGCCAACAGCGATGTGAACGTACGTGTACGTCCCGTTTGGCCAAGAGTCGAGTGTTTCGACGTCGACGGTGGTATCGGAGGGACCAGATACCGTCGTCGCCGAGGCATGCATCACGTCGTCCCCGGTCGACTCCGGCGATGCTTCGGAGAGAACGAACCCGAACAGCCCAACTAGTCCCGCTGACGGCATCGCCCCTGCCGTCGTCGAGTCCTCACCAATGAGGGAGGCGTCATCATCTGTCGACGAGACACCGTTGACACCATCGAAGGAATTCTCGACCGTGACCTGATCTTCCGAGAAATTCTCATCGATATCACCGGTCACCCGGACGGTGCTCGTCCGCTGTTGCAGTTCGTCCTCGTCGAACACCAACACAGCGTGCGTCACAGAGTCGTCTTCCAGTTCGGTCTCGATATCGAGCGAGATGTTATCGCCAACGGCGACATCGTCGGAGGTCGCATCGACCGTGGACGGGCTTTCCTGAACCAGCGTCTGTTCGACGCCGACGACGGTCACGTTCCCGTCGGCCGAGACGTTATTGTCCGAAACAGACAGGCCCTGTCCGTCATCGACAGTGACCAGAATGAAGCCGTAGGCACCGCCCGAGTCAGGTGTGTACGAGGTTTCGAGCACACCGTTGTCGTCTATCGAACCGACACCCTCCGCGTCGTCTAGCAGCTCGACCGAGTTGGCGTTGGAGTCGTTCGTAAAGATACTAGCTAGATCGGTTCTGACGCTTCCGTCGCTAAACCCGGCCGCATCTGGGCTCTCAGAGAGCCTGACAGCGAGCAGTTGCGCCTCGTCGCCAGCAAGTCCAGTCGTTCCAGCCCCGGTAGTTGATTCGAACGTCAGATCAACTGACTCGCCCGTCTCGTGGATCGTGTACTCTTCCCTGTTGAGTGGTACGTCACCGGTCTGGGCCGACTCGATGTTGATGTACGTCTCCGGGGCAGCTATCGCCGTTGGCCCGGTGGAGGACGTTCGAAGCGGGAGCAGTGACCGCTCCCAGACATCCACGTTTTCCGTCACCGCTGTCGTTTGCCCATCGGCAACTGGCGTTGCCGCCGACGTGACCGACAAGGGGGCAGCTAACACCAGCAGCACTGTAATCGCACAAATTACAGTGCGTTTTCCTTTTGTTGGTTTATACATTACTGAATTTTTTCGGATGGGCGCGGTATAATCCTTATGCAGTGACATTCGACGATACACGGTGTCATCTGAGTGTTACAAAGTCCGTAGGCACCGTCTGTGGGCTTTACAGCGCGAATTGTGGACGTGTCTCGATAAGTTACCCTAGTCGTATTTGTGAAGACCGTTAAAAATGGTTCAATTTTGATAGTAAGTGATTGACGGCAAACCGGGATTTAACACCAACTGGACAATATTCGGCCGCGCCACCGAGTAAACTCCGCAAGCTTCGGTGCTCAAATACGTGCCGTATTCGGTGGACTCAGCCAGTGAACGCCGCTCAGTCAGTTATCTGCTTCGCCTTCATCGTCGTCCCCAGCATCATTTGGTCCGGCAGGGTTATCCGGGGGACCACCGCCGTTGCTCGGACCGCCACCGTTGTCAGGACCGCCGCCCGGACTTAGAGCCACTGTTCCGGTATCCGAGTTGATGCTCCCGGACTCGGTGCCGACTGCAACGTGGACGTACTGATACGCACCGTTTGGCCAGGAATCCAGTGTTTGGACCGTCACGTTGGTGTCAGAGTCACCGCTGGCGAGTGTCGCAGAAGCATGGATAACGTCGCCCTCGGCATCCGATTCAGCTTCGGAAATCAGTGTGCCGAACAATCCCTGCAACCCAATTGCGGGAATCGACTGGTTCCCGGAGAGATTGACACCCGCGATACTGGTGTTGTCGCCGACCGTCGCAACGCCGCTGACACCGTCGAAGGAGTTCTCGACAGTGATCTGGTCCGTCGAGAAACTCTCGTTCAGTTCGCCCGACACGGTCACCGTACTCGACTGCCGCTGGAGTTCACCCTGTCGGACCAGCAGGACCGCGTGGGTGACGTTTTCGTCTTCGATCTCAGTGTCGACATTCAGTGTGACGTTATCACCGGGATTGACCGGGTTCTGTGTCCGCTCGACGTTCGAGGCGTTGTCCTGTACCACGGCCTGTTCGACGCCGACAACGGTCACGTTACCGTTGACAGATACGTTTCCGTCCGACACCGATAGCCCTTCATCACCCTCGTCGACAGTCACCAGAACGAAGCCGTATGCGCCGCCTGACTCAGGAGTGTATGAGGCGTTCACTTCACCCTCCGCACTTATCGCCCCGACGCCCTCTGAGTCGTCGAGTAGTTCCGACGACGTGATATTCGAGTTGTTTGCGAAGACATCGTCGAGGGAAGCGGCGGAAATGTTACTTGTGTTTACCCCAGCAGTGGTCGGTGCTTCATCTACTTTGACAGCCAGCAGTTGCGCCTCGTCGCCGGCAAGTGCCCTCGTCCCAGCACCGATCCGGGATTCGAAGGACAGGTTTATCGACTCGTTGCGCTCGTGAATCGTCATCGTCCGCTTGTTGAGCGGTAAGTCGCCAGTCGCAGCTGACTCGACATTGATGAACGTCTGCGGTGCCACTATCGTGGTCGGCCCTTCCGAGGTCGTTCGAAGCGTGAGCGGGGACCGTTCCCACACGTCGACGTTTTCGGTCACTGAAACCGACTGACTCTCAGCAACGGGGGTTGCCCCGACAGTGGACGTCACTGCTAACGGACCAGCGAGTACCACCGCGACTGCCATCACGAAGAGAACAGTCGTCCTTAGTATTGGTGTTTTTACCATTACTGAAAAATTACTGTTCTCTATAATATATTTCTTGTGCAGTGACATCAGTTGGGACTCTGGAATTGCTCTAAACAGAGACTACGCGCAAACATGGACGTGATTGAATTGATTTCTTACAATTATTTGTTTTTGATAAGTTACCGCAAATAAGATGGTAATTAACCGAAACTAAAACAGCATAGGTGATATCTTAGCAACCGTAGCCCGCGTTTAGAGTTGTAATTACTGAACTGATCTGGCACAATTCATTAGAGAGCTGGCTTCATCGGGGAGGCGTCACAGGGCGGTCACCGAGGGCTGCCCAGACGTGTGTCACCGCGATTTCGAGCCCACGGGGCACTCGGAAACATGACATCGATCCGTTTTCGGACGGGTTGTGACATGGCTGACGGTCCCCGGACTCCAGTCGGGACGGAGCGCAGGAACCAGAATATGGCTGATTACATCGCAGAGACACGGCTCTGGCACATCGGGTCGGAGAATTGCGAGGGAAGATCGCTCCGTGCGAGTCTTCCGGCACCGATCAGCCATCGTCTTCGCAGCGAGACACCATCGGGGTCGATGGTGGGCTCGCGACCGTGACGATGGCCGCTCACTGTTTGCGAGGGACCGTGTCGGCCCAACAGTGCGAGAGAAGAGATTTGAACTACGCGGAGGCGGGCAACCGCCCCGCCTTCTCTCATTCAAACTCTTCCGTGTGCATCCTTCGGCGCCGCGCTGTGCGGCCCCTATACGATGCGAGGGAAGGGATTTGAACCCTTGGACCCCTACGGGAGCGGATCTTGAGTCCGCCGCCGTTTCCTGGCTTGGCTACCCTCGCACGCGTGTTGCATTCGGTACACATGGTGGTACAGTATAAATGTCGTACGGAAGCAACTCAGGGCAATGGGGCGCTATGTCATCAATTAAAAACGTTTGTGCACTGACCGTACCGGCGTGAGGTTGGGAGTATATTGACTCTCAGTGGAGACGATAGCCGGCAGAACCGGTGGTTTGACCCGCCATGAGGAAGTAGCGTAGGTATGGACGACCACACGCGCGACCCGACCGTCGAGGCCCCCGACGGGAACCCTTCGGGCTGGCGAGCCGACGGACAATGGGAACACGAGACGCTCAGGCGGGCCGTCGTCCACGGCGTCCGTCTGTATAACTCCGGCGAGTTCCACGAGTCACATGACTGTTTCGAGGACGAATGGTACAACTACGGCCGCGGGAACACGGAGAGCAAATTCCTCCATGGAATGGTGCAGGTCGCCGCCGGCGCGTACAAGCACTTCGACTTCGAGGACGACGACGGGATGCGGTCGCTGTTTCGTACGTCACTGCAGTACTTCCGTGGCGTGCCCAACGATTACTACGGCGTCGACCTACTAGATGTGCGGACGACGGTAACGAACGCGCTGTCAGACCCGTCGGCACTGCACGGCTGGCAGATCCGTCTCGACGGCGAGTACCCGACGTGTCGCCCGGAGGACATCGAGTTCGCAGAGTCGCTCGAACACTGACTGAATCCGGATAATTCTAAAGGCTGGAGGTGGTATCACGGGTAGATGCGAATCGAGCAACTGGGAGACGGGGTTCCGGAGATCGCCGTCGTGGGGAGCATCCACGGCGACGAACCGTGCGGCCGGGACGGCATCGAAGCCGTCCTTGCCGACCCGCCTGCGGTTGAGCGCCCTGTCAAGTTTATTATCGCGAACGAAGCCGCCCTCGACGCGAACCAGCGGTATCTCGATACGGACCTCAACCGCTCGTTCCCCGGCGACGCTGACAGTGAGTCCCGTGAGACGCGGCTGGCTGCGGCCATCGCCGAAGAACTCCGTGACTGCACCGTGCTTTCGTTGCACTCCACGCAGTCCTACGACGGGATGTTCGCCCTCGTCGACGAGCTTACGCCAGAGATGGAGACCCTTTGCAGTTCGCTCTCCGTGGACGCCGTCGTGCAGACGAAAGGGGCAAACGAGGGGCGAATGATCGCGACAGTGGACTCCGTGCTCGAAGTCGAATGTGGCTATCAGGGCTCCGCGGAAGCCGCTGAGAACGCAGCGCAGGTCATCCGCGAGTTCCTCTCCGCCACCGGCGTCACCGCTGAGTCACCGCCCCAACGCAATGAATCGCTGCCAGTGTTCCAACTCGGCGAGCCGATTCCAAAGGCAGCGGCCGAACAGTACGAGGTGTTCGTCCGGAACTTCGAACCGGTACCCGAAGGCGACCCCGTGGCAGCAGCCGACGACGAAACTGTCGTCGCGGAAGAGCCCTTCCATCCGGTCTTACTCTCAGCCTACGGCTACGAGGACGTGTTTGGCTTTACTGCGGATCGGATCGGAATGTTGGACTGATCTCGGGTTGTGCTGTGGTCCGACTGCACCTCTGTCGAATCACTGACGAAAGCGTAGCCGTCCAATACGCTACTGAAACCACCGCTCCGTCCGCCATCGGCCGGCTTTGTCCGCTCTTTTCGCCGTTGTCTGGACGCTCACCGAAATAGCACCACACACGGTAGCGTTACTATGACAAATTCTACACATGCAGAAGAGGTTTACAACCACAGTTGAAACGGGACAAATGCTACTATGCCCTCCAAGCATGCCGTCAGTAGCCTCGGGAGTCTGCTCGCCGTACTCGGGCTCTCCGGGGTCGCAACAGCACAGTCTACGGCCTCAGGCGGCGTCGGTGATCCGGCCCTTAACGTCGTCATCCGGTTCGGCGTCGGGTTCGCCATTCTCGCAGTATTGGGCGCCGCAGCCGCCGCTATCGGCCCGAAGTACACGACTAACGCCGTCCGAGAGATTCAGAACGACCCCGGCAGCGCAATCGGCTGGGGTATCCTCGTCGGCATTTTCGTCCCCATCGGGCTGGTGATACTCGCACTGACAGTTATCGGCGCGCTGATCTCGATCCCCGGATTGCTCCTCATCGGTATCCTCGGTATCATCGGCACCGGCATTACTGCCGTCTGGGTCGGTAACTCGGTCATCGGCAATGACGGGACCGTTAGCGCAACAGACGGCGTCGCTGGCGGACTGTTACTCGCCGTCCCCTTCGCGATTCCAGTCGTCGGTGGCTTCCTCCTCAACCTCATAACGCTCGTCGGCCTCGGTGTGGTCGGACGCGGGCTGTACGAGGACTGGACGGACTGAGCGACCAACTTCGCCGTTTTGAGTGGCAGCAGTACTGTCGTCGAGTGAATCAGCCTGCACCGGGACACCCGAGTTCGTAGGGGTCGTCATACACGGCTGCCGGAATCGAGATGGTGGTTGGTTCACCGTACTCACTGTACTGGACGGTAATCGTCGCGGTTGCGGTCGCTCCGCGCTGTGAGATTTCTATGTTAAGTTCCGACTGTACGGGGCGGTTCGTATCCGGGTCAAGCCACAGTCGTGCTGTCGCGTTCTCAAGCGAGCCGCGGTCCAGCGCCACGTCGCCAGCCTGTCGACGATTCATCAGTGATTCGATGGTGTCAGCGCTCGGGGACGCCGTGACGAGAACAGTCCGGTTGCCGTCAAGCGTCTCATTGCCCCGCCAGTAGACGTTCGAGCGTTCAAACAGCAGCACTTGCCGATGGAGCGGCGTCGCGGTCGCCCACGGTTCGGAGCGGGAGACGTTCTCGACAGCGTATCCGCCCCATGGGTCCTGACAGCCCTGATACGCTCTGTAGCCGTCGACGTAGGACTTGACTGTCTGGTCTTGCATCCGTGTTGTCGCCTGCATCCGTTTTGCGGAGACGTTCACCGCACCCGCTCCGTCGACTCTTACCGTTCGCGACTGATCGCCATCCGACGCAGTCACGTGCATATCCATCTCGAACCTGTACGTGTCGACGGCGGCTATCGAACTATTCGCCTCCTCGATGGCCGCGACGGCACGCTCGTCGCTCGGCGGTGGGCTGTCACTCAAGAGTGCACTACATCCTGTGAGGAGGAACACGAGACATACGGCGAGGACCAATCGTCGCATACGCTACGTTTGTTCGCTTTCGTTTCAAAAACATCGTGGGTCTGACTCGTGACAGACCAATCGTTGGGAATCAAGACGATACTGTCCAGTTGGGAACCCACCAGCATCGACCAGAAATTCACGTCTGCTGCGCTGTTTTTTCGGTGAGGAGGCAAAAACGCCGCCGCTGTATCGGTCCCGCGGCTATGTACACGCCATATACAGCGAAATCGAATTACCACCGATCATCAGTCTCACCTCTTGACACACGCTCCACTTCTGCCGATTTCACCACTCGCCAGCCGCTGCAGCCGTATACGCGTCCAGAGCGTCCTCGGCTACTTGATCCCAGTCAAACCTCTGTGCGCGCTGTCGTGGCTTCGTTGTGGGCTCTGCACCGGCCAAAACACGGTCCAGTACGTCGGCGACACCGTCGACAGTCGGGTCGGCCAGGAATCCAGCATTACCGATGACCTCACCAACTGCCGAGTCCGGATGATCTGCGCCGATGACTGTACAGCCCGCTGCCATTGCTTCAACAGCCGTAATCCCGAAGCCTTCACGCGTACTCGGTGTCGCGAAGATGCGGGCTGTCTGCATCTGTGCCAGGACGTCGTCGTACTCCTCGAGGAAGCCAGTGAATGTTATCTGCTCAGCTACAGATAGCGAATCAGCTAGCGTTTCGAGTTCCGTACGTTTCGGGCCATCACCGACGATCCCGAGTGTGGTCTCTTCTGGCGCAACTTGGTCGAACGCTCGTAGGAGGACATCCACTCGCTTGTCCTCAATTAATCGCCCTGCGAAGAGGACATCGAACCCATCCTCAACGGGGGGTGTGTCTCGAATCTGCTCGTAATCAATCCCGTTCGGAACGGTCCGAATCTGGTCGCGTTCAGGACCGATACCACCCAGACGACCCGCGGTGAGTTCCGAGACAGCAATTGGATGCTGTGGGACACGAGCAGTGACATGTTCGACGCCCTTGCCGAACGGTGCTAGATGCCCGAGATACCCGTCCCAGTAGTCCCCCCAGACTTCGTGCCAAGTTGTTACGAGCGGGGTGTCGGTATCGAGTGCCGCGAGCTTGCTAGCCAGGACCGGAAAATAGGGAAACACAGACGCAACGACGACATCGTGTTCGTCTATGTGGCGCCGCAATGGGATCACCACGTCTTTTGCGAACTCTAGCGCTTCGCCGATTGACCGTCGCCCATCGTCATCTGTGTAGAGTTCGCGGTTGGGACTCACTGCTCGGAGTGTCATCCCCTCGTGTGTGATCTCTTTCGGCCCATCCCAGAAATGTCGCCCATAGACGGTTACGTCATGGCCGTCGGCAGCAAGGCGGGTGCCGATTTCGTGAATCCGCTTTTCGGCACCGCCAGTGACGAAGGGATATATCACATTGCTAATAAAACAGACATTCATACTGTGTTGCAAAATGACTCATTGGGTGGCATATTGAAAACTCCGCTTCAACATCGGGAAAGTGTGCTATGACGGAATTCACCCATACTAACATAAACTGAGAGCCAAACTATCGGGAGAGTGGCTCTTATGCGATTAAATCAGAGTCCAACATAACAAATTCTGGTGAATGTCAGTCCCCTCTATCTCTGAGAGTGTCTAAAACCTAGATGACAGGTGGATGGAGTCTTACCCCAAAGCCGCATGCCTACCGGCTGAATCACACTATTAGACAAGAATGGCCTATTCGAGCTCGTCAACGACCCAGTGAGAGTGAGAGCAAATTTTTAGCGCGGGTTGGCCCACTCTGAAGCGTAGTTCCTACCGTCTTCGGAAGAATAAAATCATCACGACAAAAATGGTCGTTCATATGACTGATTCCCCGCGGAACGTCATTCTGCTTTCTGCGGACGCGCTCCGTGCGGACCATCTCTCCTGTTATGGGTATCATCGGGAGACAACACCTGTACTTGACGAGTTCGCCGAAGACTCCATTCGCTTCGAGAACGCGTACAGTGCTAGTTCGCACACACGAGAGGCAGTGCCAGCACTATTGACAGGGAAGTACCCTGATGTGGCAGTTGACTCGAAGTACCAGCTCGCCACGGAGACAATTGCATCGACACTCTCTCAAGAAGGCTATGCGACAGCGGGCTTTCACTCAAATCCGTTCGTCTCGCGTGCCTACGGCTTTGACGAAGGGTTCGACCACTTCGATGACGATCTCCACTTGGGACAAAACAAGCTAGTGGCGCTGGCACAGCGGGCCTTCGACAAGCTACGCAATCGCCACTACGCCCGGGCTGAAGAGATCAACGAACGGTCGTTGGAGTGGCTTGATTCGCTAGATCAGGAGGAGCCGTTCTTCCTCTGGAACCACTACATGGACACCCACGGGCCGTATGAACCACCAGGTGAGTACGCAACGCTGTATGCAGATAGAACGGTGTCTGGTCGCGATGCACAGTCACTGTATCAACGGGCCATTGACGACCCTGAATCGATTACCGATGAAGAGCGTCAGTTACTGATCGATCTGTACGACGCTGAAATCCGATACAATGACGAGCGTATCGGTGAGTTCCTCGAAGAGCTTCGGCGCCGAGACCTGCTGGAAAACTCACTACTTGTCGTAACGGCTGACCACGGTGATGCATTTGGGGAACACGGGTACTACGAGCATCCACGCTTCTTACACGATGAAATCACGCACGTCCCATTGTTCGTTCGAGAACCAAGAGGGACGAACAGAACGATATCCACGCCAGTAAGTACGTTAGATATTGTGAGTACATTCGAACAAACTGTAGGACTGGA
Source organism: Haloarcula sp. CBA1129 (assembly GCF_008729015.1). Classification (NCBI taxonomy): domain Archaea; kingdom Methanobacteriati; phylum Methanobacteriota; class Halobacteria; order Halobacteriales; family Haloarculaceae; genus Haloarcula; species Haloarcula sp. CBA1129. The sequence continues at coordinate 1,282,599 of NZ_RKSM01000001.1, forward strand.
TATTGATTCTGAGCGCGTGTCGTTATTAGACCAACTCGGAGATGACCGTACAGTGTTTCTCCAGGCTCGCGGCGAGGATGAGGACAGCCATATTCGACGATATGCACTTCGAACCCGTGAGGGGGCTTGCTTCTGTGAACGTGATCGCGAGACTGGATCGATTGAGTTTGAGGAATGGTCGGACCGCTCACTCCGAGACGAGTTAGAGGAACACGTAAACGACCGAGTTCGAAAGGAAAGTGGTGACGAGTCAACTGATGAGGATGAGGTGGATGAGGAAATTGAACGTCGGTTGAGTGCGCTAGGATACAAAGAATGAGCTTGTCCCGAGTTTCGATTGAACGGATTATCAATCTATGAGCAGCCTGAAGTCTCGAATCAATGCGCTCGCCTTTTCATCTGGAATTATTCTTTTTGGTAGGGTGTTTGGAAAATTCGCAAGTATAGCAGCCCTCGCGGTAATGGCTAGAGGATTAGACGGCGAGGAGTTTGGCACTGTAATGCTCGCCTATACTATCGCCATGATAGTTGGTCTCATAGCTGTCATCGGAATTCCAAATGGTCTAGCCAGTCTGTTGCCGAAGTTCGACTCTGGAAAAAAAGACCGTATTCTCATTGCCGGCCTAACGTTCTCTGTAGGAGGTGGATTGTTTGGACTACTACTACTCGTTTTGTTCCGAGAGGAACTAGCCACATTAACTGACGAACCTCAATTAGCAGAGATTTTACTTCCCTTCGCAGTCTTCGCCTGTTTGTTTGGAATATCGAAATCCGTTGTCGGTGCTCTTCGAGGACACAAACTATCTTTCGAGGCAACTGTTTCAAGGGATATTATTGCCGAGACCATAGCCCTACTTTTTCTCATCGTATGGTTTTTCAATTGGAGATCTTTGGACGGAGTCTTTGTATATTGGTGCCTTATCCCGTTAATAGCTATTATAACGGGATTAGCTATGTTCGCTTTGTCGGGAAAAAAAATAGATATATGCCTCCCGGATATTCGCGATTACCAGGAAGTACTCAAATTTTCCTGGCCACTCTCCGTTGAATCTGGATTCGTCGTTTTAATGTCGAACATTGACGTGATACTAATCGGTGTCTTTCTCACTACGACATCAGTCGGGATCTACAAGGCAGCTCAGCCGATAGCGATGTCGATGGTAATAATACTAACATCATTCACATTTCTGTATCTTCCTTTGGCATCCGAGATGTTCGATAACAGGGAGCTAAAAGATTTGAATGAAATATACAAAATATGCACAAAGTGGATAATTACTTTCTCTATCCCGATTACAGTCATCATTGTTGGATACGCCGATACCATCTTAAGCATAATATATAAACCGTCGTTCTCTAGCGGTGGGACCGCTTTGTCTATACTCACCATCGGCGTTTTTCTTCGGACCTTTTTTGGTCCAAACGGTGCTATGATTAAGGCAATATCCAAAACAATTGTTGACTTATACGCCTCTGCGGCAGCTCTAATCGTAAATTTGGTTCTCAACTTCCTTCTCATTCCCACCTTCGGTATGGAGGGAGCAGCAATAGCCACGGCCATTGGATTTACTGTTTTCAACCTAATTGAGGTAGGAGTGACATATTGGAAATTACAAATGCATCCAATATCTAGGAATAACATTACCATGGTAATATCCGTAGTTACCATAGGATTTGTGGCTAAATATATACTATCTGATTCAATAATGTCACTTATAATATTCTCAATTATAGTGGGTTCCACATCTCTCTTCTCTGCTTTGGTAATGAGCGGAAGCGAAACGGAACGTCGGCTGTTACGAGATCTCAGATCTAGTCTGAGTGGGATTCTGCAATAGGGGGCGTATTAACTGCCAATTCAAAAGTAATATTATAGACCACCCTAATACAATTCCTATGCAAGTGCCTGACATCTTCCTACTCGTACTTGATTCTTTGAGATATGATTATGTGGATCCCGACTGTAATGAGAGTTCCAACACCCCGAATCTTCAGCGCCTCATCAATGATGGGATCTATTTTAACGAGACATATTCGACTGGTTCGTGGACAGTACCTGCCCACGGATCACTTTTCTCCGACACACTACCATCTGAAAGTGGTATCGGTGGTGAGAAGCGGATTTTCGATTGTAAGAATCCATTAGCTGAGCGGATTCGATCTCGAGGATACCAAACTATCGGTATTTCGGCAAACCCGTGGATTACGAAGGACTTCGAATACGATCGGGGCTTTGATAGATTCAGTGGCTGTTTTCCGGATCTTCCTTTCAATAGTAATGATCCTCGAAAAGAAATCAAGAAGATCGATACCAAATCCTTTTCGAGATCGTACTTGGAGTTAGCAAAGTGGATTTTTTCAGATAATCGATTGAATAGATTTGGGAATTCAATCTATTCTCTCTTATCGGATCAGCTTCCATATATGAATGCGGAACAACTTACCGACCGAGCAATAGAAGAGATTGACAATTCTAGCTCGCCTCGGTTCTTTTTCGCGAATTATATGGATGCTCACGAACCCTATACGGAAGAATCGAGATTAAATGAAAACATTGCGTGGAATCTGGAAAGTGTCGGTGTCTCATCACAGCCGGATCCAGAGAATGTGTCTGGTATTTACGCAAACGACGTGCGTTTTTTAGATCAGGCAATCGGTACGTTTATCGACCACCTCAAGAATGCGGGATTGTACAAGGACTCGTTACTAGTCGTGCTGGGGGACCACGGTCAGGCACTTGGTGAGCACGACTACTGGGGCCACGGCACGTTCCTGTATAAACCACTTATCAAAATTCCTGCTATCGTGAAGCCACCAGCAGGAGAGGATATGTCAGAACCAGAGTATCCCGTGAGTATCATTGACATCTATGAACTGATCGACAAAGTATCAGACTCAATAGATTTACACTCGCTCTCATTGCCGAGCCGAGAGTATGTCGTCGCTGAGTCGTTCGGAACACACGAATCAAAAGAAATTGACTGGGTGCCAGACGAAGGATACAGAGCAATCATCACAAATGACTGTTTCGGGATTTTGAACCTGAAAACGAAAGAGATTGAGCTAATAGATCCAGACACCGATTCGGCCCGAAAAAAAATTAATGGTATAGCTTCTCGAGATAATCTAATGGACGAACTTATGACCGAAGGGCAAGTCGAGAAAGTCGACGACGCTGTTTCAGAGCGTCTAGAGCAACTAGGATATAAATGAATCAACTTCAGCGAGGCCTTAGTTACCTCCTATTGTTGTCTATTCTATTTCTCCTGACCCAGTTACATATGCGCAATACGCTTGTCCCCTTGGATCCATACTGGCGCTATCAGGGCGATATGCTCGCCACCCACATTCTTCAAACGGGTGAGCTTTCTTCGGGTATGGAGTTCGCCAATCACTCAATCCTCACAGGTTGGGTCAATTCATTTTTCGACGACTTCGGGAGTCCTCTGATAGTTGCAATCCTTGCACTGATCACGGGAAGCGATACGGTGACACTTGAAGGAATGCCATTGTTTACTCCTGCTCTGATCCTCGCTCAAAGTACGCTTGCTGCAACCCTTGTAGGGGATAAGCGAGTGTTCCCTATTGCACTATCAGGAGCCGTTTTTTATAAATTTCTGGCCCCCCACACGTTTTCCAATGCACATAGAGGCGGGTTAGCATGGACAATACTTCTGTTTCTCATCCTTACCGTCGTTCTCAGTGAGCGCGAGAAAGTGAGATACGGATGTGTATTGCTAATATTTGGAGCTGTTCTCCCGACCACAGCACATACATTGCCGGTTGCAGCTCTCCTGTTCCTCGGAATCGTATTTGTATTGAGTGAGGTGTTCAATAAGCAGATATTTGGGCTGGCAAGTGCCGCCCTTGTCGCGCTAATTATTTTTTCCTACAATCTCTTTGTATCCACATGGATTGGGAGAGTTGTGTTTAAATTCACAGTTGCTACATCCAGCGTCTCAGAACCCATCAATCCATCTACACTTGTGGAATCAATCACCCGTTCCGCCGCAGTCCACGAATCACTCATTCCGTACCTCATAACTGGTGCTCCCACCGAGTTCAGATTTCTTGTGATTGCATCGGTTACAATAGCCGGTATAGTAACGATATCAGTCGTCGCCTACCGCATAAAAAAGTTGCTTAGAGCGCGTTCTATTGAAGCAATTCAGACCTTCGATATTATTGTCGTAGCGTTCGGTATGCAAGCAGTAGTGTATGTCATGATCATTCCTTTCTTCGCACCGAGCGGCGGAATCAATCCACCACTACTTGGTTTGATGTTTTTCCCAGTTCTTCTCGCAAAATTCTATAAAATCTGGGGCGACTTAACAGTATCAAGTGGGGACATACCTCTGGGCAAGTTGTTTCTCCTTTTGATTCTTCTGCCCGGGGCAGTAGCGTCCTTCACGAATCCGATGACTGTAGGAGAAGTAAACTCCTTTAGCCAAGATGAATACAAGACCCTAAACTGGTTGGATAACTACAATAACGATAGGATCGTAACCGACTTCGGGACAGCGAGTTCATACTACGCTATTGGTGGTCGATCACCGACATATCTACCACCACCCAGTGCACCTGCGTACTCTACGGAAGAGTCAAGCCAACGGGTCGTACAGTTGTACTACACTGAACCGTCAAGGGCGTGTGCGTACGGAGATACCTATGTCGTGACGGAACGAATGCGTCGCACCGCTATCCTACACTTAGGCTCGCTCGTGACACGACCGACGGAAGGGACGACACGTACATCGATAGAAGGATCATCTGAGATAGATCTGGTCTTCGATTCCGGGGATAGCTTCATCTCCAGTTGCAGATGAATCTACCCCAGGTAACCGAGTTCCTTCAAGCGTTTCTCGGTATCGTCGCCTATTTCTAGATCGGATTGCTCTGCGGATAACTCGACGTTTTCTTTTATTTCTCGGACTGCCGACGCCATCTCTTCGTCCGAGAGCGCGTCTGATGACTCTGATGTCTCGTCTGGTAGTTCGTATATTTCAGTCGCATCGTTAGAGTCAGCGATCACTTTCTGATCAGCTATGATTCTGGCCCCCATCCAATGAGTATCAGACCCATTATTGAAATCAACTGGATCACCGGGAGACGTCGACTGTGCTATTATTGTTCTCTCCGGTGATCGGTGTCCATTGAGCATCGATTGTCCGGAAAAATCGATTTCGTCTATTTCGACCCCTGCAGACTGAAGAACAGTTGGAGCTATATCGGTAAGACTTACTGGACTGTTGACATTTTCCTGATGGTTTGATGGTACATCGCCGGCTATGACGAGTGGGACATGGAGAACCTCTTCGTATAGGGTCATGTCGCGAGGGATCGAAGAACGACCGGCGTGGCCGAAGTGACCATGCTCCCACAGTTCTTCTCCATGGTCAGACGTACAAAGCAGGAGGGTGTTCGAGAGATCGATTGCCTCGGTCAGACGTGCTATATTCTTGTCCGCTTGTCTGATGCTAGCGTCATAAGCGTCTTTGAGGTATTGACGTTCTTCATTGTCAAGTTGCCAGATGAAATCGCCTTGTCGAGTATGAGTCATTGCTCGCGTTAGCAGTCGTGCATATCGGTTCTTGTCGTATTCGAAATCAGATACCAACTCAAAGAGATTCGCGTCGAATTCGTATGGATAGTGAGTGTCCATCAGGTGGACCCAAAGAAAATAGGGTTCTTGCGCCTTATTTACCCAGTCGATCGCTGCGTCAATCAATACAGCGTCTTTCTCGTGCGGTTGGATGATTCTATTGAATCTATGATATGTGTCTTTTAATAAAACACCGACCTGGCCGGAGAATCCACCTGAGTCTAAAAGTCGCTTCCCGTGTTCGAGAATAGAATCCGTAATGTAGCTCGATTCTTTCTCATCAATGTTGTTCGTGAAATCTATGTAATCGTCGAAGTCACTATGATAACTAAACCGTGGTATCTGTATATTAGAATTGACAAGGCAAGTCTGATATCCAGCCTCTGATAAGTACGAGGGGATGGTATCGACATCATCAAGAGCAAGTAGTCCGTTCTTCATCGGTAACTGTCCCGTCAGCATTGATGGAAGAGAGTGAGGTGTACAAGGTGCTGCGGCTCTTGCAGAATTGAAGTTGACTTCAGATATTCTCTTGAGTTCAGGGGTGGTATTGGTATCATATCCCAACAAAGTAGTGTGATCAGCTCTCACTGAGTCCATAGTAACTATCACTATATTCTTTGTCATAGTACGAAAATCTCAATCCGACACAATAACTTTATTGTCATAGATTCTTCTCATATACATCGATGACAGAGATGGTGTCGATTATTTTAGTGAATTATAATACGAGTGACTACACAAACTCCTGTATTCAGTCCGTCTTAGGTGCTGACTACGAGAATATAGAAATCCACGTAGTGGATAATGATTCAACCAGTGCGGAACAGGCGAAGTTACAGAGGTTTCCGAGTACTGATTACCACTTTTTAGACAGCAATTTAGGTTTCGCTAAAGCATGTAACTACGGTGCAAAGGAGAGCGAAGGTGACTACGTCTTTTTTTTAAATAACGATACGGAGATAGAGGACGGAGCTATATCACGTCTCGTTGAGGAATTACGTGACCCATCGGTGGGTGCCGTCACCCCTCAAGTTCGATTCTATCACGACCGAACAACAATCGATCGAGATATCGGCCATTTTGATAATTTAGCTTACGGCTGGCATCCCCGGCAGAACAGAACTGTGGACGAAGTTGAAGACGACGATTCTGTAATTGAAACACCTTGGATATCCGGATGTGCTCTCATGACCAAAACAGAAGTATTTGAATCTATTGGGGGATTCGATACCGACTTTTTCATGTATTGTGAGGACCTCGAATTTTCCATTCGGCTTCAGAAACACGAATACGAGTTGAAGGCGGTCACAGACTCAATTGTGTATCACAAATACTCTGCATCGGCGAAGGATGATATTAATATCGACCGAAACGCATTTCAAATAAAACACCAATCGAAGAACCGAATGAAAATAATTTTCAAGCATTACCCAGCTGCATTAATAATCAGGAATCTCCATCTTATTATAGCCAGCAGCCTATACTGGTGCTGGATGTTAGGGCAGAAAGAGGAGTTAATAGAAGTGACCCGCCAGTTAGGGCGCATTAGCAAACACTCTTTCTCTGGGATCAAACAGCGGTCGGCAAGTAAGACTGACCACGACTTTTTCGAAAAGATGGAAGTCAATACTTTTTGTGATTACATCAATATTGCATGGAATCAATCGGAGGCTTATAATCAAAACAGGTTCTGAAGGTTAAGAACATCAGTCTGATAGAAGTGGAAATAATAATAGTATAATCGCTCATGTGAAGCACGTTGTTGGTGAATCAGAGGACGGTTCGAACGATTTCTTTGAGCGCTTCTTGACCGGGTTTGCGTAGGATTCGTCGGCGAAGTTGGAATGCTCTGAGATACGGCGTCAGTTTGTCTTTGGAGACGCCTCGGTGTGGCGAGAGCCACCGTCGCGCCAGCGACGCGTGGCTCTCGCAGGTATTCACGTGCGCGTCTCCATCCACGTATTCACCCTCGCTGTGAATGACCGCTTCTCGCTGGTAGTTCTCGTCGTCTTCGAGTGGATCGTACGCTCGAAATCCGTCAGTATAGACGGTCATCGACTCCTCCTCGCAGTCGCTGAGGAGGAGTCGCACGGTCGATTCGTCAGCGGATTTCGCCGGGACAACGTAGCTCTCACCGCTGCCACGATCGACCAACGTGAACACTGGTGGTTTGTCACCATCGTACGATCCTCGTCCACGCGTGGACAGACCACGCGAGCGCGACTCTTGATCGCGCTCGCGGCCCTTTAGCCCCGCAGTCACGTAGACTTCGTCGATTTCGACCGGGCCAACGAGGTTGATGGCTGGCGCGTCAAGCGTTCTGGCGAACTGCTCGACGCGCCGCCGTAGTGACCGATACGAAACGGGGAGTTCAGCGTCCAGCTGGTGGATACTTGTGTTGAACCGAAGAAACGAGTAGAACGCGAACAAGAGCTTGTCGAGGCCGATCTTCGCGTGCGCGAACATCGTGCCAGTCTTGTCGGTGAACGTGCGGTCGCAATCCTTACAGAGATACCGTTGATACGTTCGATAGCTGCCGTGTTTAATCACCGACTCAGACCGGCAGTGCGGGCAATAGAGGCCATCGCGCCAGCGAACCTGCTCTAGTGGCTAGTGGAAGTTATGAAGGTGGAATATGATGTATGAGTATGTCTGGAGATCGCCGCAAAGAGATCGTTCGTCACCTCAGTGAGGACGATCTCGATCGACTCCTCACAGAGTCTACGGATGAGAAACTCACTGAGCGGCTGATCTTCATTAAGCGGCTGTACAAGGGGGCGACCCTGGAGGACGCTGCCGACGACGTCGGCAGGTCCTCCGCAACAGGAACACGCTGGGCTCGTCGGTGGAACAAGGGTGGTCTCGGACTTTTGATGCCGAACTTCGGGGGCGGCAGGCCCCCGAAGCTCGGCCCAGCCCAACGAGAACGCCTCCTGGACCTGCTCCGTGAGGGCCAACCCTGGAAGAAACAGGAGATACAGCACCTCATCAACGAGGAGTTCGACGTTGAATTTCACCCAGCCCACCTCACTACATTCCTCGAAAAGCTCGGCCTCTCCTACGCAATTCCACGGACTAAGCGTCCATCACGGCCAGAGAATGCCGAAGAGATCCTCGACGAACGCGTCAGCGACGTGTTCGACGAGGGGTCTGATGAGCCCCACAACAACCGCGATGGAGACGACGAGGAAGGCTGGGTCGTTGACGAAGAGATCCGTACGGACGGTGGAACTGTACTTGGATTCCTCGACACATCGCATCCGCAACCGTGGGACAACTCATAGCGACTCTACACCGTCGACGACCCTCACATCACCCGACCGCTGGTGAAGTTAGACGAACCAGCGGTCGGGTTCTATGCACTCTCTGGTGAGAGTGTACTTCAGTTTCCAACCACTCAGGAGAAAGAGCGAATTTGCGAGTGTCTCGAGGGGATCCGCGAGCAGAATCCGCTGGCTCGGATTCTGCTCGTTTTGGATAACTTCTCTTCACACGTGTGCGAGTATACACGCAAGCGAGCCCATCAACTCGGGATTGACCTCGTGTTTCTCCCCGTTGGCTCACCGGATCTCAACCCAATCGAGCAGGTCTGGAAGAGTCTGAAATGGGAAGCGTCACCGTTGATTGTGGAGAACGCGGCAGAATACCGCGCTCTCCTCACCGAACTCTTTGAGAAGCTCACAGCTCAGCTGAGTTTCGCGGCCTCTTGGATCGACAATCATCTCGGCAGTTATCTTCAAAAGTTACGCTAGGTACTACAGCAGGTTCGCGGCGCTCGCCTCTGAGTTCAACACTTCGAATGGGAACATATCGGGTGACGCTGCCGCGTCACCCTTGCCCGCTACGCTTCTACAGCACCAGCTCTATCTGACCAACAACCTGCTTCCGAAGAGCGTAGTATAATACTCACAATAATCCTTTTAACCGATTTCTCAAGAATTCAAAACACTAATATATATATCACAAATAAGATTAAGTAATGATAGAAGGCGTGGAAGTTCAAGATCTTCAGGTTAACGCCGACGAACGCGGTCATCTCGTTGAAGTATTCCGCGAAGACTGGGAGCAATATGATATCAATCCAGCGATGTCCTATTATTCGATGACTTATCCAGGGGTCATCAGAGCGTGGCATCGTCATCTCGAAGGGCAAATTGACCACTTTGTCTGCCCTGAAGGTCGCATCAAAGTCGGTATTTATGATGACCGAACAGACTCTCCAACGAAAGGTGAATTAAACACCTTTGTCATCGGTGAACACAACCAACAGATGATCCGAATCCCGGGCAAGTGCTGGCACGGGTTCAAGGCCATAGGCGACGAGCCGTCGCTCCTCATCAACTTTCCTACGGAACTTTACGATTACGAGAATCCCGATGAAGAGCGGATTCCATACGACACAGACAAAATACCTTTGGACTGGGAGGAACCACCTCATAAGTGAAACATGAAAGGTGTCTTACTATCTGGGGGAACGGGATCACGACTTCGGCCGATCACCCATACTGGCCCCAAACAGCTCGTACCAGTCGCGAATAAACCGGTCCTCGAATACGCCGTTGAAGACCTGAAGGAGGCTGGCATCACTGAGATAGGCGTTATTCTCGGAAATAAAGGCCGAGATGAAATCCAAGAACTCCTCGGAGATGGGTCTCAGTACGGCGTAGAGATTACGTACATCGTCCAAGGGAATCCGCTAGGCCTTGCACACGCAGCCGGTTGTGCGAGAGACTTTGTCGGTGATGACGACTTCGTGATGTATCTTGGGGATAATATTCTCAAGTCTGGTGTCACCGAACTCGTCGAAAGTTTCGAAAACGGCGACTATGGGGCTGGAATTGCTCTCCAAGAAGTTGATGACCCACAGGCATTCGGTATCGCAGATGTGGACGATCAAGACAACGTCACAGAACTCATTGAGAAGCCTGACGAGCCACCGACGAATCTAGCGCTCATCGGGATGTACGTCTTTTCGCCTGCAGTGTTCGACGCCATAGACAACTTGGAACCGTCGTGGCGTGGGGAGCTCGAAATCACGGATGCAATCCAATCACTACTTGAGGATGGGTACGAAATCGATTCTCACGTTGTCACGGGCTGGTGGAAGGACACCGGCAAACCTGAGGATATTCTCGAGGCGAATCGGCTCGTCCTCGAAGACAAAGAACTGAACACAGCCGGCGTTATCGAAGACGGCGCAGAGACTGATGGGAGAATCGAACTCGCTGAATCATCAACGATTGAGGACGGCGCTGTCGTCAGAGGGCCGGTCTCTATCGCAGAGAACACCACCATCAAAAGCGGGACGTACGTTGGTCCGTACACATCGGTTGGGGCCAACTCAACACTGGAAGACATCCACATCGAGAACAGCGTGGTTATCGGTGATTCGGAGATAACCGCCAATGGGCGGATCGTCGATAGCCTGCTCGGTCGTAACGCAAACGTCGGGAGTGCAGATAAGCTCCTCCCGGAAGGTCGTCGTCTCGTCGTTGGCGAGAACTCCCAACTCAAACTCTAACGATGCGCATCACCACTCACACCTGTCCGTCCTGTGGCACCGTCGTCGCTGCGAACGAACTCGAATCGAACCGCGTGATGAAGTGTCCTGGGCTCGACTGTCACGAAGTTCTCCGCTTCGAAAACCTCCCTGAAGATGCGCGTGAGCACTTCCTCGAAAACCGAGAACGCTACCAGATCTAGCGGAATGCGGCTTGGACGGCGTCGACATCCTCTCCAATTGTCGGTTGGGAGCGTTCGAGCGTTGGTTCAACCTTTTGGATGGCAAGACAGCTGTTCGTCGGGCGCGTTGCGTCCCGGTCGATATCGTTCACAGATCCCTCAGTGAGCAACTCTCTACTAGTACCAATTGAGTCAGCGATCACCTCTCCGAATTCGTAGGGAGTAATACACGACGAACAGGCAATATGGTAGAGACCAGTTGCGTCTTGCTCAATCAAATCAAGGAGCGTTTCAGCGGCTTGGCCGGCTCGCGTCGGTGTCACCCATTGATCAGTGAACAGTGGAACCTCATCACCTGACTGCAGCTGGTTACGAACCCAAGCCGGAAAGCCAGTAAGATCACCGTGGCTTCGGTGGATTCCCCAGACGAATGAGAGCCGTGCAATGAGCGCATCCTTTACTTCGTCCTGGACTGCTTGCTCGCCCGCTAGCTTTGATTCGCCGTACACCTGAATTGGATTGGAATCTGCGGACTCATCGTACCGGTCGCGGTCCTTCCCATCAAACACGTAGTCTGTGGAGATGTGAACGAATTCAACACCAAACTCCTCACAGCGAGACGCGAGTCCACCGGGTGCGTCACCATTGAGCACGTATGCTTGCTCGGGATTGGATTCGCAGCCATCGACATCCGTCATCGCTGCACAGTTCACTACGACCTCCGGTTCGTATTCCGCTAGAATCTCATCGAATGTCTCGTACTCACGCAGATCGAACTGTGTGAGCGGAATATCGAACGCCGGTTGTGTCGAGTGATAGGTTCCACAGACAGTCCACCCACGCTGCTGCCCTGCGCGTACAACGTTACTTCCGAGGAGACCGTTCGCACCGACTACGAGGATTCGCATACTGTATTGTTCCGACAGTACTGTAAATAGGTACTGCGAATACACTCATAGCATGCGAATTCTCGTTACAGGTGGTGCTGGATTCATCGGCTCGAACTTTGTCCATTACGTCCTCGATAATTACGAGGAGGATGAGGTAATCACGTTAGATGCGTTGACGTACGCGGGCTCGAAGGACAACCTCGATGGCGTGCTAGACGATCCGCGGCACGAATTTGTCGAGGGTGATATCCGGGACCGCGAACTCGTTACAGATCTCGTTTCGGACGTCGATGCAATTGTCAACTTTGCGGCGGAGTCTCACGTGGACCGTTCAATCGAAGGTGCAAAACCTTTCGTCACAACGAACGTCCAAGGTACCCAAACCCTCCTTGATGCTGCCAATGAGGCAGACATTGAGCGCTTCCTTCAGATTTCGACCGACGAGGTATACGGCCAGATCCTCGATGGGAAGTTCTCCGAAGACGACCCCCTCAATCCACGTAATCCCTATTCAGCGACGAAAGCAGGTGCTGACCTCCTCGCCCAAAGTTTCCAGACGACCCACGACCTTCCAGTCCTCATCACGCGGACATCCAACAACTTCGGTCCACGGCAGCACTCTGAGAAACTCATCCCGAAGTTCATCCAGAACGCTGCTTCGGGTGAGGTCCTCCCTGTGTACGGAGACGGGTCGAACGTCCGCGAATGGATTTACGTAGAGGACAATTGTCGAGCACTTGATAAGGTTCTGCGAGAAGGAGAAATCGGCGAAATATACAATATCGGAAGCCACGCAGAGAAAACGAACCTCGAAGTCACAGAGGCGATTCTTGACGCTGTTGGTGCGGAAGACGATTTGATCAAGTTTGTTGATGACCGCGCTGGTCATGACCAGCGCTATGCACTTGAAACAGAGAAAATCGAATCGCTCGGATGGGAACCAGAATATTCGTTCGAAGAAGGACTCAAGCGGACTGTCGAATACTATCTCGGGTAGTATCAATATAGTGCGGGTCAATGGCACGAAAGCAGCTAGGACAATCGGCACGTCAGCGATTTATCGCACGACTCTGGCACTATCTGGCCTTTACGGTCTTCTTCGCGCTTCTGTATGCCGGCATTAGCCTGTGGCTTGGATCATTTCCGGACCGGCTACTGTTGGCCATCTTGATCGTCTCCGTCCTAAAGGACCTGTACGATGAGTACCAACTGCAACACGGTGGGCAGCCACTGGCATACGCCAATATCGAACACTCACCCTCGAATGCCGTGCTCATCGCCTTCATTCTCAGTGGGGTGATTGACCCCAGTGGGACGTATCTCGGCATCCCCACAGCCACTTGGGCGCTGGCACTCGCTGTCGGTGATTTGTTGTTCGACCTTTCGCAGGATGCACGCGCGTGAGATATGACACCCCCCACGAGATGGACTATGTTCCCTGTACAATGATATCCCAGCTTGGTGTCGGTCTATGTCAAGACTAACTCTCCCGAGATCATCATGCAGCTTTCGACTCCCCTCTCTGGTGAAGTTGATCGCAACAAAGATGCGGTCGACACAGGTGACAGCAGTCTGGTGATTTTCTGTATATTATTTTCCTACCTCTCTCCTAACGAGAGATACGAAAGTGTCTCTTCAACTGTCCGGGCACCGATCAAGTATAGTTCGTGAACTTCTCCCTGTCGTTGACTCTCAGCAGGCGAAGGCTGAACAGATACCTGCATGATAGGGGTGTACTCGCCTGAGACAACACATCAAGAATGAAACATGGAGACGAGATGCAATCAAATTATGCGACCAAAGTGTACGAGCACTTACAGGCGATGGCCACCCACGGATTCGCAGACTCCCAAGAGATCAACAAAGGCCACCGACAGGGTCGCCATCTTGAATTCGATCTCGCCATCGGGATTGAGGAAGCACTTGATGCGCTGGAGCAGGAATCTCGCTTTTCGAGTATCTCCGAGACACTGTACAATATCCGCTCAGGGCGTAGTTTATCCACTAGGGACCGCTCGTGACAGATGGGGTGGCAACAACCTGTCGTACAGAGCGCTCGTGACAGATGGTGTGTGTCTGGGGCACTGAAATCTCGGACGGCGTGGCCGAGCGCTCCTGACGTAAGGGTGTCTGTGTCCACGGCATACCGGTCCGAACAACAGCTCTGAACCAATAACCGACTCCACCCCATTCACTCGATACTACGGTTATGTTACGGTAGCACATAACACACACAGTATGTCACAACAGAGCGTCCAGGAGGAGCTACACGTCGACCAGTACACGCTCGGCTTAGTTGGTCCCGACCAAGAGTGGGCCGGCACAGTCGCTGACGGTGGCCGGGTCACAACGTACACGCCGCCGGGTTGTTGGGGGCCGATGATCACACCCTCGTTCCGTGGCGGGCACGAAGTCACACGGCCGATCCGGGTTGAGGGGGCAAGCGTCGGCGACGCCGTGGCGATCCACATCCGCGACATCGAGGTAACGAGTATGGCGACAAGTACGGGGTCGATGGCCGAACGCGACGGCGCCTTCCAGGATGACCCGTTCGTCGATCATCGGTGCCCGGAGTGTGGGACGACGTGGCCTGATTCGGTCGTCGAGGGCATCGGTGAGGATGCCATCCGGTGTGCCGAGTGCGGTGCAAACGCCTCCTCGTTTGGTTTCCAGTACGGGTATACTGTGGCGTTCGACCACGAGAACGCCGTCGGACTGACACTCAACAAGGACGGCGCACACGAGTTAGCGACAAACGCCGATGAGGTGATGGACATCCCCGAGAACGCGCGGCAGCATCCGATCTTGCTGTACGAACCCGACGGGATGCCCGGGACGCTTGGCCGACTCCGCCCGTTCATCGGGAACATCGGGACGACGCCACCGGTCACGATGCCGGATTCACACAACGCGGGGGACTTCGGCCAGAGCCTCATCGGGGCCGACCACGACTACGGCGTCGAAACCGAGGCCGACCTGGAACAGCGGACTGACGGGCATATGGACATTCCGGAGGTCCGCGAGGGTGCGACACTGATCTGTCCGGTCGCCATCGACGGCGGCGGCGTCTACGTCGGCGACCTGCACGCGAACCAGGGTGACGGGGAGCTTTCGTTGCACACGACCGACGTGAGCGGGACCGTCACGATGGACGTCGAAGTCATCGACGGGCTCGAACTCGACGGGCCCATTCTGCTGCCCAACGAGGAAGACCTCCCGTTCATTAGCCAGCCCTACAGCGACGACGAGCTCAAGGCCGGCCGCGACCTCGGTACAGAGCATGGCGTCGACGTACAGGAAAACATGGCACCGATTCAGGTGGTCGGGTCGGGTGCGACAGTCAACGACGCCACGCAGAACGCCTTCGACCGGGCGACGACGCTGCTCGATATGAGCGAAGGCGAGGTCCGGGCGCGGTGTACCTTTACCGGCGGTGTCCAGATCGGTCGGCTCCCCGGCGTCGTCCAGCTCGATATGCTCGCGCCACTTGATATCTTAGACGACCGTGGCCTCGGTGACGCCGTCCGAGGACAGTACGGGCTATAGACCCAGAGCGTTCGTCTACAGCTTGAATTGGGCTTTCAGATCCACCACCAGCACGTACGCCGCCAGTGCGAGAACGGTAACTGAGAACGCGGTCCAGAGGTGGAGATTCACCGACCCCGCACCGGCCCAGTTAGGGATGGTCGACCGAGCAACAGGGGGCTGGAGCGGCCAGAGCAGGTCTGGAGACACGCGTGGATTCGGCGGGAGCAGTTGCTGATTATCGGCGACCAGATGCGAGAGATGAGCGAACGCGAACGCGACGGCGAGCCGCACCCGTTCTGTCTGGATCCCATACGCGATGACAGCAATCGCGAGCGGAATGGCAAACGGGAGCGAGTGCATGAACACGCGCCCGGACGGAATGAGGAACAGTTCGTGAGCCAGAGGCTTATCGATGAGGTCCGGGAACTGGCTCCCGAAGAAGGCGACTGCGAGTAGCTGGAGCGACGGCAGCCGCTGGTCTCGGATGACCGCATACGCCGCGATGGGGAGGAGGGCGATGATGAAGTGCTCGATTGGGAGGACCATGTCTCGGCCTACTGTTCGTCGCCTTCCAACTCGACTAGCGTCAGGTCCCGGTCTAGCATGCAGTAGTCGTGGGGCGGGTCGCCGATGATTTCGTCAATCCGGTACTCTTCGTCGAAGTCGGCACCAGCAGGCTCACAGTAGGGATGGCTCGGACACTCAGTGTGTGGACACGGGCCCATTAGCGAGGCTTTGCTCCCGGCATAGGCTCCCTTCGAGGGCACGTTCGCCCTGATCGGCGCGGGTTCGACCTCGACGGCCCGCACACCGTCCTGATGCATCGCACAGTCTAGCGTTTGCCCGCTCTGTCTCACGTTGGTAATCCGGTACCGGTTCCCGGTCGTCAGATTGAGACATTGGTCGCGGTAGGGACAGCCCGCACAGCCGCTGGCTTCGCCGCGGTAGACGAACTCCTCGCCGACCTCGGCGAGGCGCGTCCCGACGAGCGTGACAGTAGTCATACTGGGCTATAGAATGTCGTCACGGTAAAGGCTCATGACCGCCCGGTCAGTTCGTCCAGTTTGTCCAGATACGCGTCTCGTGGTACTTGATACAGCGACCGGTAGTCCAATGTACCGTCGGCAAACCGGGTCGCCAGTTCCACGGCACCCTCGATGGCAGCGTCGCGGTGTTCGTAGGACTCGGCGTCGCGTTCGACCTCGGGCTCCAGATAGAAGGTGACATACCAACTCTCTCCGGTCCGGTCGGCGCCGGGGCGTCGGGTCCGTTTTCCGCGCGTGAGATAGATGGTCGGGAGACACGGCGCTGGAAACTGCTCGGAGTCGAAGAGGTCCGGGCGGTACGCGAGGATGAGCTTGTCGTCGGTCTCGTTCCACACCGTCCAGTCTTCGGGAAGGCCCGACAGGTCCATACCGACGAATTGGCGCGGACCGGCAAGAATCCGCTGGTCCGTCCCGAGGTCACCCCCTCAACACACTCGTTTGCACGTCGGCAACCGCGCTTGATCGACCTACCGCCCCTTGGTATTCGTTCTCAGCCGTCAATCAACTCGGCAAC
The DNA here is from genome assembly GCF_008729015.1 of Haloarcula sp. CBA1129. NCBI lineage: Archaea > Methanobacteriati > Methanobacteriota > Halobacteria > Halobacteriales > Haloarculaceae > Haloarcula > Haloarcula sp. CBA1129. Next base: position 1,299,864 of record NZ_RKSM01000001.1, read on the forward strand.
AGATTCACATCAATCCAGCGCTAAACACTGGCCGACCCACCAGAGGGAACAGTTGACAAGCGACACAGTATATAAACCAACACAGAACAAATGAGAACCCATAACACACCTGTAGCCCGCCATCCCCGTGTTCGGTCTACCGCGGCGTCGGATTTTACCGGCATCGTACCCACAGGGGGACAAGGTTCTTATCCTAGAAGAACTCATATATTAAATAGTATCGGAAACAGTTTCCAACTGTCTCCCGTTACCACACCGGGCCGGAACAGTCCCTGTGTTCCGCCGGGCTGGTCAGCCATGGAAGGGCATACCCGTCACCCAGCAGTGAAGGGTGATTCGGCGGCTGTACGCGGTCGCGTACCAAGCGGAACAGTGCCGACGATGGATGAAACAGACACAGCAGCGGGGCCGTCCCCCGACAGCCGACGACCACGACGAACTACCGAGAGAGCATGAGCAAGAACAAAGAGACACTCGAAGCGCTGAGCAAGGAGTACCGTGACACGATACCGGCGGACCTCCGGAAGACGAACACGTTCGACTGGTATCTGGAACAGTTGTACGACGAACCAACGATAGCCCGCAACGCCCACCAGCGCGTGGCGGACATGTTCGACTACTACGGCAAGAGCTACGACGAAGAGGCCGGCGTGGTCGAGTACGAACTGGCGAGCGAGGACCCGCTCAACGACGGCGAAAACACGTTCTACGGGCGGGTCATCCACGAGGCCATCCACGAGTTCGTCAACAAAGTCAAATCCGGCGCTCGCGGGCTCGGCCCCGAGAAGCGGATCAAGCTCCTGCTGGGCCCGGTCGGGTCGGGCAAGTCCGACTTCGACCGGCAGGTCCGACGCTACTTCGAGGACTACACGAGCCGGGACGACGGGCGGATGTACACCTTCCGCTGGACGAACCTCTGTGATGTCATCCACGATCAGGATCCCGCCGACGACGTGGTCCGGTCGCCGATGAATCAGGACCCCCTCGTACTGCTTCCCCAAGAGCAGCGGGACAAGGTCATCGAGGACATCAACGCCGAACTCGATGCGCCCTACACCATCCGGAACGAGCAGTCACTGGACCCCGCCTCGGAGTTCTACATGGACCGGCTGCTGGCCGAATACGACGACGACCTCCAGTCCGTGCTGGAGAACCACGTCGAGATCATCCGCTTCGTCGCCGACGAGAACCAGCGCCGCGGGATCGAGACGTTCGAGCCCAAAGACAAGAAGAACCAAGACGAGACCGAACTGACCGGCGACGTCAACTACTCGAAAATCGCCATCTATGGCGAGAGCGACCCGCGGGCGTTCGATTACTCCGGGGCGTTCTGTAATGCCAACCGCGGCATCTTCTCGGGCGAGGAGTTGCTGAAGCTCCAGCGGGAGTTCCTCTATGACTTCCTGCACGCCAGTCAGGAACAGACAATCAAGCCCAAGAACAACCCCCGGATCGACATCGACCAAGTCATCGTCGGCCGGACGAATATGCCAGAGTACCGGGACAAGAAGGGCGACGAGAAGATGGAGGCGTTCAACGACCGGACCAAGCGCATCGACTTCCCGTACGTCCTCCAGTACGAGGCCGAGGCCAACATCTACCAGAAGATGCTGCGCAACGCCGACCTGCCCGACATTCAGGTCGAGCCACACACCCTAGAGATGGCAGGCCTGTTCGGCGTTCTCACCCGCATCGAGGAGCCGGACAACGAGTCTATCGATCTCATCCAGAAGGCCAAAGCCTACAACGGCGAGATCGACGAAGCCGACGACGTCGACGTGAAGAAGCTTCGCGAGGAGGCCGAGAAGATGGCCGACATCGGCGAGGGGATGGACGGCGTCTCCCCGCGGTTCATCGGCGATGAAATCGCTGAGGCCATCATGGACTCGATGCACCGCAGCCGCGATTTCCTCTCGCCGCTGACGACCTTCAATCACCTTGAAGGCAACCTCGAAAACCACGGCTCCATCGACGAGGAATCGTTCAGCAAGTACTACCGCTTCCTCGAACTCGTCCGCGAGGAGTACAAGGAGCGGGCCATCGAGGACGTGCGCCACGCCTTGGCCTACGACATGGACGAGATCCAGCGCCAAGGCGAGAAGTACATGGACCACGTCATGGCCTACATCGACGACGCGACCGTCGAGGACGAACTCACCGGCCGCGAGCAGGAGCCCGACGAGCAGTTCCTGCGCTCCGTCGAGGAGAAACTCAATCTCCCCGAGGACCGCAAGGACGACTTCCGGCAGGAAGTGTCGAACTGGGTGTCCCGCCGCGCCCGCGAGGGTGACACATTCAACCCACAGGACAACGACCGCCTGCGCCGCGCGCTGGAACGCAAGCTCTGGGAAGACAAGAAACACAACATCAACTTCTCCGCGCTGGTCTCCAGCTCGGAGATGGACGACGAGGAGCGCAACCAGTGGATCGACGCCCTCATCGAACAGGGTTACTCCGAGGAGGGTGCCAAGGAAGTGCTTGAGTTCGCTGGTGCGGAGGTCGCCAAAAGCGAGATGGAAGAGTAATGACAGGCCAGGAGTACATCGACCGCGCGGACGAGTCACTCGACGCTGCCTACGAGGCCCCGATGAGCCTCGCGGAGTACGTCGACACCGTCCTCGAAACGCCACAGGTCGCGGCCCACGCCTCGAAGTATCTGCTTGACGCCATCGAAGCCGCGGGGACCCGGATGGTCATCGAGGAAGGCGACGAGAAGGAGCGCTACCGGTTCTTCGACGACCCGTACAACGACGGCGAGCATGCCATCCTCGGAAACACCGAGGTCTTGAACGCCTTCGTCGACGACCTCCGCTCGATTGCGGCGGGTCGGGGGAAAGACGAGAAGATCATCTGGCTGGAGGGGCCGACAGCCACGGGGAAATCCGAACTGAAACGCTGTCTCATCAACGGCCTCCGGGAGTACTCGAAGACGCCAGAAGGGCGGCGCTACACCGTCGAGTGGAACGTCGCCGGAGCGGGCGGCAGCGCCACGAGTATGACTTACGGGAACGCGGCCATCGAGGACGAGGACGACTGGTACGAAAGCCCCGTCCAGGCCCACCCGCTGACGGTGTTCCCCGATGACGTGCGCGCGGACCTGCTCGCCGACATCAACGAGCGCCTCGACGACCATATCCCCATTCGCGTCGACGGCCAGCTCGACCCGTTCTCTCGGGAGGCCTACGACTTCCTCGAAGAGCAGTACCGACGGCAGGGCGAAACAGACCTGTTCTCGGCGGTCACACAGCCCGCCCACCTCCGGGTGAAGAACTTCGTCGTGGACGTGGGACATGGCATCGGCATCCTCCACTCCGAGGACGAGGGCACGCCAAAGGAACGGCTGGTCGGCTCGTGGATGCACGGGATGCTCCGGGAACTCGATTCGCGGGGCCGGAAGAACCCACAGGCGTTCAGCTACGACGGCGTCCTCTCGCAGGGTAACGGCCTGCTGACCGTCGTCGAAGACGCCGCCCAGCACGCCGACCTGCTCCAGAAGCTCCTGAACGTCCCCGACGAGTCCCACGTCAAACTCGACAAGGGCATCGGGATGGACGTGGACACGCAGCTGGTCATCATCTCGAACCCGGATCTGGAAGCCCAGCTGAACAAACACGCCGACCGAGAGGGGCAGGACCCGCTGAAGGCGCTGAAACGCCGGCTCGACAAACACGAGTTCACGTACCTGACGAATCTCTCGCTTGAGGCCCAGCTCCTGCGGCGGGAGCTGACCAACGAGACGCGGGTCTGGGACCCCGAGTCTTGGGACGAACTGGAGACGTGGATTCAGGAGCCATTGACCATCTCGGTCCGGGACGAAGTCGAGACGGCGACCGACAAGGAGCTGGCCCCACACACCATCGAGTCCGCGGCGCTATATGCCGTCGTCTCGCGGCTCGACAGCGCCGAGATTCCGACGGGACTCGATCTCGTCGACAAGGCGCTGCTGTTTGACCGGGGCTACCTGATGGAAGGCGACGAGCGGATCGACATCGACGATTACGACTTAGAAACCACCGCCGAGGACGGCGATCACGGCATCCCAGTCACCTACGTGCGCGACATCATCGCCGACCTGCTACACGAGCCACAGGATCGCCATCACCCCGACCTCCCGGTCGAGCACGTGCTGATGCCGCGGGACGTGCTCAACGCCGTCGCCGAGGGGCTGGAAGACGCCCCGGTGTTCTCCACCGGCGAGGCCACGGAGTACGAGGAACGGGTCGTGACTGTCAAGAACTACATCTTCGGCCAGCAGGAACAGGACGTACTCGACGCGATGATGCGGGACAAGCGCGTCGACGAGGCGACTGTCGAGGAGTACATCGAACACGTCTACGCTTGGGAGTCCGACGACCAGATCGAGAACGAGCGCGGCGAACTCGTCGACCCGGACCCGCTGAAGATGAAGATATTCGAAATCGAGCATCTGGGTCGCTTCGACGAGAAGAACTACGACGGCAACGAGCCCGACCACGCCGTCGAGCAGTTCCGCACGGACAAGATAATCACGGCGTTGAACCGCCACGCGTGGCAGCGCCGCGACGAGGAGTTCCGCGTCAGCGACGTCAACCCCAAGGAGATTCCGGTCATCAACACAGTGCTTGGCAGCTACGACTGGGACGACATCCAGCGGACCTACGAGGACTTCGAGCCCGGACAGTGGGACGAACCGCCGTCCGGAACTGAGACGGCCCGTGTCAAGGCGAAGACGCTGGACAACATGGTCGAGATGTTCGACTACACGCCGGCGTCGGCCGAGCTGACGAGCCGTCACGTTATGAGTCAGGTGAGCTACAGATGGGACTGAAAGACGACCTCGAACGGTACCGCGACGTTGGTGAGGAGCGCCGACAGGACCTCGCCGAGTTCATCCAGTACGGCGACCTCGGCCAGTCTCGGGGCGACTCCGTCCGTATCCCTATCAAAATCGTCGACCTGCCTGAGTTCGAATACGACCAGCGCGACCAAGGCGGGGTCGGTCAGGGCGAGGGGGCTGAAGAGGGCGACCCGGTCGGCCAGCCACAGCCCCAGCCCGGCGACGGTGACGAGGACGGCGACCCCGGCGAGGAAGGCGGCGAACACGAGTACTACGAGATGGACCCCGAGGAGTTCGCCGAGGAGTTAGACGAACAGCTCGGGCTCGACCTCGAACCCAAGGGTAAGAAGGTCATCGAGGAGAAGGAGGGCGACTTCACGGACATCACACGGACCGGTCCCTCCTCGACGCTCGACTTCGAGCGGCTGTTCAAGAAGGGGCTGAAGCGAAAGCTCGCGATGGACTTCGACGAGAACTACGTCCGCGAGGCGCTCAAAGTCGACGGCTGGGGGCCGGCCACCGTCTACGAGTGGACCCGCGAGCAGAACATGCCCGTCTCGAAGGCGTGGATCGACGACGCCTACGAGGAACTGCCCGGCGACGAGAAGGCCGTCTGGGACTCCATCGAGGAGATGGAAGAAAACGTCGAGAAAGTCGAGACCTCACAGCGCATCCGTCAGGAAGGTGTCGATCAGATCCCGTTCCGCCGCGAGGACGAACGCTATCGCTACCCCGAAATCGTCGAGGAGCGCGAGAAGAACGTCGTCGTCGTGAACATCCGGGACGTCTCCGGGTCGATGCGCCAGAAGAAACGCGAGCTCGTCGAGCGGACGTTCACGCCGCTTGACTGGTACCTGACCGGGAAATACGACAACGCCGAGTTCGTCTACATCGCCCACGACGCCGACGCGTGGGAGGTCGACCGCGACGAGTTCTTCGGCATCCGCTCTGGCGGCGGGACCCGCATTTCCAGTGCGTACGAACTCGCCGCCGAAATCCTCGAAGAAGAGTTCCCATGGAGCGAGTGGAACCGCTACGTGTTCGCGGCGGGCGACAGCGAGAACTCCTCGAACGACACCGAGGAGAAGGTCGTCCCGCTGATGGAGCAGATTCCGGCGAACCTCCATGCCTACGTGGAGACCCAGCCCAGCGGGAACGCGATCAACGCCACCCACGCCGAGGAGGTCGAACGCTCTTTCCGCGACGCCGACAACGTCGCGGTCGCGTACGTCTCCTCGCCGGAGGACGTGGTGGACGCCATCTACGACATACTCAGTACGGAGGACCAATGAACGACGATAGATTCGCGAAACAACGCATTGCCGATGACCTCGACGAACCCGTCGAGGAGGCTGGCAATCTCGCCAGAAAGCTCGGGCTGCAACCCTACCCGGTGAACTACTGGATCGTCGACTACGACGAGATGAACGAACTCATCGCCTACGGCGGCTTCCAGCAGCGCTACCCACACTGGCGCTGGGGGATGCAGTACGACCGCCAACAGAAGCAGGGCCAGTTCCTCGGCGGGAAGGCCTTCGAGATCGTCAACAACGACGACCCTTCCCATGCGTTCTTACAGGAGTCGAACACGCTGGCCGACCAGAAGGCGGTTATCACCCACGTCGAGGCCCACGCCGACTTCTTCGCCAACAACGAGTGGTTCCGGATGTTCACCGACGGCTCCTCCCGGACGACGACCGACGACTCCGGTGAGGACCGTCGCCGCGGCCCCGACGCCGCCGGAATGCTCGCTCGCCACGGCGACACCATTCAGGAGTATATGCAGGACCCCGACATCGAACGGGCCGAGGTCGAGCGGTTCATCGACCACGTCCTCTGTCTGGAGGACAACATCGACCAGCACGTCCCCTACAGCCCGGTCGAGACAGTCCCACAGGAGTTCGAAGACATCGAAGGGGCTGACGTGACCGACCAGCTAGAGGATCTGGACCTCTCGGAGGAGGTCAAACGGCAGGTGTTCGACGAGGAGTGGCTGGACGCCCAGCGCGACGACGACGAGAACGTCACCTTCCCCGCCGAGCCCGAGAAGGACGTGCTCGGATTCCTGCGCAAGCACGGGATGCAGTACGACGCGGACGCCGAGCGCGCCACGGAGATGGAGGACTGGCAGATGGACCTGCTCGAACTCCTCCGCCGGGAGGCCCACTACTTTGCGCCGCAGAAAATGACGAAAATAATGAACGAGGGATGGGCCTCTTACTGGGAATCTCTGATGATGACCGGCGAGCGCTTTGCCGGCGACGACGAGTTCATCCTCTACTCGGACCACATGTCGAAGGTACTCGGGTCGGGCGGGCTCAATCCATACAGCCTCGGCTTGGAGATCTGGGAGTACGTCGAAAACACGGAGAACCGCCGCGAGGTCATCGAGCGCCTGCTCCGCGTCGAGGGCATCACTTGGCGGAACTTCGAAGACAGCATCGACTACGAGACGGTACAGGACCACCTCGAACCGCCGGCGTGGCTCACTGACATTCCGAGCCATCTCGATGCCATCGACCCCGAAGACCCGCGGGTCGATAGCGACGGCTTGGCGGCAGCCCGCGACGGCGCGTTCGACGTGGAGCAGTACCCGTGGAAGGTGCTGACCTACGAGGGACTGGCCCAGCGTCACTACTCGCTGGTCAAGCCACAGTACCGTGGGTTCGTCTCCCGGGTCGGTCAGGAGGAACTAGAGCGGACCGCCCGCTACATGTTCGACGACTCGCGCTACGACAGCGTCGAAGCGGCACTGGCTGACGTGGACTACACCCGCGGCTGGGAGCGGATGCGGGAAATCCGCGAGAGCCACAACGACGTGACCTTCCTCGATGAGTTCCTCACTCAGGAGTTCGTCGACGACAACGACTACTTCACCTACGAGTACACCCACGCTTCCGGCGATTACCGCGTGACCTCGACGGACCACGAGGACGTCAAGAAGAAGCTGATGTTGCAGTTCACCAACTTCGGGAAGCCCACCGTCGTCGTCGAGGACGGCAACTACCAGAACCGTAACGAACTGCTGTTGGCCCACCAGTACAACGGCGTGATGCTCGACATCGGACAGGCGAAAGAAGTCCTCAAGCGGACCTTCGAGCTCTGGGGCCGGCCCGTGAACCTCCTGACCATCGTCAAGGAGTTCGACGATCACGACGTGGAGGTCGCCAAGCGCCGTGATCGGGAACCCGAACCCGAGGAGGTCGGGAAGCGAATCCGCTACGATGGCGACGACGTAACCGTCACCGACGTGGACTGGGCCGAGGTCGAACACCTCACGGCGACCGACATCGACTACAACACCAAGCCAGACGAATGGCTTGCCTGACACGGGCTTTGAACGAGGGATATCCGGCTGTCGACGGTGAGCGGAACGGTACGCTTGAGTCCCGTCCGCTCGTGAGCGAAGATATGCCAACGAATCGGTTCACTGTCGCGACTGACGAACAGCTCTCGGTGGTCGATATCACCGACCGGGTCCGGGACGTGATTCCCGACGATGCCGAGGGGACCTGCACCGTTTTCGTCCGTCACACCACTGCAGGAATCACAGTCAACGAGGCCGAGCCGCGACTGCTCGGCGATCTTAGCGATGCACTCGGAGACCTCGTGCCGGACACCGGGTGGGACCACGACGAACTGGACGGCAACGCGGATGCACACGTCCGGGCACTGTTTGTCGGGCCGAGCGAGACGATTCCCGTCCGCGACGGGGGCCTCGATATGGGGACGTGGCAGTCCGTGCTGCTCGTTGACTGCGACGGGCCGCGCGAACGAGCCGTTGACGTGGTCTGTCCCGACTGAGACATCCTATCCCCGTCAGTCAGACAGCCTCGACCTGCTGTTCGCCGTATATCTCTGCGAGTTTCTCGCGGTACGCGCTGCGGATGTTGCGGCGCTTCTTTTTCATCGACGGTGTGAGCAAGTCGTTCTCGGCGGTCCACTCTCTGGAGACGAGTGCGAACGACTTGATCCGCTCGACGCGTTCGAGTTCCTCGTTGACCGCGTCGACTGCGGTCTGGACCCACGCGTGGACCCGTTCGTCATCGACCAGCGTTTCGGGGTCGTCGGGGAGGTCAACGCCCTCGCTGTCGGCCCACCGGCGGAGTTCCTCGAAGTTCGGGACGAGTATCGCGCCGACGAACTTCTGATCGTCGCCGACGACCATGACCTGATCGACCCGGTCGCTCGTCGCGAACTGGTCTTCGATGGGCTGTGGCGCGACGTTTTTGCCCGTGGAGAGGACGAGCAGTTCCTTGAGGCGGTCGTGATAGATGAGAAAGTCGTCGTCGGTCCGCTCGACAATGTCGCCGGTACGGAACCACTGGGTGCCATCGATTTCCGTGAAGGCTCGCGTCGTCGCATCGGGCGCGTTCCAGTATCCTTGAGTGACGTTCGGACCGTCGACAAGCAGTTCGCCGACAGCGCCGGTGACGTCGTCGAACTCGCTGGCGTCGATCACATCAGTATCGATGTGAACATCGACAGCAGGCAGCGGGGCTCCCAGAGTCCCGGGCCGAATGTCTTCCGGCGGATTCACAGTCAGAACCGGCGATGTCTCCGTGAGACCGTACCCTTCGAGTATCGTCAGTCCCATCCCGAGGAACGTCTCACAGAGCGTTTTCGAGAGGCTCCCACCGCCACTGACCATGAACTCGATGTTGCCGCCGAGTCGCTCTTTGACCGTGCTGTAGACGAGGCGGTCCGCGAGCGAGTGCTTCGCAGTGAGTATCGGCCCGGGGTTGTCGGTTCGGGCGTACTCGCGGGCCACGTCCATCGACCAGTCGAAAATCCGCTTTTTCAGCGGGGATTCGCTGGCCTGTGTTCGCATATTGTCGAAAATACGCTCATAGACCCGAGGGACGCTCAGCCCGGTCATCGGTTTGACAGTCTGGAGGTCGTCGGCCAGCGTATCCGGGCTTTCGGCGTAGCTCACGGCCGCGCCGGAGGCGTACATGAAGAAATGGCCCGCAAGGCGTTCGAACACATGGGCCAGCGGGAGGAACGCTATCGAACGCGTGTCCGCGGTAACGGTCGGCAGGTCCGGCGACTTGTCCGGTCGTGGCCCGATTCGCCTGCGCGTCTGATTGACGTTCGCCCGGAAGTTGCGGTGAGTGAGCCGGACCCCTTTCGGCTGGCCAGTCGTCCCCGAGGTGTAGATGAGGCTCGCAAGGTCGTCGGGGTCGCGGTCGTCCAGCCAAGACTGGTACGCTGTTTCACTAAACGTCTCCTCGCCGCGCCTGTACACCGTTTTGAGTGTGTACACGTCCTCGCGGTCGACATCAGTGTCGTCCATGACGACGATGAACGATAGCGAGAGCTCGTCCTCGATAGCCAGAACACGCTCTAGCATCTCAGTGTTCTCCACGACGACGGCGCTCGCCTCTGGGTCCGACAGCAGATACTGCACCTGCTTCGGCGAGGAATCCGTGTACACGGTCGTCACCACCCCACCTGCCGACAGAACGGCAAAGTCACTTAGCGCCCACTCCATCCGCGTGTTGGCTAGGATGCCGACGCGGGCGTCCGCGCCGACACCGAGGTCACGAAACCCTGCGGCCAAGTATTTGACGAGATGATGCATCCGCTCGTAGCTGAGGTCGGCATAGTCGCCGTCGGGAGCCGCCGGTATCACGTCATCAGTCAGTGACCGATCGTAGACGCCACCCTTGTACAGTTGGGCCGTCGTATCGGCGTTCCGCGCAGCGCTCGCAGCGAACATCTCACCCAGCGTGTCGTCGCCGATGACGTCATCAGTGTAGTCTGTCTCGGCCTGCCGCCAATCAAAGTGCTTTCCCGCGGTCATGTCATACTGCAGTGTTCACTAGGCCATCCCAAATATGTGCAGGATGTTAACACCCAATTGGTTTGTCGGAGTTGATTCCATCAACGGTTTTGAAAGAAGAGGCGACGGCGGAGTGGCAAAGTGTCACACCAGAGCTTTGTCATGGTGACGACATAGCCAGCCTATGGTCATCTCGACAGAACCGGCTTGGGGTGATGCTGTGGATCAGTTCGTCAAAGAGTACGAGAGCGCCATCGTGTACGCCGATATCGAGCAAGAGACAGTCCTGCACGAGGGAGCGGTTCGCGTCCTCGCAAACGGTTGGGTCGAACTACCCACAGGACGGCTCCTCTCACCAGACGCTGTCCACCACATCGATACGCAACTGGACTGAGTAGGGCGCTGTTAGCGAAGGAATGCGACTGCTTACCGCATGAGCGAAGTTATCAACGGGCGGTCACCGTTCAGAAGACAGGTAGAACAAACGCGTTACTGCCACTCTAGCTGACAGTCCTCGTTACAGAAGTGGGCTGTCTCGACGCTGCCGTCTTCTATCCATGTAATGACGCGGTGTGTCACTTCGTTAGCGATAGCGTCACCGCAGGTAGCACACTCCGGTGCTTCGTCTTCGTCGATATCCTCGTGGTGATCTGATGTCGGGTCGACCATCTTAGTTGAGAGTGTCTTTCACGCCACTTAATCCCACATACTTACACTGAACATCACGAACATACACGAATGTCGAACCGGTAACAGAAGGCCAGCAGTGAGTCCGTGAGCCGGACGGGCGACCACTATGCGGTCCCGCTATCGGTCCCGTGTGACGGATTCGCCGGGGGTAGACGTCGCGCCCGATGAGAGGACAACGCCGGCGTTCAGGCTCGTGTTGATCGCCGTCTTCGCGCCGTCGCCCGCGACGACGCCGAACTTCCGCCGGCCCGTTGAGACGCGGTCACCTTTCACTGTCATCCGGACCGGGTCGCCGTCGTGGCGGAGGTTGGCGACCTGCGTTCCCGCGCCGAAGTTGACCTCACGGCCGATGACGCTGTCGCCCACATAGGACACATGGGGCACGTTCGAATCGGCCATCAAGACCGTATTTTTGAGTTCGACGCCGTGGCCGACGTGCGTGTCCTCGCCCAGAAGGGTCGCCCCGCGGACGTAGGCGTTCGGTCCGACGTGTGCGCCCGCCCGGACGAGCGCCGGTCCTTCGATAACGACGCCGGGTTCGATGACTGCGCCCTCCTCAACGACGACCTCGCCGCGCAGGTCCGCATCGCCCCGCACCTCACCGGCGAGTCGCCGGTCCAGCTCGCCGAGCTTCCACTCGTTGGCTTCCAGTAGCTCCCATGGACGGCCCACATCCAGCCAGCGGTCGACCTCGACAGCGGTGACCGTCGACGCCTCGATTACTTTCGCGAGGACATCTGTGATTTCGCGCTCTCCGCGGTCGCTGAGTGGCACGTCCAGCCAGTCCCGCGCTTCCGCCGGGAAGACGTACGCCCCGGCGTTCGCCAAGTCCGTCGGCGGGTCGTCCGGCTTCTCGACGATGCCGGTGACGGCATCGCCCGCTGTCGACAGCACGCCGTAGCTCCGGGGGTCGTCCACCTGATAGGCGGCGACCGACGGTGCGGCGTCGAAAAGGCCACTAAGACTCGCTGCGTCATAGAGGTTGTCACCGTTGAGGACTGCGAAGGGACCGTCGAGGTACTCCTTCGCGGCGGCGACGGCGTCAGCGGTCCCCAGTTGCTCTTCTTGGACGGCGAAACTGACCGGGACGCCGTTGTACTCGTCGCCGAAGTACGAGCGGACCGCGTCGGCCTCGTAGCCGACGACGAAGATGAGTTCGTCGGCCCCCGCTTGGATGGCCGTGTCAGCGGTGTGTGCCACCAACGGCCGGTCAGCGACCGGGAGCATCGGCTTCGGTGTGTTGTCTGTCAACGGCCGCATACGCGTCCCCTGCCCCGCCGCGAGTACAACTGCTTGCATGGTCGGTCCGTTGCCCGGCCCGGAAAAATACCTACCGCTGTTGACTCGTTAGGAGAGTATAGCGACGGACAGCAGCCGCTGACTGGTTTGTTTACGACAGTAATGTGCTCGGTCAGGGATTTGAACCCTGGTCCTCGGCTCGAAAGGCCAAGATGATTGGCCGGACTACACCAACCGAGCGTACTCATCCGTTCCGGGTGGACCAATTTAACCCCATCGAAATAGACGCTACCTGAGGATGCGTACCACAGGCGCGGGGCTACCGTACGCAGACTACCCCCGAGACGTCTCCAGCAAAAAGATGCGACGTATTTGCTCGGCGGGCGACTGTCCGCTATTACTTCCCTTCGAAGTCCGGCTCGCCGTCGCCCATGAACGCGTTGATGCCCTCCATCACGTCGTCGGTCCCGATGAGGTGACCGAAGGCCTGTGATTCGACTTCGAGGCCGGCGTCGATGTCGTCACGGCCGGCGAGCATCGCGCGCTTGGTGAGTTTCTGTGCGACCGGCGGGCCGGCGGCCATGTCTTTGGCCAGTTCGAGCGCCTGCTCGTGGAGCGAATCGTTGTCGACGACCTCGTTGATGAAGCCGAACTCGGCCATCTCGTCGGCGTCGTAACGGTCGCCAGTGAAGATAATCTCCTTGGCGCGGCCCTCGCCGACGATGCGGGCAAGACGCTGTGTGCCGCCCCAGCCCGGCAACAGACCGAGATTGTGTTCGGGCTGGCCCAGTTCGGAGCGCTCAGAAGCCACGCGGAGGTCAGCACAGGTCGCCAATTCCATCCCGCCACCCAGCGCGTAGCCGTCGATACCGGCGACGACCGGCATCGAGCACTCTTCGAGCTTGCCGAACGTCTGCTGACCCTTGCGGGAGAGTTCGATAGCGTCCAGTGGCGTCGCGTTCGAGGCCATCGCCTGCACGTCGGCCCCGGCGGAGAACGCCTTGTCGCCGGCCCCGGTCAACAGGATGGCGCGCACCTCGTCGTCGTCTTCGAGCAGGTCGACGGCGTCGGCGAGGTCGTCCATCAGCTCGGGGCTGACGGTGTTCATCCGGTGTGGGCGGTCGAGTTCGATGTGACCGACCATGTCGCCGGGGTATTCGACCGTGACGTTGTCGAACTCGGCGTCACCCTCGTCTTCGCTACCGTAGAAGCCACCGTCCTCTGCGGCCTCTCGAAGGCCGTCAGAGACGGCGTACCGCTCTGCCCCGGTCTCCTCGTGGGTTTCCTCGAGTGTGTCGACAAGCGCCTCAAGGCCAGTCTTGTCGGCGATCTTCGCAGGGCCGTCCGGGAAGCCGCCGCCGAGCTGGACGGCCTGATCGATGTCCGCGACGGGGGCCACGTCGTTCTCGACGAGTTTCCCGACCTCGTTTGCCATCACGGCGACGAGGCGGTGCTCGACATCCTCACGGCCGGCGTCGGTCGGAATGTCGACGCCGCCGTTCTCGTAGTCGTAGAAGCCCTTGCCGGTCTTTTTCCCGAGTTCCTCGTTCTCGACTTTTTCCTCGAGCAACGGACACGGGGCGTACGGCTCGCCCAGCACTTCGTGCATATATTCGAGGACGTGCAGGCCGACGTCGTTACCCACCTGATCCGAGAGTTCGAACGACCCCATCGGCAGGCCCATGTCGAACTTCGTCGTCGAGTCGACCTCGGCGATGGTCGCTACGTCGTCGTGGACGAGCCACGCAGCCTCGTTCATCAGCGGGACGAGAATGCGGTTGACGATGAAGCCCGGCGAGTCCTTGCGGACGCGGACCGGCGTTTTACCGAAGTCTTCGGCAAGCGCCTCGATGGCGTCCAGCGTCCCGTCGCTTGAGTGTGCGCCGGAGATGACTTCGACCAGCTGCATCCGCACCGGCGGATTGAAGAAGTGCATCCCACAGAACTGCTCGGGCCGTTCGGTCACCTCCGACAGCTCCGTAATAGAGAGGCTGGACGTGTTCGTGGCGAAGATAGCGTCCTCGGGCGCGTGCGCTTCGACCTCTGTGTACACGTCCTTCTTGATCTCCATCTTCTCCGGAACGGCTTCGATGACCACGTCGACATCGCGTACCGCTTCCTCGACATCGACAAGCGGCGTCACGCGGTCCAGTGCCGCATCGGCTTCGTCCTGCGTTAGCTGGTCTCTCTCGGCCAGCTTGTTCAGCGACCATTCGATGTTGTCGTAGCCGTCCTCGACGAACTCGTCTTTGATGTCCCGCATCCGCACGTCGTAGCCTGCGAGCGCGGCCACTTCGGTAATTCCATGGCCCATGTTCCCGGCACCGAGCACGGCGATAGTGTCAATATCCTCGAAATCCATGACATATCGTTCCACTGCCGGCCGAGGCTTCAACGTTTCTCTCGTTAGAAAACCACTCTCAAGTTTATTTCGGATTACAAACCATTAATGCATTTCACGTCAACACACCACATATGGACTTCGAACTGACAGAAGAGCAACGACAGATTCAGGACGAGATCGCCCGATTCGCGGAAAACGAAATCAAGCCCGTGGCGACCGAGTACGACACGGAAGAGAAGTTCCCCCGAGAAATCGTCGAGAAGGCCGCCGAAATGGGTCTGACAGGTGCGAACATTCCGCTGGAGTACGGCGGTGCAGGCTACGATACGCTGACAAACGCCATCATCGCCGAGGAACTGTTCGCAGCCGATCCCGGTATCGGCCTGAGCATCCAGTCGGCCGCGTTCGGTGCTGACGCCCTCATCGGGTTCGGCTCAGAGGCCCAGAAAGAGGAGTACTTAGAGCCGGTCGCGACGGGCGACGCCATCATGGGCGCAGCCATCTCCGAGCCCGATACCGGCTCAGACGTGTCGTCCGTGTCGACACAGGCACGAAAAGACGGCGACGACTGGGTCATCAACGGCAACAAAATGTGGATTACCAACGGCTCGGTCGGTGACTACTTTGTCGTGCTCTGTGAGACCGACCCGGACGCAGAGGGACGCTACAACGGCTTCTCGCAAATTCTCGTCGAGTCCGACCGCGACGGGTTCGAGGCCGAGAAGATTACCGGAAAGCTGGGAATTCGCGCGTCGGACACGGCAGAACTCATCCTCAACGACGTGCGCGTCCCCGGGGACAACCTTGTTGGCACGCGCGGGGCCGGCTTCCTCCAGATCATGCAGTTCTTCGACGAGACCCGGACCGGCGTGGCCGCACAGGGTGTCGGTATCGCCCGCGGAGCCGCCGAGCGCGCTCTGGAGTACGCACAGGACCGCGAGCAGTTCGGCCAGTCCATCTCGGAGTTCCAAGCCATCCAGCACAAGCTCGCCGAGATGTTCACCGAAATCGAGGCGGCACGACAGCTCACACACAAGTCCGCATGGAGCGTCGACAACGACGCCGATCAGCTCACCCAGTTGGCCTCGATGGCCAAGGAGAAGGCCTCCCGCGTCGCCGTCGAGACAGCCGACGAGGCCGTCCAGATTCACGGCGGCGCTGGCTACGTCAACGACTTCGATGTCGAGCGGTTCTACCGCGACGCCAAGATCACCCAGATCTACGAGGGGACGACCGAAATCCAGAAGAACATTATCGCCCGGGAACTGCTCGGGAAAGGCATGACCTGAGCACGCTGCAGCGCTCGGCGATACTTCTGTTTCACGAACGGCCGATCCTCTCAGGCGAGACAGTGGGTAAGCGAACCACTGCTTTTTAAGCTACTGACCAAGTAGTTGAGCCAACCATGGGCGACCAAGTCCCACGCCGTGCCACTCGCCCGCTTCAGACTGGAGCCAGTTGCCGCTCTCTCCGTCGCTGTTGTTGTCCCCGGTGACTTCGGTCCGGTGATTCGGACCACGACCGACTGTCTCGTGCGCAGACGATACGCTCACCCACATACATAATGTTAGACCGACTGAAAGCGGATATCCGTACAGCACTCACAAAGGACCCGGCGGCAACGAGCGCCGTGGAGGTCGCACTGACGTACCCCGGCCTGCACGCGATCTGGGCCTATCGGATTGCTCACTGGCTCTGGGGCCACGACCGGACGATGCTTGCCAGACTCATCTCCCATGTCACGAGGTTCCTGACCGGCGTCGAAATCCACCCCGCCGCGGAGATCGGCGAGCGGGTGTTCATCGACCACGGGATGGGCATCGTTATCGGCGAAACGGCCGAGATCGGCGACGACGTGCTCCTGTACCACGGCGTCACCCTCGGCGGCACCTCGATGCGCCGAGAGAAGCGCCACCCGACAGTCGAGGACGGCGCGACCATCGGCGCTGACGCCTCGATAATGGGGCCGATAACCGTCGGTGAGAACGCCTCCGTCGGGGCTGGCGCTGTCGTCGTCGACGACGTGCCCCCGGAGACGACAGTCGTCGGCAACCCGGCGGAGCCGGTCGGTGCTGCCGGTGTCGCCTCACCAAACCCAGACCCAATCATCGCCGACGGCTAACGGCGACAGACACGTTCTTTTCCGTCGAGCTAGTACCACAGAGCCATGAGTGACTCGCCGCACGAGGCGTTACGCGCAGACCCCGATATCGGGCCGCTCGTCGAGACACACGGGGAACTCACGCTCGATTCGGCGTCGGACCTCTTCGAGCGGCTCGTCGTCTCGATTCTCCGCCAGCAGGTGTCGATGGCGTCGGCCGCCGCGACGCGTGAACGGCTGTTCGACACTGTCACCGTGACGCCGGGGGGCATCAAGAACGCAGACGACGAGGTGCTCCGGGACGCCGGGCTCTCACGCCAGAAGACCAGATACGTCAACGAAGTCGCCGACGCGTTTCTGGAACACGACTACTCGCTGGCGACCTTCGAGGACGCCACCGATGAGGAAATCCACGAGGAGCTGACCGCCATCACCGGCGTCGGCGACTGGACCGCGAACATGCAACTCCTGTTCGCGTTCGGCCGCGAGGACGTGTTCCCGGTCGGCGATCTGGGCATCCGCAAAGGATTCGAAGCCGTTGTCGGCGAGGGGTACAGTCGCACGGAGATGCGGGAGTACGCCGAGCGGTGGTCGCCGTATCGGAGCTACGCGAGCCTGTATCTGTGGCGCGCCAGCGAGGACATCGCCGAGAGTGTCGCGGAAGTGAGTGAGGACTGAGCCGGTTCGGAGGTCGGTACCGGGGAGTCGCTACTCTTCGCTCTGTTCTTCTTCTTCGGTGTCCACTTCTGATTCGTCGTCTGCCCGGCGGTTCACATCGACCTGATAGTGTTTGAGAATATCCCGTCCCAGCAACAGCGGATAGTCCATATGCCCGCGGTCTTCGACGCTTGCGGTGACGGTGTGTTGGGTCCCGCCGACGCCGACGACGAGGTCGACGACCGGACGCGAGCGGCCGGACTTGAGGCTCCCGGATTTGATCTTCACGATGTCGAGAATCGGCCCCGTTCCGATTTCCGCGGCGAGTTTAGCGTCGATGCTGGTCCGGGTCGCGCCGGTGTCGGACTTCGCGAGGACGGACTTGGTCCCCTGCGTTCCGGTGACGACGACCTCCTCGATGTAGCCCACGACGACGTTCTCCTGTGCTTTCGGCTGTGGCTTCTTCGGCGTACATGCGGGCTTGGAGTCGTCAAGTCGGTCTGAGAGCCGTTCGACAGTTTCGTCGTCGACACTCCCGCCGGCCCGCTCGATGGCGAGCTGGGCGATATAGGGGGCGGGGCTGACGCCGCTGGCCTTGAACAGCCCGCGGAACCCGGCAGTTGGGTTCACTTCGAGCACGTAGTAGCCGTCGTCGCTCTGGACGATATCGACGCCAGCGTAGTCCAGCCCGATGGCCTCGACCGAATTGAGCGCGATTTCCCTGACCCGCTCGGGGAGCGTCCCGGTCATGTCCTCGACTTCGCCGCCGAGCGCGACGTTCGTCCGCCACTCGCCCTCGGGCGCGTAGCGGTTCATCGCGCCGACGATCTGGTCGCCGACGACGTACACGCGGAGGTCGTGGTGGCGCTGCTCGTCGTGTTCCATGTACTCCTGTAAGAAGGCATAGCGGCCGCCGACCTGTGCGTTGACCTGATTTTCCAGATCAACCATCCACGTCCCCCCACCATGTGTGCCGATAGCAGTCTTGTACACCGCGCGATCACCGAACCGGTCCCGTTCCTCGTTCAGCAGGTCGCTGGACAGCGCAAGCAACGCGTCCGGAACAGGAACGCCGGCGTCGGCCAACGCTGCGGCGCTTGCGAATTTATGCAGGGCCGTCGTCGCCGCCATCGGCTCGTTCAACATTGGCGCGAGCCGACTGATAGTCATCCCCAGCCCGATCCCCTCCGCCGGGTGTTCGTCGCTGGAAAGTAGTAGCCGGTTCGCGACCACGTCGACGCTTGGTTCGAGCGTCATGTCGCCGTCGGTGACGCCAATCGCGGTGTTTTCGGTCCGAAGCCACTCCGTGTCATAGCCCATCTCGTCGACCGCGTTCAGGATGGCCTTCGACTCCTTGCTTGAGTGGAGACTGAGAACGCCAACTGTGATATCCTGGTCGCTCATGCCCTCGCCTTCTGTCGGCCATGATATAGATGTACGGATGGGGAACGCGGTACGACCCGACCCCACAACCGTCTCGCCGGAGGGGTTTTAGCCGCCGCCTCTCGTTGTGATGGCATGGACGAAGCCGAGCCGTTCACCTACGACGGGGGGATCGTTGCGCCGGGTGAGACCCGCAACGTTCGCTACACGGTCAGCGAGACGTATCTCGGTGACGCTGTCCGGATGCCGGTTACCATCGTCAACGGGGAACGACCCGGACCGACAGTGTTTCTCACCGCGGCGGCCCACGGCGACGAACTCAACGGCATCGAGGTCGTCCGGGAGGTCGCCCACGAGTGGGACCACGAGGGGCTTGCAGGCACGCTAGTCTGTCTGCCAGTGCTGAACGTCCCGGCGTTTCTGGCACAGGAGCGATACCTGCCGATTTACGACCGGGACCTGAACCGCTCGTTCCCCGGCGACCCCGAATCGACGAGCGCGAAGCGAATGGCCCACGAGATTTTCCGGAACTTCCTCGCCCCGTGTGACGTGGGCCTCGATTTTCACACGTCCACGCGTGGTCGGACGAACATGCTTCACGTCCGGGCGGACATGGACGACCCTGCGGTTGCGCGGGTCGCGAATGCCTTCTCGTCGAACGTCATTATTTCCTCTGAAGGCCCATCGGGGTCGCTCCGTCGGGAGTTGAGCGATTCGGGCGTCCCGACAGTCACGATAGAGATGGGCGAAGCGCATCGGTTCCAGCGGCCGCTCATCGACTCGGCCTTAGAGAGTGTGCGGTCGGTGCTTGCGGAGTTCGGCCTCCGGGACTCCGACACTGTCCGGTGGCCGGGCTGGCGGACAGTCATCGACGATACCGGCGAGAAGACTTGGATCCGTGCAGACTCGGGCGGTTTAGTGGATATGCACTACGACCGCGGCGATCTGGTGTACGAAGACGACGTAATCTGTACGATCACGAACCCGTTCAAGACGGAGAACACGCTGATGCGTGCGCCGTTTACCGGCCTCTTGGTCGGCATCCTCGAGAACCCACTGGTGTACCCCGGTAATCCGCTGTGTCACCTAGTCCGACTCGACGACCGGACACAGCGGGCTATCGAGTGGAACCGTCGGACGAACGACGACGATTGGTAACGGTGGAGTAGTCAATTGACGAACGTCTTCGGGCGGGATTCCGGCGATACGCGTCCGTTGTAGAAACTACTATCTGTCCCCGGACTAACCCCCCAGTGTATGAGTCAGTCTTACAATCGCGGCACCGTCGAGGACTTCGGACGGTGGCGGGAGTTCACGGCCGGGATGTGGGCCTGGATCTTCCACAAGTTCACCGGCTGGGTTCTCGTGGGCTACCTGTTCACCCACATCGCGGTGCTGAGCACTTCGGTCGGCGTCGATCCGGCGAGCGCACAGGCAGGCAGCGACCTCTACACCAGCACGCTCAGTGGTCTCGAATCGCTGCTGATCGTCCGGTTTCTCGAAGTCGGTCTGCTGGCCGTCGCCGTCTTCCACATCCTCAACGGGATTCGGCTGCTGATGGTTGATCTCGGCGTGGGGCTGGAATCGCAGGACAAGAGCTTCTACGCGTCGCTCCTGCTGACCGGCGCAATCGTCATCGCAAGCGTGCCGACGTTCCTCGGGGGGAAACTAGCCTGATGGCACAGCACTACTCCTCCTTTGACCGCGGCGGGCGTCGCTGGCTGTTCCAGCGGCTGACAGCGGTGTTCCTCATCGGCGTGCTCGCGTTCCACTTCATGCTGTTGCACTTCGTGAACCATGCCTCGGATATCACGTTCCTAGGCACGCAGGCCCGGATGAGTCAGGTCAGCTACTTCGCGACGATGTGGCTGTTCCTCGTGACCGCAACGTTCCACGGCGTCAACGGTGTGTACAACGCGCTGGTCAATCAGGGACTCACCGGGTCCCAGAAAAACGCAGTCAAATACATGCTCGGCATCGCTGGCCTCCTGCTCGTCGTGCAGGGGACCCGCGTGTCGCTGGCCATGACGACCCTCGTCTGAACTATGAGTACGCAAATCGAACAACAGGAAACCGAGACGGAAGCCGACGAGGAGACAGAACCCGAGGTCCAGTCCCCGGGCGAGCGTCGGCGCGAACAGCGAGACGAACGACAGGCACAGGAGCAGGCCCAGCGGGAAGTCGAGGAGGAGACCCTCGACGACGAGGACACGATCACGCTGAAAGTGTTCCGCTACGACCCCGAAGTCGAGGGGAAGCAGGAACCACGCTTCGACGACTTCCGCGTCCCGTTCCACAAGGGGATGACCATCCTCGACGCGCTCATCTACGCACGGGACCACTACGACTCCTCGCTGACCTTCCGACACTCCTGCCGGCAGGCCGTCTGCGGGTCCGATGCACTGTTTGTCAACGGGCGACAGCGTCTGGGCTGCAAGACGCAGATATCCGAGCTTGAGGACCCGGTCCGTATCGAGCCGCTGCCCCATCAGGAGGTCGTGAAGGACCTCGTCGTCGACATGGAGCACTTCTACGACCAGATGGAGGCCGTCGAGCCGTACTTCGACGCCGACGAGACCCCGGACGATAAGCTCGAAGAGCAGCGCCAGACACGGGAGAACCGCGAGAAGGTCAAGATGTCCACGCGGTGTATCTGGTGTGGCGCGTGCATGTCCTCGTGTAACATCGCCGCCGGCGACAACGAGTACCTCGGCCCCGCGGCCATCAACAAGGCCTACCGGTTCGCGATGGACAACCGCGAGGGCGAGGACCGCAAGCAGGAGCGACTACGCATCATCGAGCAGGAACACGGTGTCTGGCGCTGCCAGACCCAGTTCTCCTGTACCGAAGTGTGTCCGAAAGACATCCCGCTGACTGAGCACATCCAAGAACTCAAGCGGGAAGCGGTCAAGAACAACCTCAAGTTCTGGTAGCGCGATTCGACTGGCTAGTTTTCCGTTCGCGTTCGGAGTCCGATAGCAGTAGCGGCTGTGATTCGAGTCGAATAGCCACGCTGGCCGTGATTCACGCCGGTCGCTACAGTGAGCGCCGGCCTCTCCAATGGGCGTAGCCAGCGACCACAGAACCGTGGCTCAAGTATCGCAACAGATGAACTCGAAGCGTGCACCGCCGCTTTCGCTGTTGGTCGCGATGACCTCCCAGTTGTGTGCGTCGACGATCTGTTCGACGATGCAGAGCCCGAACCCGGTGCCCTCATCGGCCGTCGAGTAGCCGGGTTCGAACAGGTCCGCGGTGCCGTCGGGGAAGCCGGTCCCGTCGTCCGTGACGTAGAACCCCCACGATTCTGTTCCGACAGTGACGGTCACGTCGTCGCCACCGTGTTCGATAGCGTTCCGAAAGAGGTTCTCCAGTAGTTCCAGCATTGCACCCTCGTCAGCTTTGATGCTGTCGTCGGTGTCGGTTTCCAGCGTCGCGTCCCGAGTGTCGACCATCGACCAAGCCCGCTGTGAAAGGGCGTTGAGATCGACTGTCTCGATCTCCGCCGGGTCGACACCCTGCTTGGCGAGCACGAGCAAGTCGTCGATGAGCGTGTACATCCGGTCGATGCTCCGCTCGGCGCGCTCGAAGTGGGCTTCTTCGCCCGTCTCACGCGCGAGTTCGAGCGAGCCATCGAGTACGTCCAGTGGGTTCCGAAGGTCGTGACTAATCGCGTCCGAAAACCGTTCGAGGCGCTGGTTCTGTCGCCTGAGTTCCTGTTCGCGCTGTTTGCGCTCGGAAATATCGCGGGTCGTCACGACGACATGGTCTTCCAGCGGGCCGCTCGCGACCTGCTTTCCACGGGATTCCGCCCAGATCCAGTTACCATCGGCGTGTCGGTATCGGTGTTCGATGACGGCGACGTAGCCCGGCTCGTCTATCATCCGACCGAACTCATCGAGTGCGTTCGAGAGGTCGTCTGGATGGACATATTCGAAAAGATCCGAGTTCTGCATCTCGTCTTGCTCGTAGCCGAGAACGCGTTCCACGGACGGACTAATGTACTCGACGTTGCCTTGCCCGTCGAACACAGTGAGGACGTCGGAGGTGTGCGTGACGAACTGGTGAAACTGGGCCTCGAAGCGCGGTCGGTCGCTGACATCGCGGGACGTGAACACCCGACAATTTCGGTCCGTCTCAGTGTCCGCTGCGACGATGGTTTCGAGCCAGACCCAGTCGCCATCGACGTTCCGGAACCGGTACTCAGTCCCGTCATCTTCCCGTTCACCTGTGAGTGTGGCGAGGACGCGCTCCGTGTCCTCCGGATGGACGAGGTCCAGCCAGCTCGTGCCGACAAGCGAGTCCGCGTCGTATCCCAGCACGCGCTCGATCGCTGGGCTCACAAACCGTATCATCAACTCTCCATCAGTAACCGTCAGTACCGAGGGTGCCTCGGCTAACACCGCTTCGAAGTCGTCAGTTGACGTGAGATACTGGTCTGGCATTAGGGTCGAGACGGGTCGGTACCCGTAGTGCTACCATCTGTCGGGTCTGGTATCAGTAGTTGGTTCCTAAGTATTCACAGCGCGTGACATAGTTCCATCGGATAGGTCAAAAATACGCTTTTGCTGACAGTATATCACGCCTACAAAACGGGATGCAACCCACTAGTGGCGTAGCACTCGGTAACGCAACAGGGAGGCTTAAGTTTGGCTAATCCTAAGCCGAAACTACGCCAAGAGACACTCTCACAATGTACGAACACGATGTCATCGTGGTCGGCGCGGGTGGCGCTGGCCTCAGGGCGGCTATTGCAGCGGACGAAGAGGGAGCGGACGTTGCCCTCGTGACCAAGCTCCATCCAGTTCGGAGCCACACAGGTGCTGCGGAGGGGGGAATCAACGCCGCACTGCAGGAAGGCGACTCCTGGGACCTCCACGCGTACGACACGATGAAAGGGTCTGACTACCTCGGCGACGCCCCTGCCATCGACACCTTCGCCAAGGACGCCCCGGAAGAGGTCATCCAGCTCGAACACTGGGGCATGCCCTTCTCACGTGAGGACGACGGCCGCGTCTCCCAGCGCCCGTTCGGCGGTCTCTCCTATCCGCGGACGACGTACGCGGGCGCCGAGACCGGCCACCACCTGCTGCATACGATGTACGAGCAGGCGGTCAAGCGCGGTATCGAAGTGTACGACGAGTGGTACGTGACCCAGCTTGCGGTCACCGACCACGACGACCCCGAGGACCGCGTCTGTCACGGCTGTGTCGCCTACGATATCAAGTCCGGCGAGATTCAGGGCTTCCGGGCGAACAACGGCGTGATTCTCGCAACTGGTGGGCTGGGGCAGGCCTTCGACCACACCACGAACGCCGTCGCCAACACCGGCGACGGCTGTGCGATGGCCTACCGCGCCGGCGTCCCGATGGAGGACATGGAGATGATCCAGTTCCACCCGACGACGCTGCCGTCGACGGGCGTCCTCATCTCCGAGGGGGTCCGCGGCGAGGGCGGCATCCTCTACAACGACGACGAGGAGCGGTTCATGTTCGAGCACGGCTACGCCAACAACGAGGGGGAACTGGCCTCCCGTGACGTGGTCGCTCGTGCCGAACTGACGGAAGTCAACGAGGGTCGTGGCGTCGAGGACGAGTACGTCGACCTCGATATGCGCCACCTCGGCGAGGAGCGCATCCTCGACCGGCTCGAGAACATCCTCCACCTCGCGGAGGACTTCGAGGGCGTCGACGGCCTCGACGAGCCGATGCCGGTCAAACCCGGCCAGCACTACGCCATGGGTGGCGTCGAGTGCGACGAGAACGGCGAGACGTGTATCGACGGCCTCTACGCGGCCGGTGAGACCGCGTGTGTCTCGCTGCACGGCGCGAACCGGCTCGGCGGCAACGCCCTGCCGGAACTACTCGTGTTCGGCGCTCGCGCCGGCCACCACGCCGCCGGCAAGGACATGAAGACCGCCGAAATCCAGACCGGCCCCTCCGCCAAGAGCGAGCCCGGTGACGTCGAACCGCCGGTCGATCCCGGCGCAATCGACGCCAGCAGCGACGACGTCGCTGCCGACGGAGCGGCCATCGAGCCAAAGGCGGTCCTCGAAAGCACTGTCGAGCAGGAACGCCAGCGCGTCGAGAACCTCATCGAATCCGACGGCATCAACCACGCTGAAGTCCGCGCGGACGTTCAAGAGACGATGACCGAGAACGTCAACGTGTTCCGAAAAGAGGACGGCCTGAAGCAGGCCCTTCGAGACCTCCGGACGGCACGCAAGGAGTACGAGAACGTCGCCGTCGAAGACCCATCCCGGACGTACAACACGGACCTCATCCACACCATCGAGACCCGCAACATCCTCGACGTGGCCGAGGCTATCACGCTCGGCGCGCTCGCACGCGAGGAGTTCCGCGGTGCACACTGGCGCGCGGAGCATCAGGAACGCAAGGACGACGAGTGGATCAAGCACACGATGCTGGCTTGGAACGAGGGGCAGCCGGAACTGTACTACAAGCCCGTCATCCTCGAAGGCGACGAGGAGACCTACGAGCCGAAGGTCCGGTCGTACTGACGACCTGCCCTCCGGCTGCCGGAACGATTTCTGCGAGTGTCAGGGTGCGCCGACGAGCACGAACGTGCTCTCTGTATCGCCGTTGTGAATCGTTCGCTCAGCCTCCGGCGGCAGTCTGATCGCGTCGCCCGCAGTGAGGGCGACGTCTTCACCGTCAACCTCGACGGTGGCTGTCCCCTCAACAAGGACGTAGACTTCCTCGTGACCCTCGTCGGCGTGGTCGTGCGGTTTGCCGGTCCAGCCGGCCTCACAATCGAGTATAGTGACGCCGACCTGCTCACAGTCTAACGGGTCCCTGAGGAAGTGCATCGCATCCGCGACCGGTTCCACATCGGTATAGTCGACTTTCGTGTAGCTCACGTGCACTTCTGTCGCCGGCCAGCCCGAAATAAGTTATTGCGGATCCGAAAGGAAGCGACTGTAAAGGGGGACACAGTTCCAATCCGGAACGTCGCCACTCAGAATTACGGACAAACGGGCAGCCAGACCGCGCTCGCATGGTGGTGCGTAAATTCGGAAACACCCGGAATCATCACTTACTTGGTTGTCAGGAACGTATTGAGGGTAGCTTGGAAGGGTGGCTCAGTGGTAGAGCGCTACCGACCAACATGCCAGAATCGGTTGGTGGTTACCCCGCAAAGGGCTCCGCGTGGTTCGACTCCCGCCCCTTCCATTTTCCTGCGGTTCGGTGTGAGCGGATGCAGTCGGTTTCAGGGTGTCACACTGGCACGTCGGATCGGACAGTTGCGCTGCCCCAGACCTATCACACCCCGTAGACTTGGCTGCGGGCTATCAGGTAGCGAGAACTGCCGAGTCGGAAGCCGACACCTCACAGGAAGTGGAAAGTAAGGAATGTGGGGGTGGGGGGTGGGGGGTGGGGGTGGTGCGGCACCAGTAAGGTGCCTATCGAGAAAGAAGGGTGTAGATGTATAAAAAACCGTTGCCGATATTATCACATTCGATATTGTTGTGGAATGCTATTGCCGACGTCTACCCTACTGGCGTAGGGTATTGGCGGAAAAGCAACGAGAGCGCGTTTGTGACGCAGTTACTTGTGGGTGAACAGCACGACGTTCCCGTCGTTGATAGTCGTACAGAGATCCATCTCGAAATCGAGATTCAGGGAAGTGAACTCCTGCTTGCAGACGACCATATCGTCGAACGGTTCTTCACAGGACGGACAGGCCACAGCAGTCGTGTTCTGGTAGGAAGCGATCGCCTCGTTGTCCTCGCGCGGCGTCAACGACGAGAGGAGTTCGTCAAAATCGTCCATGTTCGGGCAACCGCGGGCGTACGGCATAAATCATACGCCGCCCCAGCACCAAGGCATTAAAGTTTACTTGTCGTAATACAACTACAATGACTCAACCCGGTGGCGGCACGCGCTTCGCACTCGTCGCAGGAACCACGGAAACCGCAGATCGGGCGGGAATCAGCGCCGCCGGCGCCGATCCCGAACTAATGTCGGTAACGCCCGCAGCAGACGCGGAGTTAGTGACTTACGGCACGCCAGTTCGGACGGACGTGACACCGGTCAGTCCGAGCGGCTGTCCGACGCCGGCGCTGGTGACACGGGCCGTCCGAGACGTACTGGGATTTGACATCACAGTTGTCGACGGCGGATTGGCCGAGAAAACGGGGGCTCCAACAGTCTCTGTCGGGGCACGCCCGGGAAAGGACATCGCGGAGCAGGACCCAGTGCCGACGGCCCACGGGGCGTTCACGGCCGCCCGACAGCTCGGTCAGGCGCTCCCGGCCGACGAGCTCTATCTGGGTGAGACCATTCCCGGCGGGACGACGACAGCGCTGGGCGTCCTTCGTGCGCTGGGCGAGACGGGAATGGTCTCCTCGTCCCTTCCGGAGAACCCCACAGAACAGAAGGAGAAACTGGTCGCTGAGGGGCTGCAGGCCAGTTCGCTGGACCCGGGCGACGCCGCAAACGAACCGAAGCGGGCGGTCCGCCGGATGGGAGACCCCGTTCTGGCAACGCTCGCTGGCCTGACCGCAGGAGCCGTCGAGAGCGATACCGCAGTGACGCTGGCCGGCGGGAGCCAGTGCATCGCCGTCGCTGCGCTGGTCCGCCACGGCGGGTACGAGGGACCGCTCGGACTCGCGACGACGAGCTACGTGGCCGACGACGAGAGCGCCGACGTACGGGCGTCGGCTGACCGACTCGACCTCGACCTGACGGTGACGGACCCCGGCTTCGACCGGAGCGACCACGTCGCGATGGAGCGGTTCGTCGCCGGCGAGGCCAAAGAGGGGGTCGGCATGGGCGGCTCGCTCGCGCTCGCCGACCGCGCCGGCATCCCGATGGCGGAGGTGCGGGACCGCTTCGCGACCATCTACGACGATCTGATCGGCGACACGCCCACAGCAACAGGCGAGGAGGGGCCGTGACGATGGAGGGGCTCGTCCTCGCCGGGACGAGCTCCGGCGTCGGCAAGACCGTTGCCACGCTGGCGACACTGACAGCGCTCGAAGACGCCGGCTACCAGCCACAGCCGGCCAAAGCCGGTCCGGACTTCATCGACCCGAGCCATCACGAGGCGCTTGTCGACACGCCCTCGCGAACACTCGACCCTTGGCTCGCGGGCGAGGACGGAATGTCCCGGACCTACTGGCGCGGCGAGGGCGACATCTGCGTTGTGGAGGGTGTGATGGGCCTCTACGACGGGAGCAAGACATCGACGGCAGCGGTTGCCGAGGGACTAGACCTCCCGGTCGTTCTGGTCGTTGATGCAAAGGCCGGCATGGAGAGCGTCGCCGCGACGGCGCTTGGATTTGCACAGTACGCCGACCGCGTTGGCGTGGACATTGATGTGGCCGGCATCCTCGCACAGCGCGCCCATGGTGGCCGGCACGCCGACGGCATCAAGAACGCACTTCCCGAGGACCTCACCTACTTCGGTCGGATTCCGCCGATGTCAGAGCTGGAGATTCCAGACCGCCATCTCGGGCTCCAGATGGGCGCAGAAGCGGGGCTCGACCGGGATGCGCTGTCGACGGCGGCGGAGACCATCGACGTCGAGCGGCTGGTCGACGTGGCACGGGCACCACCGGAAGTCGCCCCAGCGAAGACAGACAGCGGCAGCGCGGCGACCGACCGCCGGGTCGCCGTCGCACAGGATAGCGCGTTCTGTTTCATCTACCCCTCGGTGCTCGAACGGCTCCAATCCGAGGCGACCGTCGAAGCGTTCTCGCCCGTCGCCGGTGACCCAGTTCCCGACGCCGACGCGATCTATCTCCCCGGCGGCTACCCGGAACTCCACGGCGAGGCCCTCGAAACCGGCGGGACGCTCGACGAGATAGCGGACCGTGCCGCCGACGGCGTCCCAGTCTACGGCGAGTGTGGTGGCCTGATGGCGCTGGCGGAGTCGCTGACGACGACTGATGGCGACACCTACGAGATGGCTGGGGTCCTCCCCGCAGATATCGAGATGCAAGACCGGTATCAGGCACTCGACCACGTAGAGCTAGAGGCGCAGTCAGACACCGTCGCAGCCGCATCCGGGGAACACCGGCGCGGGCACGAGTTTCACTACTCTGCCGCCGATGTCGCCGGTGACGCATCGTTCGCCTTCGATATGGTCCGCGGCGACGGGATCGACGGCGAGCACGACGGACTCACGGAATACAACACCGTCGGTACGTATTGTCACTGCCACGGAGAAAGCGGCGCGTTCGACCGTCTGCTCGAAGTGCCTTCGAAGGATATCTGACGCGGGGTCCGGCGTCGGACGCATGGCTGACTGCCCGCAACCTTTTTTTCGACAGACAGCGTCGTTCTGATAATGAACGAGTTGCGCGACCTGCTCGGAGACCTGGTCGCAGACGTCGACGCCGTGTTCCTGTTTTCCCCGAACGCGTCGTTCTTCGAGGAGTTCGACGACGTCGACGAGGAGATCGTCGTCGTCGGCCCGGAGAACACTCTCGATGCGGAGCCGTTCGTCGAGCTACCGATCGATTTCACCGACCTCGAAGGGCGTCTTCGCTTCGGGATCGAAGGCGCGTTAGAGCAGGGCATCGTCGACGAGGGCGACGAGGTGCTCTGTGTAACAGAGGTGCTTGACGGAGCCGAGAACACGGTCGTTCGGGTCCAGACCAACGACTTCTCACCCTCCGGCGTGTACGACATGTTCGTCAACTCCAGAGCGGACGCGAGCGTCGTCCGTGATGTCTTCGAGGTCGCCATCGAACTGGGGAAGAAAGGCCAGAAGGGCAAGCCCGTCGGTGCCCTGTTCGTCGTTGGCGACGCCGGCAAGGTGATGAACAAGTCCCGGCCGCTATCGTACAACCCCTTTGAAAAGTCCCACGTCCACGTCGGCGACCCCATCGTCAACGTGATGCTCAAGGAGTTCTCGCGGCTCGATGGCGCGTTCGTCATCTCCGACGCTGGTAAGATCGTCTCCGCCTATCGGTACCTCGAACCCTCCGCTGAGGGGGTGGACATCCCCAAGGGGCTCGGGGCACGGCACATGGCGGCCGGCGCGGTCACCCGTGACACCATGGCGACGGCTATCGTGCTCTCGGAGAGCGACGGGCTCGTACGGGCGTTCAAAGGCGGGGAGTTGGTCCTCGAAATCGATCCCGAGGAGTACTGAGGATGCAGCTTGGTTTCGACTGGGCGACGATCATTCGGCAGGTGTTCTCACCACAGGGTACGTTCGTCTTTTCGCTCGTAGTACTGGCTGTGGGCATCGTGCTCGGCTATCTTGTCTGGCGCTCGTCCCGACGGTTCATGCGCGAACTCGGTGTGCCCGAAGCGGTAGAAGGCACGCCCTTCGAGCGGACAGCGAGGGGGCTTGGCACATCGACTGTCGGTATCGTCTCGAACCTAGCGGCGCTGTTCATCTACATCACGACGGTCACCGCCGTCCTCAACATCGCACAGCTGACCGATCCGGAGCTGTACTGGGCTCGCTTTACATCGTTCCTGCCCGACCTGTTTATCGCCCTATTCGCCGTCATCATCGGCCTCATCGCGGGTGATAAGGCCAAACTCCTCGTCTCCGAGCGACTGCGCAGCGTCAAGATGCCCGAGGCGACGGTCCTCCCCGAACTCGTCAAGTACAGCATTTTCTATCTGGCGGTGCTTATCGCGCTCGGGCAACTGGGCGTCGAGACGCTCGCCCTACTCATTCTCCTCGGGGCGTACGCGTTCGGGCTCGTGTTCGTCTGCGGGCTGGCGCTGAAAGACATCCTGCAGGCCGGTGCGGCCGGTCTCTACCTGCTACTGACAGAGCCATACAGCATCGGCGACGAAATCGTCATCGGCGACCAGAGCGGCATCGTTCAGGAGGTGGATATCCTCGTCACGCGTATCGAAAGCGACGGCGAGGAGTACATCAT
This sequence comes from Haloarcula sp. CBA1129, assembly GCF_008729015.1. Taxonomy (NCBI): domain Archaea; kingdom Methanobacteriati; phylum Methanobacteriota; class Halobacteria; order Halobacteriales; family Haloarculaceae; genus Haloarcula; species Haloarcula sp. CBA1129. Next base: position 1,330,748 of record NZ_RKSM01000001.1, read on the forward strand.
CCCGAACAAGCGCGTGTTCAATACGGGTATCGTCCGTATCCGGAGCTAGGCGGAGTCACGGTTCTTCAGTCGCTGCGTCGTCCTCGCTGAGCGGTTCGGCCGGGACGCCGGCGACGGTCGTTTCTGGCGGCACATCAGTAGTCACAAGCGAGTTCGCGGCGACCTGTGCGCCCGGCCCGATTTCGACGCCGGGGAGGACAATCGCGCCCGCGCCGATCATCGCCCGTTCCCCGACGACGACCTCGCCGGTTCGGAACTCCTCCTGCAGGAACTCGTGACACAGCAGCGTCGCGTCGTAGCCGATGATAGCGTGGTCTTCGACGGTGATGAGTTCCGGCCAGAACACGTCCGGCGTCGATTCGAGCCCCCAAGCGACGCCGTCGCCGACGGTGACACCGAGCCGAGAGAGAAGCCAGTTCTTCAGCCGAAGGCTCGGCGAGATACGACAGACGAGGATGACGACGTAGTTGACCATCACTCGGAGCGGATGTTTAGCGTCCGGCCACGGGAACAGCGAGTTGTGCGGGCCGGGCGTCGGGTGCTGGCTCAGTCGGTCGTGTCGTGGACCACTCACGTCCGTCGTCTACGGGGCCGCGGTAATCAAACCCGTCGGCTCCGGCAGCGGTCGCGGGGACAGGCATCGACGGCGGCCGCCGTTCGGTGGGCCGTCACCGCGTCCAGAACGTCGGCGTCAGAAGCACTAACACGGGCACGATTTCGATGCGGCCGACCCACATCAACAGTATCATCAGCACTTTGCTCGACCGGGCAAAGCCCTCGTAGGTCCCGTAGGGGCCGGCCTGACCGAAGGCCGGGCCGATGTTGAAGAACATCGAGGCGGCGGCGCTGATCCCCTCGAACTCGGTTATCGGGACGCCCGCTCGCTCCCCGTCAGCGACGAGCAGGACGGTCCCGATGATAAAGAACACCATCGCGATGAGCGTGTAGGCGTACACGTCCCGGACGGTCGTCTCACTGATAGCCTCATTGCTGAGCCGGACTGGGCGGACGCTCTGTGGGTGGGCCGAGACGTTCAGGTCCCGCCAGAACGACTTGGTGACGACGAGCCAGCGAAGTGTCTTGATAGAACAGGTGGTGCTGCCGGCCATCCCACCGATGAACATCATGACGAACAGGACGTTCTTCGCCCCGGCCGACCAAGTGTTGAAGTCCGTCGAAGCATAGCCCGTCGTCGTGACGATAGCCGCGACCTGAAAGACAGCGTGGCGGACGGTCTCTCCTACGCTGCCGGTGTACCCCGGGTCGACCACGAGCAGGCTGGTGACAAGCAAAGAGCCGACGCCGAGAATCCCCAGATAGAATCGGAACTCCTCGCTATCTCGCAGTCGGCCAGTGTCACCACGGACGAGCGCGTACAGCAGGACGAAGTTCGTCGCGCCGACGATCATGAACAGTGTGACGGCCCACTGGACGGCCGGGGAGAACGCGCCGATGCTCTCGGCTCGTGGGGAGAATCCGGCGGTGGCGATGGCGGTGAACGCGTGTGCAATCGCATCGAAAAGCGTCATCTCCGGTGCGAGGCCGCTGGCACCGAGTCCGGCGAGAATCAGCGCCGCCCCCGCGGTCAGTCCCAGATACAGCAGCCCGAGGATGCGCGCCGTCTGCTCGATACCGGGGGTGAGCTTCGTGACGTCATCCGTCCGCGACTCGGTCTCCATCAGCTGTGCGCCAGCGACCGAGAGCCGCGAGAGCACGGCCGTCGCGAGCAGAAGGACGCCGAGGCCGCCGAGCCACTGGAGGACCTGCCGCCACATCAGGAGCGCCTGCGAGTGCGCGTCGAAGTCCCGGATGACGGTCGCGCCCGTGGTGGTGATGCCGCTCATCCCCTCGAACAGGGCGTTGACCGGGCTGGCGAACACGCCCGTCCCCTCGATGTACAGCGGTATCGCGCCGACGACGGCGATAGCCAGCCACGCCAGCGAGACCGTCAGGAACGCCTCGCGGTCGTGGATGCGGTCGCGCGGGAGGCGAGCGAGTGCCGTGCCGATGCCGAGCGTCACTGCGATTGTGGCCAAGTACGGAAACGGCGACTCGGCATAAATGACGGCGACAGCGGTGGGAATCACCAGCGGAACGGCCAGCCACTGCAAGATTGCGCCGAGAACGTTTAGCGACGATCGTACGTCGACAGTAGTCAGTGCCACGGATGCTCACCGCCCGCTGTGATGCTGTGCGACAGTTGGTGCTGCCACCACGCGCTCAGTCCGCGCCACCGCGGATGTCGTTCATGTGATCGATACGTTGCTGGACGAGGTCGGCTTTGCCGATGTCGTGGCGGACCCGAAGGCCCTCCGTACCGGCCCGCTGGAGCGCCTCCTCGGCGATGGCCTCCGCGTCGCTAACCGTCGCTGCCAGTCCGACAACGGCGTAGGACCGCGACGTGGTCGTGTAGATGCCGTCCTCGCGGTCGTCGACGCTGGCGTAGAACAGCAGGGCCTCGGGGGCTGTCTCCGCGTCCTCGTTGGACTGGGCGCGGTGGTCGTTGACGACTTCAGCGATAACGTCGTCGTCGATGGTCACCTTTGCCCCGGCATCGGGGTCGGTCGGGTAGCCGTCCGGGACGGCGTACTTGCAGACAGTCGCCATCGGCCGGAAGGAGAGCTGTGGCAGGGGTTCCTCGTCGCGGGCGGCGGTCAACACGTCGAGGAAGTCCGTGTTGAGTACCGGGAGCGTGTTCATCGCCTCGGGGTCGCCAAAGCGGGCATTGAACTCCACGACGCGTGGCCCGGTCTCTGTGAGCATGAACTGGCCGTAGAGAACGCCCTTGTAGCCGTCGAGGGCCTCCACGGTAGCCCGGAGCACGTCGACAGCGTCCATGTAGTCGTCCTCGTCCATGAACGGCAGGTGGAGGCTAGAATCGGAGTAACTCCCCATCCCACCGGTGTTTGGCCCCTCATCGCCCTCGTAGGCGCGCTTGTGGTCCTGCACCGCTGGCGTGACGCGCAACTGACCGTTAGCAACGAACGCCTGAACAGTGAACTCCTCGCCGACGAGACGCTCTTCGAGGACGACGCGGCCGTAGTCGGCGTTCCGGAGGTACTCCTTGGCCTCCTCGGCGGTACACTGGTCGCCGATGACCCGGACGCCCTTGCCGCCGGTGAGGCCGGCGGGTTTGACCGCGAGGTCGCCGTCGTACTCGTCGATGTACTCGCAGGCGGCGTCCATGTCTTCGAACGTCTCGAAGTCCGGGCAGCCGGGGATGTCGTGTTCCCGCATGAACCGCCGCTGGAACGCCTTGTCGGTCTCGATGCGGGCCTCCTGCTCCTGTGGCCCGAAGGTGTAGACGCCAGCGTCGTCCAGCGCGTCGGCGACCCCCGCGGCGAGTGCTGCCTCGGGGCCGATAACGGCCAGCGTCGCGTCGACCTCCCGGGCGTAGGTCGTCACGGCCTTCGGGTTGGTCGTATCGAGTGCCTCGAAGCCGTCGGCGAGGGCGACGATACCCGGGTTCCGGTTGCTAGCACAGGCGTATAGCTCTCCCGGCGAGTCCGTGAGCGAGCGCGCAATCGCGTGTTCCCGGCCGCCGCCACCCACGAGCAGCACTGTCTCTGACATACCCGAAGGCCGGATGGGCTTTCACGTAAGTATTGTCTTTTCGCCGGTTCTCACTGACAGCGACGGCCATCTCTGTGCTGGGAGGACCCGTGTCCGAACCGCTGGACGGATACCGGGAATTACTTGTCCCAGTCTCGTGACACGAGGTTGCATGCCCTCTACCCGCCCGTTTGTCGATCCCGCTACAGGAGAACTGAACACAGCCCTGCTTCTCTCCGAAATCGTTCCGCTTGCGAAGCTCATCGGCGTGTTCGTCGCCGGGAGCCTCGTTCCCTACACCATCGTCTTCTTCGGATCGGAGAGCTCCGTTCTGGGTGCGCTACTTGCCCTTGTTGGCGATTTCATCCTCGCGGTTGGGGCCGGAATCGTCCTGTTGTATGTCGTCGCTCGCGGGATCCAATTGTCCAGCGAGTAGCTACTGTCGGGCCCCTTTTCACCGCGGCGCTCCCAGTCGCAGGTATGAGCGACGCGACGGACCCGACGGCCCGAAACCGACTCGACGAGGCAGAGAGCCCGTATCTCCGCCAGCACGCGGACAATCCCGTCAACTGGCAGCCGTGGGACGAAACGGCCTTAGAAGCAGCGAAGGAACGGGACGTGCCCATCTTCCTCTCTATCGGCTACGCGGCGTGTCACTGGTGTCACGTCATGGAAGAGGAGAGCTTCGAGAACGAAGCCATCGCCCAGCAACTCAACGAGAACTTCGTCCCGATAAAGGTCGACCGCGAGGAGCGCCCGGACCTCGATTCGGTGTACATGAGCATCTGCCAGCAGGTGACCGGCGGCGGTGGCTGGCCGCTGTCGGCTTGGCTCACGCCAGAGGGGAAGCCGTTCTACGTCGGGACGTACTTCCCGCCCGAGGAAAAGCGCGGCCAGCCGGGCTTTGGCGACCTGCTCCAGCGCCTCGCGGGCTCGTGGTCGGACCCCGAACAGCGCGAAGAGATGGCGAACCGTGCCCAGCAGTGGACCGAGGCCATCGAAAGCGACCTCGAAGCGACGCCGGCCGACCCCGAAGACCCCGCCGAAGACATCATCCAGACCGCAGCGACCATCGCCCACCGCGGCGCGGACCGACAGGACGGTGGCTGGGGTTCTGGCGGGCCAAAGTTCCCCCAGAACGGGCGGTTGCACGCATTGCTTCGGGCCCACGCAGATGGTGGTCAAGAGGACTACCTGACCGTCGTCGAGGAGACGCTGGACGTGATGGCCGACCGGGGGCTGTACGACCACGTCGGCGGCGGCTTCCACCGCTACGCGACGGACCAGCAGTGGGCCGTCCCTCATTTCGAGAAGATGCTGTACGACAACGCAGAGATTCCCCGCGCTTTCCTCGCCGGCTATCAGGCTATCGGGTCGGAGCGCTACGCGTCGGTCGTTCGGGAGACGTTCGAGTTCGTCCAGCGCGAACTCCAACACCCCGACGGGGGCTTTTTCAGCACGCTGGACGCGGAGAGTGCCCCAGTCGACGACCCCGAGGGCGAGACAGAAGAAGGATTGTTCTACGTCTGGACGCCCGAACAGGTCCGTGATGCCGTCGACGACGAGACCGACGCGGACATCTTCTGTGACTACTTCGGCGTCACGGAGCGGGGCAACTTCGAGGGCGCAACGGTGCTCGCCGTCCGAAAACCGATGTCGGTGTTGACCGAGGAGTACGAGCGAAGCGAAGACGAAATCACGGCGAGCCTCCAGCGCGCTCTGAACCAGACGTTCGAGGCTCGCAAAGAGCGTCCCCGACCAGCCCGCGACGAGAAGGTGCTGGCCGGCTGGAACGGCCTGATGATACGGTCGCTGGCCGAGGGCGCTATCGTGCTGGACGACGCCTACGCAGACGTTGCCGCCGACGCCCTCTCGTTCGTCCGCGAGCACCTGTGGGACGCCGACGCGAACCGGCTCAGCCGTCGGTACAAGGACGGCGACGTGGCCATCGACGGGTATCTGGAGGACTACGCGTTCCTCGGCCGCGGCGCGCTGACGCTGTTCGAGGCGACCGGCGACGTGGAACAGCTGTCGTTCGCGATGGACCTCGGGGACGCAATCACCGAGGCGTTCTGGGACGAGGACGAGGGGACGCTGTTTTTCACGCCGACCGGCGGCGAGTCGCTGGTCGCCCGCCCGCAGGAACTCACTGACCAGTCGACCCCCTCCAGTACCGGCGTCGCGGTCGACCTCCTCTTGTCGCTGTCCCATTTCAGCGACGACGACCGCTTCGAGACGGTCGCCGAGCAGGTCATCCGGACCCACGCCGACCGGGTCTCCTCGAACCCGCTCCAACATGCCTCGCTCACGCTGGCGACGGACACCTACGAGCAGGGCGCGCTGGAACTCACACTAGTTGGCGACCAGTCAGCGTATCCGAGCGAGTGGACAGAGACCCTCGCCGAGCGCTACATTCCGCGCCGTTTGCTGGCCCACCGGCCGGCCGACGACAGCGAGTTCGACCAGTGGCTCGACGCGCTGGAGGTGGAGAAGTCACCGCCGATTTGGGCCGGCCGCGAACAAGTCGACGGCGAGCCGACGGTGTACGCCTGCCGGAACTTCGCCTGCTCGCCCCCGAAACACGACCTCTGGACGGCGCTGGACTGGGGCACAGAGGCTGACGGCGCGGAGTAAGAGTTACGCCATCGCGTCTTCGATCTGGTCGGCGAGATACACCGCGATAGGAACCGGTTCCTCCTCGACGAAGCGGGCGATCTCCTCGCCGTCGCGTTCGACGACGACCGTCGGAATCAGTTCGATGTCGTACGCCTCGACCTGCGGCCCGGTCTTCGAGCCGTCGTCTTCCTTCTCGACGGGGTAGTGGTGAATTTGCTCGGCAGGAACCCCGGCGGCTTTCAGGGCCGCCCCGAAGTCGGGAAGCTGTGCCCGGCAGTCCTTGCACCAGTCGCCGCCCCAGATCTTGTACTCGAACTCGTCGGCATAGCGTGTGAGAACGTCGACAGTGTCGGAGTAGGCGTCTTCGACCCACACCGGGTTCGGCTCCATGGTTTCGAGCGTCTGACTCATAGCTGGCTGTATGTATTCAGGGGGCTTGAAATCCCCGGCCACGGATTTCGCGGTTCAGACCGGCTTTAGCGGATAAATCGATGTTTCAGTCGGGACAGGGGGACAGACGCGCTATCGGTCGACTGGAACGGTCGTCCGAATATCCCGTGATGACCGGCCGATTTCGACGGTGTACGTTCCGGTGTCGACCGTCCAGCCGGAATCCGGGTCGTACCGCGAGAACGCGAGATCGTCGAGTGCCAGTTCCACGGTCTGCCGTTCACCGGCGTCCAGTTGCACGGCTTCAAACCCAGCGAGCTCACGCGACGGGCGGGCAACGCCGTCCACGGATGGCGGTCGGACGTAGGCCTGAACGACTTCCCGGCCCGGCCTGTCGGCGACGTTCTCGACAGGGACGGCGACAGTCTGCTCGTCCGTAGTTTCGGCCTCCCCGTACTCAAAGGAGGCATACGAGTGCCCGTGGCCGAACGGGTAGGTCGGGTCCGTCTCGGCGTCATCGAAGTGCCGGTAGCCGACGAACACGCCCTCGTCGTAGTGGGCTTCGTCGTCGACACCGGGGTAGCGGCGCTCAGCCCCTGCGGTCGGGTACTCGCCCGCCGGCGCGAACGTCACTGGCAGCCGGCCGCTCGGGTCGCGGTCGCCGTAGAGGACGGCCGCCGCTGCATCGCCGTCGGCTTGGCCCGGATACCACTGTTCGAGGACCGCAGCTACGTCCTCCCGCCACGGAAGTTCCACGGGGCCACCGGACCTGACGACGACCACGGTGTTCTCGTTGGCCGCGGCGACAGCCGAAACGAGTTCGTCTTGCCGTCCCGGCAGCGCCAGTGACTCGCGGTCCCGTGCCTCCGTCGTCGCGTCGCGGACGAACACGACGGCGACATCGGCGGACGCGGCCGCTTCGGTTGCATCGTCGAGCGACGGCTCCCGTTCGACGGTCTCCTCGGCCGCCTCGTCGGCTTCCTCGTCCTCGCCGACGAACGGCAAGAGGTCGAACAGCGAAACGGACTCGATCCGTGGGACGCCGAACGCCGTCGTGACTGCGCCCTCGGCGCGAGATTCGACCCCATCCACCGGAGTCACCGAGTGAATCGGCGTCGTCTCGGAGGAGCCGCCACCGCCCAGTTTCGGTTCGTCGACGGACGGTCCGATGACGGCCACGTCCGCCCCGTCGTCGAGCGGCAGGACGCCGTCGTTATCGAGCAGCACGGTTCCGCGAGCCGCCACGTCCGCGGCGATGTCCCGGTGTCGCTGGCTGTCGAGTTCGCCCGCGTTGTCGTCCTCTCTCCCGCCTTCCGCGGTCGCCTCGTCGCCGCCCAGCCGCCCGAACCGGTCCATCTGTCCGAGAACCCGCCGGACCATGTCGTCCAGCCGGTCGGCCGGAACCGCGCCACTGTCGATGGCCTCCGCGAGCGGGTCACCGAACAGGCCCGCGTGCGTCGCGTCCGGGATGCCGTCGGGCCACTCGATGGCCGCCGATTCGTCGCCGTCGGCCTCAGCCGCTCCGGGGGCCGGCACGCCGGGCATCTCCAAGTCCAGCCCCGCGTTCGCCGCGCCGACGGTACTTTCCAGTCCGTACCAGTCCGAGACGACGTAGCCGTCGAACCCCCACTCGCCTTTGAGCACGTCGCCGACGAGGCGCTCGTGGTCGCTCATGTGGGTTCCGTTGACGCGGTTGTACGCCGTCATCACCGACCCGACGCCGGCGTCGACGGCCGCGCGGAACGGCGGGAGATACAGCTCCCGAAGCGGCCGCTCGTCGACCTCGGCGCTGACGGTGGTGCGGTGTGTCTCTTGATTGTTGGCGACGAAGTGTTTCACCGTGGCGACGATGTCTTCGGACTGGATGCCGTCGATAAGGCCGACCCCGACAGCACTGGCGTGAACGGGGTCCTCGGAGAGATATTCGAAGTTGCGACCGCAGTGTGGCACCCGGATGATGTTTGCCCCGGGCGCGAGCAGTACGTCCTGACCGAGCGCCGTGGCTTCGCGGCCCATCGCCGCCCCCTGTCGCTGGGCGAGGTCGGGGTCGAACGTCGCGGCGGTCGCAATCGACGCCGGAAATGCAGTCGCGCGTTGCCCCTCGGCGCGGATTCCTAGCGGCCCGTCGACGAGGCGAAACGGCGGAATCCCGGCCGCCTCGACGCCCGAAAGGTACCCCGTTGCTGTGCCCTCCGGGTCGGCTGCGCCGCGAACGAGAGCCAGTTTCTGTGTACGGGACAGCCGGGCGAGCAGCGCTTCGATGTGGTCGGCATCGGTCATACCGTAGCTCACGGGCGAACGGGCCTTAGAGTATCGACTGCTCAGGACGGTATCTCGGACGCCCGCTCCGGCTTCGCTTCGAGTCCCGAGACAACGAGCTTCGCGCCGCCCGAGTGGCTGTCCGTCATTTCGACGTCCCAGCCGTGGGACTCGACGACGTGCTGGACAATGGCCAGTCCGAGGCCAGTCCCCGACTCGGAACTGGTAACACCGTGTGTGAACACCTCCGCTCGATCCTCAGGTGGCACACCCGGACCGTCGTCACTGATTGTGAACCCGTCAGTGGTCGCGTCGACGCGGACCGTCACCGATGCGCCGCCGTGTTCGGCGCTGTCGCCGGACTCCGTCCGGCTGCTTGTGGAACCGTGTTCCACACTGTTCCGGAACACGTTCTCGAACAGTTGAAGGAGCTGATCGCGGTCGCCCAGCACCTCGCGGTCGTCGTCAATCTGGAGCGTCGCTGGCCCGGTGTCGACGTGGGCCCAAGCCGCCTTCGCCAGCGCCGAGAGCTGTAGCTCGACCACTTCGGTCGTCTTCTCGTCCCGGGCGAAGGCGAGCACCTCGTCGATGAGACTGCTCATCCGGTCGTGTGCCGCTTCGACGCGGTCGAACTCCTCGGGGTCGTTGCGCTCCCGGGCCAGCGCCAGTCGGCCAGAGGCCACGTTCAGCGGGTTCCGGAGGTCGTGCGAGAGGACGGCGGCGAACTGGTCGAGCTGTTGGTTTCGGCGCTCCAATTCCCGCTCGCGCTCTTTCTGTTCGGTTATCTCGTGGATGAGAAACACGCGCCCGACAAGCGCGTCGCGGGAGTCATACAGCGGCGAGAGATGCACGTCGAAGAACCGATTGTTTTGCTCGATGATGGCCTGTGTTTCCTCGGCGTGGTCGTTCAGACCGCGGTACTTTTCGAGGAGCTCCGGCGACGTTTCGAGCGCGTCCCCCACGGATTTGCCGACGATAGTCTCGTCTCCGAGTAGTTGGCGGCCGGCGTCGTTTGCCTCGATTATCGTATCGTTCGTGTCGACGACGAACACAGCGCTGTTGAGTGACTCGACGACTTCTCGGTATGCGACCGGCGAGATGTCCAGTAGCCGCCCCCTGAAAAACGCCCACGAGATAGTCAGTCCAGTCCCTGCCAGCAACAGCGGCGTGAGTTCAAGCACGGTGTCGCTGAAGACGCTGAGAACGCTTCCGAACCACGGGAGGAAGATAGAGAACAAGATGGCATACACCTGCTTTCCGTAGAGGTCCCCGGAGTCGAGTGCGTAGTGAACGATGAGTCCACTCGAAACGGCGATGAGGGCATAGGAGTACACGAGATGGCCCCAGAACACCGGCCCGCCAACGATTTCCCAGCCGTATATGCCTGTTCCCGTCGGACCGGACACGGTGTATATTAGCCCGTCGGGGCCGGCAAGCAGCGCGGTGAAGAACACGATGGGCTCGACACTCAGGAGTGCGTAGGTCCACCGATTGAGATACCGGTCACGGTTGGTGTAGGCCAGCGAGAACACGAATAGACCGGCTATCGTGGGCATCACACCGACGTACAGGCCATATGCGAAGAAGAGAGCCACATCGGTCCCGCGTGTCAAGACGCCAGCCGCGACACAGAGGTCCCATATCGAGAGCCCGGCAAGCAGGACCGAGAGCGAGGTCCCGCCGGTGTAGTCGCGCCGCCCCCAAGCGTACACCGACAGCGATCCGAGTACGATGGCCACGATAAGCAAGAGGAAGGCGTACGCAACGAACAGCGTGGCCATTAGCGTATAATCCGTCCCAGCGACTAAATGGGTTCCGCCCAGTTCGAGGGATTTACCCACTCGCTCGGCATACCGGCGGGTATGCCTGTCGACAAGCAGGAGTTCGACGAGATACTGTCGTTCGAGCTCCACGAACCCGCAGACATTCTCGACCCCGACAAACTGTACACTATCCCGGAACTGGCTCGCATCCTGCAGGGCCTCCCGGCAGACGCCGAACTCAGCGAGGCCAACGAGTCGGTGTTCATCGACTGGGCGATTCCGTGGATGATCTTCAATCAGGACGACCTCGTGATTGCCGACCCGCAGAACGACGATGTCGTCGGACTGTACGGCCTCGCCGAGTCATGAAACTGCTCGTCGCCGGCAGTGACCGGGTCGACGCGGGCAAGACCACGTTCAGCGTCGGCCTGCTTTCCCGGACCAGCGCACAGGGGTTCAAGCCCAGAGCGGGCAACAACTACTGGTTCGACCACGACGACTTCGAACGGGCGACAAGCGAGGGGCGGCTGTACGGCAAGGACGCCAAGCGCCTCGCCGCCGCATCCCCGGGTGACGTAGTGCCCGAAGAGATCAACCCGATCCATCGGCTGTGGCATCCCTCGCCGGGGGCCGAGACGGGCCTGCTCGGCAAGGAAAACCAGCAGTTCGTCGTCGACCGTGTCGGCCGTCCGAGCTCCGAAACCGGTATCGAGTACGTCGTCAACGGGACCGTCGACTTGCCGGAGTCCGTTTCCGACCGGCTCCCGCTCGCCAACGCACCGCGAGTTACCTCAATCGCGGATTTCAACGACCTGATGCGGGTGATGCACGTCGAAGCACTGGATTCGGTCGCCGCGGACATCGAAGCGGCAGACCGGGCGGTCGTCGAATCGTACGGCGACGTGGCCCGGCCGCTGTCGGGCATCGAACCGGACGCCGTGGCCGTCGTCGAACCGGGCCGGGCTCGTATCTACGACGGCGACCGGTACAGCAAGGCCTGTCAAATCGCTACTGGCGGCCCCGGCGACGGCCAACTGGAGGAACGGGTGCCAAACGTCGTCGACCTCATCGAACAGGTCGGGGCGGTGCGGCTACCGGCACTCGACAGCGACCAGCGCAGCGACCCGGCGGCTGTCGCGGACGCGTACGGCCACGCGTACGACGCACTGCTTGCCTGTGCGTTCGACTGAAACTGTGCGCTCAGCGCGATCTCAGAACTTCGCGGCCTGCAACGCCAGTTCGATGTCCTGATACGGCGCGTCGGTGACACTCGGTCCGTGGCCGGTGTGCATCTCCTGTAAGTCCTCGGCAACAACCGACAGCACCCGCTCGATGCTGCCGACGAGCAGGTCGCGGTCGCCCTCTTCGAGATCGGTCCGGCCGAAGCTGCCATTGGCGAACACGAGATCACCGGCGAACAGGACGCCGGCGTCTGCCGAGTAGAAGCAGAGGTGGTCGTTCTTGTGGCCGGGTGTGTGCAGCGCCCGGTAGTCGTGGTCGCCCAACTGTATCGTCCCGTCGTCGGCGATAGCGTGCTCGACGCCGTCCTGCTCAGTGTCGTAGCCGTACACCGGAACATCGAAGGCGTCGACGACGCTGTCGAGGTTCTCGACGTGGTCGTAGTGGGTGTGGGTGACGGCAACAGCGTCGATATCGTCGACGTGTTCTTCGACAGCCGACACCACGTCGAACTCGTTGCCGACATCGACCAGCACGGTTCGGTCCCCGGTGACGAGGAACACGTTGCTCGTGAAGGCCTGCTGTCCACGGGCGAGATTTCGAATCATTACCCGTCTATTTGCCGTCATCCCGGATGTGGGTATCGTTCTGTCACCGGCCGAAACGCGCTGCACGCCCGCACCCACAGGGCTATGTACGTGGATATGCAAACGGGGGATAGTAGAACATTATGTCAGATTCGGACCTACCTGTGGTACTTATCGTCGAAGACGAACCAGATGTTGCCGAGACGTACAAACTGTGGCTGCAACAGGAGTACGAGGTCCGCATGGCACAGAACGGCGACGAGGGCCTAGAGCAACTGGACGCGACTGTCGACGTGGTGCTGCTCGACCGGATGATGCCCGGACTTTCCGGAGACGAAGTACTCGAACGCATTCGCGAGCGTGATCTTGGCTGTCGGGTGGCGATGGTCACCGCTGTCGAGCCGGATTTCGATATTCTGGAGATGGGCTTCGACGCGTACCTCTCGAAACCGATTCGGAGCGAACAGCTCCACGAGACGGTCGACAATCTGCTCGACCGCTCCGAGTACGACTCTCTGCTGCAGGAGTACTACGCACTCGTCGAGAAGCAGGCGACGCTCGAGGCGACGAAATCGAGCGCGGAACTGGCGGAGAGCGACCAGTACGACGAACTGACCCAGAGAGTCGCGGAGATGCGAGACGACCTCTCGGACACACTCGGTGGCATCGAAGACGACTCCGATTTCATCGCAACGCTTCGCGGACTGAGCGACGATGAAGACAACTGAGCGACAAACAATGTATGATCTCACCTCAGTACTAGAGTTCGATGCGCTCAGTGAGGTCCGGCCAGGGTCCAGCATCCTGATCTCCGGCCCAGCAATGAGCGGGAAGGACCGACTCGCATACGATATTCTCGCCGACGGTCTGCGCGAGGGGGACGGCGCAGTGGTCGTGACGACCGGTGACGGCGCGGGCAGCGTCGTCGAGGAGTTCCGGTCGCTTGTGCCCGACCTCAACGACTCCCAGCTCGGCGTCATCGACTGCCGTGGCGAGGGTGGCACGGACGAGGACGCAATCGGGAACGCCCACGTCCATCACGTTTCCTCCCCCGGCGACCTCACCGGTATCGGTATCGGCATCACGAAGGCGCTGGAGGGGCTGCACAACGCCGGCAACGAACAGGGCCGTCTGGCTCTCGTGTCGCTGTCGACGATGCTGACCTACACGGACAAGAAGACCGTGTTCAAGTTCTGTCACGTACTGTCATCGCGGCTGGACTCCGCGGGCTACATCGGTGTGTTCACCATCGACTCGGGAGCCCACGACGACCAGACGCTGCAGGTCATCAAGCAGGCCTTCGACGGGATGATCGACGTGCGCGACGCCGAGGGCGGCGGCCGCGAAGCCCGCGTGCTCGGACTGGCTGGCGAGCCAACTGATTGGCAGGATATCTGATTACGTCGCCATCCACAGGCGGTCCGAACCCCGTGTCGGTCCGGGAAGGAAGTATTTTGCCGCTCCGGGACACCCACCCGATATGGACGTAAAGCTGCTCGAAGCGACAGACGACCCCGAGGATCTCATCTGCAAGGCAGCACGCAACGACTACAGCGACACCTCCGTCGGCAGCCAGTCGTTCGAGGCGACGATGGCTGAGGTCGACGGCGATACTCTTGATGACAAAAAGGAGACGCTCATCGGACATCTGCTCGACCACGGCCACTTCGGCCCCTTCGAACACGCGCAGGCGACGTTTGCCGTCGAAGGTGTCTCACGGTCCTGTATGGCCCAGATTACTCGTCACCGACACGTCTCATTCGACGTGCAGTCGATGCGGTACGTCTCCTTCGACGACGTCGACCCCGAAGCCGTCCGTGAAGGTGAGCTGGTCGTGACACCGCCATCCGCGATAGATCCGGATTGGGTCGGCCGGAACCAGCAGAAAGCGAGCGTCTCCGAGGCTGAGTTCGAGAAACGAACGGAGATATTCAAAGACACCATCGAGCAGGCGGTCGAATCGTATCAGGACCTGCTCGACCTCGGAATGCCGCCGGAGGATGCCCGCTTCGTGCTGCCAATCGGGACCAAGGTAAACATCGTGATGTCGATGAACGCCCGGATGCTGATGCACGTCGCGGATATGCGAGCCGCAGCGGACGCACAGTGGGAGATTCGGGAGATGACCGAGGAGATGCTTGATCTGGCGGCCGACTGGTGCCCCAAGACCTTCGAGTACTACGAGCGAGAGATGAAGGGACGCAAGAACCGACTCGCTCCCTGACAGTTCCGAGGCTTTACGCGGCGGTTCGGGGCGACGGTCTCCGGCCGCTGGCGTCGACAATTGTTGAATCGACCTTGATACTCACAAAGGCAATACCGAGACACGAGTCGTTTTGTTGCGTAAACAGTCGAAGCCCAGAGTATCAAAAGACGAAACGAGTACGACACATTCATTACCGCACATCCTAGATGAACAATCGTGTCTTACGAGGTTGAACGTCCCACCCGTCGGTCGGGAACTGCGTCTGATGTGATGTGTGCTGTCGACGATGTCGACGGCCAGCGGCGGTTCGTCATCGCCGATATTGCCCACGATGACACTTGGATTTCGATGGTAGCGGACGAGACCTGTACACTTACGGCCTGGCGATAGCGGACGACCACCGGCTGAAAAGTTTTTGTTGACTGCTCTGTGACGTACGAGTATGGAATACGACGACATGCTTGACCGGGCGATGGAAGAGACGCCAGAGATCGACGGCACGAGCGAGCGGTTTGAGGTCCCCGATCCGGACGTCCGGCAGGAAGGCAACGTCACTGTCTACGAGAACTTCCAGTCGACGTGTTCCCGACTCGGACGCGAGGACGAGCATGTAATGAAGTTCCTCCAGAACGACCTCGGAACGAGTGGGCACATCGACGAAAGCGGGCGGGCGCGACTGACTGGCGAGTTCGACGCCGACCGCATCGGGGCATCCGTCGACGAGTACGTCGACGAGTTCGTGCTCTGCTCTGAGTGTGGGCTGCCGGACACGCAACTAGAACGGGAGCAGGGGGCGCTGTTGCTCCGCTGTGAGGCGTGTGGCGCACGCTCGGCGACGAGCGAGTAGTTACTGTAGCCCTTTCAGCGTCTGCAAGTCGTTTTCCGTGCGGGTGAAAACGGCGAGCCGATGGCTCGCGTGACAGTTCGGACAGTGAAACGTGGTGTCGTGTCGCGGCAGGTCCGTCGGCGTCGACTCCCAGTCTTTCTTACACTCAGGACAGAGCAATCGCACGTACGCTTCCTCCATGTATGTTACTCACACACATATCCAATCATAAAAAGCCTTGGCGTCTCCCCAGTAGTCTGCCTTCACCCGGACATCAGGCCGGAAGGTCCTCGGCTTCAAGGAGTTCCTTGTACCGGTTTCGGATGGTCACTTCGGAGATATCAGCGACGTCGCTGACCTGACTCTGTGTGACTTTCTCGTTGGTCAGCAATGCGGCGGCGTAGACGGCCGCGGCGGCGATACCGACCGGGGATTTCCCGGAAAGCATCCCCGACTGGCGGGCACCTTCGACGAGGTCCCGGGCCTGTCGCTGGGTCTCCTCGCTAAGTCCGAGGTCCGAGATGAACCGCGGGAGGTAGTGTTCCGGGTCCGCCGGCTGGACCTCGAGGCTGAGTTCCCGGACGATGTACCGGTAGGTCCGTGTGAGCTCCATCTTCTCGACGCGGGAGACACGGGCCATCTCGTCCAGTGACCGGGGATTCCCAGCCATTCGAGCGGCCGCGTACAGCGCGGCGGTCGCGACGCCCTCGATCGAGCGGCCGGGAAGGAGGTCATCACCGAGCGCGCGGCGGTAGATGACGCTGGACGTCTCGCGGACGTTCTGGGGGAGTCCCAGCGCGGACGCCATGCGGTCGATTTCGCCCAGCGCTTGTTTGAGATTTCGCTCTTTGGAGTCACGGGTCCGGAACCGCTCGTTCCACGTGCGGAGTCGCTGCATCTTCTGGCGCTGCTCGCTGGAGAGGGAGCGCCCATAGGCGTCCTTGTTCTGCCAGCCGATGTTAGTCGAGAGCCCTTTGTCGTGCATCATGTTCGTCGTCGGTGCGCCGACGCGGGACTTGCGGTCCTTCTCTGCGGAATTAAACGCACGCCATTCCGGCCCGTGGTCGATCTCGTCTTCTTCGACGACCAGTCCACAGTCCTCACAGACTGTTTCACCGTGTTCGGTGTCCGTAACGACGCTCCCGCTACATTCGGGGCAGTTCTCTACAGCCTCCTGCTCTGTCGATTCAGTCAGTTGCTCGTCTCGTTTTCGTGTGCTTGTCCGCGTTGTTGATTCACTCATGATTTGAAGTCCTGTTCTGCCGGGTGCAGAAATATTAAGACGTTTTGGGGAAACTGTCTTACCCTATAGTTAGTCCGTAAAGTATATAAATCTTTCGGCGATTTTCGGCAGGAACCACGGGACTGCGGCGTGATACGAGATGACATGGCTCCCAATAGGGGTACATAACATTGGTGGTCATTGCTGCCTGCCATGCATAACAAATAATTGAGGGACTGCAGTGCCGTGTGGCTCCGTCGGTGCACCGCCGAACGACCGGACCCCGTCCTGCTACAGCCGCCTCGGATCGGTCGGGAGCAACAAGCGAATCCCGGAGTTACCGGATCAGCGAGAGCCACAGTGTGGTTCCGCACATCGTGGGGGAGTGATGGGATATAAAAAACGATGTTACCAGTTAACATTATTTAGGTATTATTACGTACTATATACGTACAGTGACAACAGCATCTATTCATCAGAGGGGCCAGCGAGCGATCAATCGACGCTGATTCCGGCCAGAAACACCGGCCCACCCGGCCCGGTATCGCGACGACCGTGGTTGCACGGCCAGCGACAGGAGCAGCGTGTTACAATAGCACAGCGACCTGCGGGTCAAACACGTAGTAGACGGCAGAATCCGCTATCAGCACCCAGTGGCGGACGGTCAGTCCGTGGTTTCAGACAGTGAACAAGTGCCCCTCAGTCGGAACATCGAAGAGTCCGACCCGTGCGCCCGCATCCAGCCACGCGTGCCCGTACGAGAACGACGCGAGAGCGTTGACCAGATCGTCGTCGTCCATGAAATG
This sequence comes from Haloarcula sp. CBA1129, assembly GCF_008729015.1. Lineage (NCBI taxonomy): Archaea > Methanobacteriati > Methanobacteriota > Halobacteria > Halobacteriales > Haloarculaceae > Haloarcula > Haloarcula sp. CBA1129. The sequence continues at coordinate 1,348,154 of NZ_RKSM01000001.1, forward strand.
GCGACCGTCCGCCAGATACGACGCCGCCATCTCCTCGCACTCTAGGGCGGCGTCGTGCATCGGCGTCCCTTCAGGTGGCGCGACAGATGCCGCATCGAGTGCGTCCGCAAGCAGTCCTTCATAACGGTCAGTCTTCTCTTCGATATCGGCGGCCATACCCCAAGCAAACCTCGGGAGCGGCCTAAGCGTGTCGTCACAGTTCGAGTTCGGCGCACGACAACACAAGCTAAATACGGCCCGGTAGTCTAACTTGGCTAATGACAGAATCGGTCGAACACCGACGACTCATCGTCGCTGGCACGGGCGCAGCGGGACTGACAGCGGCCATCTATGCCGCCAGAAGCAACAACGACCCACTCGTTCTAGAAGGCGATGAACCGGGCGGGCAGCTCACGCTGACCAGCGAAGTCGAGAACTTCCCCGGCTTCCCAGAGGGGCTCTCCGGACCGGATCTCATCAACAACATGAAGGAGCAGGCCGAACGGTTCGGCGCTGAACTCGAACACGGTATCGTCGCCGACATCGACGACAGTGAGCGACCGTTCCGCGTGGAACTGTCCAACGGCGATGTCTACACCTGCGACGCTTTCATCGCCGCCTCCGGAGCCAGTGCCCGTACACTGGGCGTTCCGGGTGAGGACGACCTGATGGGCTACGGCGTCTCGACGTGTGCGACCTGCGACGGCGCGTTCTTCCGCGGCGAGGACATGCTCGTCGTCGGCGGCGGCGACGCAGCTATGGAGGAAGCGCATTTCCTCACGAAGTTCGCCGACACCGTCTACATCGCACACCGCCGCGAGGAGTTCCGCGCCGAGGACTACTGGATCGACCGCGTCCAGCAGAAGGTCGACGAGGGTGAGATCGAGATTATGCGGAACACCGAACTGCTGGAAATGCACGGTTCCCCCGAGGATGGCGTCGATCACGTCACTCTCGCACAGAACGACGAGGGCCATCCCAGCGAGAAACTCGACGACTCCGACACCGAAACCTTCGACTTCGACGTGGGCGCCGTCTTTATCGCCATCGGCCACACGCCAAACACCAACTACCTCGAAGACACCGGCGTCGAACTCGACGACACCGGCTACATCCAGACCCACGGCGGTACCGGCGGCGACCAGACCGCCACTGACGTCGACGGTATCTTCGGTGCTGGCGACGTTGTCGACTACCACTACCAGCAGGCCGTCACCGCCGCCGGGATGGGCTGTAAGGCTGCCATCGACGCCGACGAGTACCTCGAATCACAGGCCGAAGCCGCTGCCGAGGCGGAGTCCGAAGCCGCCGCGGAAGCCGACGACTAGCGCACCTGTTTCTGCGGTCGTCCCCACATCCACAGACCCTTTAGGATAGCCCCCGGAGTCAATGACATGGCAACTGACACTGTCACGCTGACTATCGACGACGGCGAGGAGAGCGACGAACTCACAGTCCCGAGCGAACTCGTGGACATCCTCCGAGAGTCACCGGACGAGACGGACCCGCAGGTCGTCGGCGATATCGCGATGTTCGGCATGACCCAGCGGATTCACAGCGCGGTCCACCACGCGCAGGGCGAACCGGACGAACAGATCGTCGCGCTCGAAGAGGAGACAAGCGAACTGTTCGAGGAGCGCTTCGGCCAGTCCTTCGCCGAGCTGACCGGTCACGACCACTAATTTCGCCGACCGTCGCAGGTTCTAAAACTGCCAGTGAAGTAACACGCCGTCATCGACCTGTTCGACGCCGGCCAGCTCCGGCTCCGGAAAGTCCTCGATGAAGCCGTCGCCGTCGGCTAGCGTCGGCGCGTCCCGGCCACCGATGACCTTCGGACCGATGTAGACGAACAGCTCATCGACCAGCGCCTCTTCGAGGAGGCCGAAGATGAGTTCCCCGCCGCCTTCGACCATGAGCTGGTCGATACCGTCACCCTCCAGTTTCGCGAGCGTCGTTGTGAGGTCGACACGGTCCTCGCCGGCGGCGATGACGTACGCGCCGGCCTCTTCCATCTCCTCGATGAAATCGGGCGGCGCGGCTTCACTGACGAGGAGGTAGGTCTGGGCGCGGCCGTCCAGCACTGTGGCGTCCGGTGGCGTTCGGATGCGGGAGTCGGCGACGACGCGCGCGGGATTTTCGGGGTCGCCGCGGTCGGTCCGGGCAGCGCGGCGGTCGGCGTCGTCGACGGTCAGTGAAGGATCGTCGGCGAGGATCGTGCCCACACCGACCATCACCGCGTCGCTGTCGGCGCGAAGCTGGTCGACGCGGTCGAAGTCGTCCGGGCCGGAGATAGCGATCTGTTCGCGGCGGCGAGAAGAGAGCTTCCCGTCGACACTCATGGCGGCGTTGACGACGACGTGCATACTCGTTCGTGCCGGTGACCGACCAAACGGCTTTTGGGTTACGCTCAGGTGGTGGGCGTCTCAGGGCGCTTCGAGAGCTTCCGGACATCGAGCTTCTTGACTGTGCTGTCGGCAGTTTTCAGCGTCAGCACCGTCTTTTTCAGTACCAGTTCCTCGACATCGAGCGTTGTTTCGCTGGTCCAGCCCCGGAGCCTGACCATCCCTTCCTCGTCGATTTCGAGGAACGTGCGAGGCTTGCGCTGAGAGCCCATCGTCCACTCCTCGTCGCCGACGGAGAGTTCCTGCCCGCCGCTTTGCGACCAGCGGAACACGCAGGCGAACTGCTCGCGGGGTTCGTCACCGCGGTCGTGGTCGACGCGGGTCCACTGCTCGAAGTCGACGCCGAAATGGGCGGCCCACAGTTCCAGATACTCGAAATCGAACTTCTTCTTGCCGCCGCTGTCTCGCCCGCTCCGCCAGATGACGTGGGCTTCCGACGGCTTCGATCCGAACATACTGCCCATCGTCAGGCACCCGCGAGGTTGCGCCTATTATTAATGTCGATATCGCCGATCCCAACTAACCGAGAATCCCCAATAGCGGATTTTTTGACCGTCTGAAACGTTCCAACACAGTCAGCGCCCATACCGTGAGAGATTACAGTATCATAAATAAGAATTGTGGGCGATTTTGCCCTGCTGTGAATGACTGTGACACGCACGGCTGGCCGAAAACGCTTTTGAGTGCTCCCACCGAACCGTCGGTCGATGTCTCTCGAAGACCATGCCGAGGAGCTCGCCTCCGACCTCGGTGTTGACAAAGAGGAGGTCACACGCGACTTGGAAAACCTCGTCAACTACTCCGTCCCGATGGACGAGGCCAAGCAGAGCCTCAGACGGAAGTACGGCGATGGCAGCTCCGGCAACGACGGAACGCCGTCGAGCAAGGCCATCAGCGAGGTCTCGACCGACGACTCGAACGTGACAGTCACCGCCGTGGTGCTCACGTCGGGTCGCCGGTCCATCCAGTACAACGGGGAACAGCACGTCATCCGCGAGGGCGAACTCGCCGACGAGACGGGGAAGATATCCTACACAGCTTGGGACGGTTTCTCCGGAGACCTCCAGCCGGGCCAGACCGTCCGGCTCGGCAACGCCGGCGTCCGCGAGTGGGACGGCCGGCCGGAGCTCAATCTGGGCGACAGCACCGACCCCGAGGTCGTCGACGAAACCCTCGACATCGACTACGATGTCGGTGGCCGCGCTGCGCTGCAGGACCTCGCACCGGGCGACCGCGGTATCACTGTCGAGGTGCAAGTACTGGAGTGCGAGCAGAAGGTCATCGACGGCCGCGACGGCGAGACGACGATTCTCAGCGGCGTCCTCGGCGACGAGAGCGGCCGGCTCCCCTTTACTGACTGGGAACCCCACGATGAAATCGAGGAGGGCGCATCCGTGCGCCTCGAAGAGACGTTCGTCCGCGAGTTCCGTGGCGCACCATCGGTGAACGTCTCCGAGTTCTCAGCAGTGACCGCGCTGGACCGCACGGTCGAGGTGGCCGAAGACGCGCCGCGGCTGTCGATCCGCGGGGCCGTCGAGAGCGGCGGCCTGTTCGACGTGGAGCTGGCCGGCAACGTCATCGAGGTGCGGGACGGCTCCGGTCTCATCGAGCGCTGTCCCGAGTGTGGCCGCGTCGTCCAGAACGGCCAGTGCCGCTCTCACGGCGCTGTCGAGGGCGAGGACGACCTGCGGACGAAAGCCATTCTCGACGATGGAACCGACACCGTCACCGCGGTACTTGACGACGAGCTGACTGCCCGAGTGTACGGCGGTGACCTCGACGACGCCCGCGAGCACGCCCGCGACGCGATGGATAAAGAGGTGGTCGCTGACCGCATCGCCGACCGCATCGTCGGCCGCGAGTACGTCGTCCGCGGGTCACTGTCGGTCGACGAGTACGGCGCGAACCTCACTGCCTCGACCTTTACCGAGGCCGACGACGACCCGGCGACGCGTGCGCAGGCCCTGCTACAGGAGGCGGACACATGAGCGAGTCCGGAGACAGCGGCCCCGGCCGCCGGGAGGTCGCCCATCGGCTGTTCGCCGCGGAGTTCGACGACGCCGACTTCTCCTACTCCGAGTCCGACGAGGAGCGTGCGCCGAACTACGTCGTCACGCCGACCGGCGCGCGGGTCAACCGCCTGTTCCTCGTCGGCGTCCTCACCGAACTCGAACAGGTCAACGACGACGTGCTGCGCGCCCGTGTCGTGGACCCGACCGGCCCGTTCGTCATCTACGCTGGCCAGTACCAGCCCGACGAGCTGGCGTTCCTCGAAGCCGCGGACCCGCCGATGTTCGTCGCCGTCACGGGCAAGGCCCGCACCTTCCAGCCCGACGACAGTGACCGGGTGTTCACCTCGGTCCGACCCGAAAGCATCAGCGAAGTCGACGCGGACACGCGGGACCGCTGGGTCGTCCAAGCCGCCGAGCAGACCGTCTCGCGCATCGGACAGATGGCCAGCGCGAAACAGACCGGTCTGGCCGGGGACGAACTCCGCGTTGCGTTGCTTGATCAGGGCATCGACGAGAGCGCGGCGGCCGGCATCACGCTCGCGCTGGACCACTACGGCACGACCGGCGACTACCTCGACGCGCTCCGAACGACAGCCCTCGACGCCGCTCGCGTTGTTTCCGGTGACACGGACGAAGCGGCAGGGCTGTCGCTGTCACCGGACGACGGGGCCGACGACCCGATTCCGCTGCTTGCCTCCCTCGACCTCGATACTGACGAGTCCACCCCGGAGACGACGGGCGAAGAAAGCGACGCGACAGCCGAATCTGGGTCGCCATCGAAGACAACGACCGCCGACGCGGAAGCGACCGAATCGACGGAAGACGAGGATGCCGATGCGGCTCAGGCGGGTGCGCCCGCGGACGCCGCCGACGCCGAGCCCGCGCCCGACTCGCCCGGCGCACCCGCCGGCGACGAGTCCCCCGGGCCGACTGCCGATGCGGCCACCACCGACGCCCCGGCAGAAACCCCAGACACCGCGGCCGATGCCGGAGCCGACGAGACGACCGCCGGTGACGACGGACCCACAACGCCCACATCGAGCGAGCCCGTGGACGAATCTCCGGCATCGAGCGAGCCGGCGATAGACACCGATTCGACGGGAGAAGACGAGCCGGAACCGTCATCCGAACCCGACAACGGCGACGACCTCGGCGACTTCGACACCGAATTCGAACTGGATGACGGCGAGCGCGAGGAAATCGAACAAGAGTACGGCACTGACTTCCAGAGCGGGACCGAAGTCGATGAGCCCGGCGAGGCCGGCATCGAAACGCCGGACCCAGAAGACCTTGCTGACGCGGCACAGGCGGGTGCGCCCGCGGACGCCGCCGACGCCGAGCCCGCGCCCGACTCGCCCGGCGCACCCGCCGGCGACGAGTCCCCCGAGCCGACTGCCGATGCGGCCACCACCGACGCCCCGGCAGAAACCCCAGACACCGCGACCGATGCCGGAGCCGACGAGACGACCGCTGGCGAGTCCGCCGGTGACGACGCGCCCGCTGAGGACGTTGATATCGAAGACGCCGTCATGGAGGTCATGGACGAACTCGACGACGGCAGCGGCGCCGACCGCGAGGAACTGCTGGCGGCGGTCGTCGACCGCTACGGGGCTGACGCCGACGCGGTGGACAACGCCATTCAGGACGCCCTGATGGGCGGTCGGTGTTACGAGCCCGACGACGGCAAGCTCACGCCGATATAACACGAACAGCGGTTCACAGCCGGTTCCGAGAGCGACCGGGAACCGAGCCGCGGTGCTTTTCTCGCCAGACAGCCAACACAGGAGCGATGCGTGTCGAACCGCTTCCCGACGTTCCAGCGGCTACCGTTGACACCGACGGGGAGCGACTGCTGGCGGTGGCCGACTACCACGCTGGCATCGAGGCGGGGCTCAGATACGAGGGCGTTGAACTCCAGTCGGCCGCCGAGGACCGCCGTGAACGACTGCTGGAGTGTCTGGACCGCGCCCGGGCCGACCGGCTAGTGGTCGTCGGCGATCTGGGCCACGCCATCGGCGACCCCTTCGAGGACGAACGGGCGGAATTCCAAGCACTGTTCGACACCCTCGATGTGCCTGTGACACTGGTGAAAGGGAACCACGACGGCAGTCTGGAGCCGGTCCTGTCTGACCTCAACGCCGATATCGAGGTGACGCCGGGACATGGCACCCGTATCGGTGCTGTCGGGTTCGCCCATGGCCACACTTGGCCTTCGCCGGACGTGCTCGACGCCGATGTCGTCTGTGTCGGCCACGAACATCCGGTCGTCCGGTTGGAAGACAGTGTCGGCGGCACTCAGAAGGAGCGGGCTTGGCTCCGCGGCTCGCTCGTTGCCGGCCCCTTCGCCGAGCAGTTCGACCAGCCGGTCGAGGACACACCGGATATCGTCGTCTTCCCGGCGTTTAACGACCGCTCCGGGGGGACGTGGGTCAACGTCGACGGGCAGGAATTTCTGGCTCCGTTCCTGCCAGAGGGCATGACAGATGTCGAGGCGTTCCTGCTCGATGGCACGCGGTTGGGGGCCTACCGGCAGGTCTGACCCGGATGTCCGTCTCCGCCTAGACTTCCGAGAGCGCCGTTTCGAGCTCGTCGACCAGTTCGGTATTACCGAGGAACGTGGGCGTCCGGTCGTGGATGCCGTCCGGTTCGACGTCAAGCAAGGACTGGGAGCCGTCGCTGGAAGCCCCGCCGGCCGCCTCGACGAGGTACGCGAGCGGCGCTGATTCGAAGTGGACTCGAAGCTTGCCGTTTGGATACCCCGTCGTCTCGGGATAGCCGAACAGCCCGCCATACTCGAGCACCTGAGCCAGATCGGCGACGGTCGCGCCGCCGTAACGGAGCTTCAGGTCCCGCTCGAACGACTGCGCGATATCATTGAATGCATCGCTTCGCTCGCCGGTCTTGCCCGCTAATCCGACCACCGTCGCCTCCGCCGGCAGTTCGAACTGCCCCCAGCGCTCGCTGTGACCGTCTCGGAGGAGGTGTTCCTGAACGACCTCGCGGTCGGACCGTGCAATAGTCAGCGTCGTGTATGGGCCGTACAGCACCATCAGCGACGCGACCATTTCCCGGCCTGCCGCGGGCAGCTCAGCGTCGTAGACTCCGATTATCGTCCCTACGGAGTTGTTCGAGGCGAGGTTCGAGGAGCCATCGAGCGGATCGATAGCGATGCTGTAGCCCTCACCACAGTCGACCACGTCGCTACGCTCCTCGCTCGCATATGCGCCGATACCGTCGATATACGCGAGGGCGTCGAAAAACAGGTCGTCGGCCCACACGTCACCACCGACCTGTTGCTCCCCGCTTGGGTTCTCGCCGGCCGATCTGTTGGCGTAGTTCGCCAGATTGCCGCTGACATAATGCGCCGTATCCTTCACCGCCCGTTCGATCTCATCGAGCGTGTTCACAGGCCATCACCGGCCGCAGTTGCACAGGCGTCAGTCATAGTTCCACATATTCCGGGGCAGCGACATAAGGCTGTACCCGTCTCCCTCACAACGCTCGCAGGCTCTGATTACCGACGGCGTACGAGAGGGGGTGACACAACGTGTTTAACCCGGTGTAGTCGCTAGTGAGAGGCGATGACTGACGGGGTCGCTCGCGGCGATGACGCCTTCACTGCGCTCGGACCAGCCGTCCGCAGTGCGCTCTCCGAGCGTGGCTTCACGACACCGACCGACCCCCAGCGGAAGGCGATTCCGGCCTTAGCCGACGGGCAGGACGCGCTGGTGGTCGCCCCCACCGGAACAGGAAAGACGGAGACGGCGATGTTGCCGGTCTTCGACGCGCTGGCCGAATCTGAGGACCGCTTTGGCATCGGCGCGCTGTACATCACGCCGCTTCGGGCGCTCAACCGCGATATGCGCCAGCGACTCGACTGGTGGGGGGAGACGCTAGGGCTGGAGGTGGACGTTCGCCACGGCGACACGACGGACTACCAGCGCCAGAAGCAGGCCAACGACCCGCCTGACGTGCTCGTGACCACGCCCGAGACGCTGCAAGCGATGCTCACCGGGTCGAAGCTCCGGACGGCGCTCGAAGACGTGGAACATATCGTCATCGACGAGGTTCACGAACTCGCCGCGGCCAAGCGCGGCGCACAGCTGACAGTCGGCCTCGAACGGCTCCGGGAGCTGTCCGGGCAATTCCAGCGGATCGGCCTCTCGGCGACCGTCGGCGACCCCCACGAGGTCGGCCGGTTTCTCACCGGTGGCCGGACGTGTGCCATCAGAGAGGTGGACATCGGCAGCCGGCTCGACATCGAGGTGGTCCGTCCCCAGATCACCGACCGCGACGAGGAACTGTCGAGCGCGCTTGTCACCGACGCCAGCACCGCGAGCCACGTCCGCTACATCGCGGACCTGATAGACGACCACGAGTCCGTTCTGCTGTTCGTCAACACCCGCCAGACCGCCGAGGCACTGGGCTCGCGGTTCAAGGAACTCGGGACCGACCTCGGCGTCCACCACGGCTCGCTGTCGAAAGAAGCGCGGATCGACGTGGAGGACCGCTTCAAGGCCGGCGACCTCGACGCGCTGCTGTGTACGTCTTCGATGGAACTGGGCATCGACGTGGGCCACGTCGACCACGTCGTCCAGTACGGCAGCCCCCGGCAGGTGTCCCGCCTCGTCCAGCGGGTCGGCCGTGCCGGCCACCGCCGCGACCTCGTGTCTTCGGGCACAGTCGTCACCACCGACACCGACGACACGCTGGAGGCGCTGGCGATAGCGAGACAGGCCGAAGCTGGCGATGTCGAGCCGGCAGAAATCCACGACGGGAGCCTCGACACGGTCGCCAACCAAATCGCCGGGCTGGTGATGGACACCGGCGAAATCCGGGCGATGCGGGCCTTCGAGATACTGACCCGGGCGTACCCGTTCCGAGATCTCGACGAGGCCCAGTTCAAGCAAGTGATCGAGGAACTCGCGGCGAACAACGTCATCTGGCTCGACGAAGGGAAAGACACACTGGAGAAGCGCCGCGGCACGTGGCAGTACTTCTATCAGAACCTCTCGATGATCCCAGACGAGGCCACCTACGACGTGGAAGACGTGGCTTCGGGCCAGCAGGTCGGAACCCTCGACGAGAAGTTCGTCGTCAACTTCGCCACGCCCGGCGAGGTGTTCGTCCAGCGCGGGGAGATGTGGCGCATCACGAACATCGACGAAGAGGAGGAGGTCGTGACTGTCTCGCCTATCGAGGACCCCGCCGGCGAGGTCCCATCGTGGGTCGGTCAGGAAATTCCGGTCCCGAGGGCCGTCGCCGCGGAGGTCGGCGAACTCCGCCGCGTGGCTGGCCGACAGTTACAGGACGGTGCGGAAACGGATGCGGTCGCCAGAGATGTGGCGACTCGCTACGCCGCCGGGCCAGAGACCGTCGCTGACGGCCTTTCGCAGGTCGAGAAGCACGAGGGACCGATTCCCGACGACACGACGGTCGTGGTGGAGTTCCACGGCCGGGAGGTCATCGTCAACGCCTGCTACGGCCACAAGATCAACGAGACACTGGGACGAGTCCTCTCGGCGCTGCTCGGCCAGCGGGCTGGCTCGTCGGTCGCGATGGACGTCGACCCCTACCGGATTACGCTGGAGGTCCCACGGCGTATCACCGCCGGCGACGTCATCGAGGTCATCGAGGACACTGACCCCGACCACCTCCCGGCGCTGATCGAACTCAGCCTCAAGAACGCCGACGCGCTGAAGTTCAAACTCGCACAGGTCGCGACGAAGTTCGGCTCGCTCAAACGCTGGCGCGGCCGTGGCTCGACTGACTTCGGCCGCGACCGTCTGCTGGCCGCGCTGGAGGACACGCCGATGTACGATGAGGCCCTGCGCGAGGTGCGCCACGAAGACCTCGCCATCGAGGCGACAGCCGACCTCCTCCGGGACATCCAGAGCGGTGACGTAGCCCTCGAAACGGTGGGCGAGCACACGCCCATCGGGACCGGCGGCAGTTCCTCCGGGCGGGAACTCCTCTCGCCGGAGAACGCCGACGCCAGCGTCATCAAGACCGTCAAGGAGCGGATTCAGAGCGACCGCGTCATCCTCATGTGCCTGCACTGTAAGGACTGGGACCGGAAACAGCAGGTCAAGCGGGTGCGCGACCAGCCGTCGTGTCCGCAGTGTGGATCGACTCGCATCGCCGCGCTGAATCCTTGGGCCGAAGAAGTCGTCTCGGCGGTTCGGACCGACACCAAGGACGAGGAGCAGGAGAAGATGACCGAGCGGGCCTATCGCTCGGGCTCGTTGGTCCAGAGCCACGGGAAGCGGGCGGTAGTCGCGCTGGCCGCCCGCGGCGTCGGGCCGCACAACGCCGCCCGCATCATCAACCGCCTCCGAGAGGACGAAGACGAGTTCTACCGCGATATCCTCCGGCAGGAGCGAGAGTACGCGCGGACACAGTCCTTTTGGGGCTGAGGGCGGCAAAGCACGCCAGAGAACTAACTCAGTTCCCGAATTGCCTCTCCGAGCTGTGACTCGATAGTGTCAGGGTCAGGGGCTTCTATCGTAAGTTTCGTGTGTCGCTCGTCAGCGTCAGTCATCTCCGAGAGCAGTCCGGCACTGCGGTCGACCTCCACGTACACTGTGAGCCCATCGTCGTCGAACACCGGGATGATTTCGACCTCGTCGACCCGGCCGGAGAACTCGCCGCGCTGGGGCCGGAACTCGAACTCCTGAACGAAGTTCGCCGAAGTGGTGAACAGGCTCCCGGCCGTCGCTTCACAGGCCGAGGAATGAAGCGTAAAGCCGAGCGAATCGAGCGCGTCGAACACCGCCTGCGTGCGGTGTGTCGGTTCGACCTCGATGTAATCCTCGTCGCCGGGGTCAACCGCCATTGAGATATCGAGACCCGTCTCGATTTCGACAGCGGTCGAGCGCGTGGTTACCGGCGTCTTCCGGGGAATATCGATAGTGGTCTCGAAGCGACGTTCCTCACCCGCCTCGATAGTGAACGGCTCGGTGAGTTGCCACTGGTCGATGATAGCGTCCTTATATCCCTCGTCGGACTTGTATTCCGTTTCCAGCGCGAAATAGACGGCGTCGATTTCCTGATCCGTCGATCCGCCCTCGACGCGAATCTCGGCATGGACAGAGTCACCGGCTCTGACGGTCTCTGTCGGCAGCACTGTGTCTACTGTGGCCGACCCGATACCGATTCTGGAGAGCACGTCTTTCATTGGTAGTGTGCAATTCGACCGTCATATAGTATAAAGTTCAGGGGAGACCACTGGCGAAAGAATCGCGGAGGCGTGGGCATGCGAATACGTCTGAGCGCAGGAGGGAAGGTCCAGTTGGACGGTCTCACCACTACACAGCCTCTGAGCTGTCGATTTGTGAGAGAAGCATACCGATCAGTCGTCGGACAGAGTCTGCCCGATCATGACGACGCCGGCCGTGTTGCCGTCCAAGTCGGTCAAACAGCGGCCGTGGAACTCATACGTACGGCGGTGACCATCGTCGGTGCGTAGATCGGCCGTGACGGTGGCCCGACCGTGACTGATAGACCGGTCAACCGCGTCGGTGATCGCCTCCCGCTCGGCTTCGGGAAACAGGTCGGTGAGCAGCATCCCTTCGGCTGCCTGCCCGGTGTGGCCTGTGACCGCACCTGCTCGCTCGTTGCAGTGCTCGACGCGACCCTCTGCACCAATGACGAACAGTGGGTCCTCCAGCGCATCGAGCGCATGCTGCATGACTGTACGCTCCTCCAGCAGTTCCTGTTCGCGGTTGTGTCGCTCGGTGATATCAGTAAAGGCGATGACGAGCTGCTCGACTTCGTCGTCCTGAATAATCGGCGTGGCACTGACCACATGGACGACTTCGCCAACCGGATGGGTGAGCGTCACCGTGTACTCAATTGTCTCTCGGGTGGCGACGCATTTCCGATACGCGCCGGCGACTGCCCTGCCGTTCTCGTAGCCAAGCGCCTCCAGCGGGGTTTTGCCGATGAGTTCCGACTCTGCAAGTCCGGTGAACTCAAGCACCCGTGAGTTACATCGTCGGAATCTGAACCCGCCTTCTTCGACATCGACGAGGAGGAGTCCGTTCCGCGTGTTCTCGAAGACAGCGGCGTACTCTTCTTTAGTCTCCTGCAGTTGTTTTTCCGAGCGATACTGCGCGACAACATTATCGATTCGGTTGGCCAAGAGCTCGTACTGCTCGGTCCCGGATTGTTTCTGCAGGTAGTCGGTCGCACCGGCGGAGATGGCGTCACTGGCGACTGCTTCGCTTCCCCGTCCGGTGAATAGAATGAACGGCAGTTTCGAATGTTTTTCTCGGACAGCCCGCAGAAACTCAAGCCCATCCATTTCGGGCATTTCAAAGTCAGAAACGATGCAGTCAGGGAGAGAGCCGTCGAGAGATTGGAGCCCCTCGGCGGCACTTGTGGCAGTCTCGACGGTGAACCGGTCATCTTTTCGTTCGAGCAACTCGGCCGTTAGTTGCGCGAATCCCTGGTCATCATCTACATGTAAAATGCCAACGTCCCCCATATACACTCACAGGGGCGGAATGGATTATTTCTTTCCATGGTTCAGCTCGAACGCGACATCGGGAGAGTCGCTGCAGATGCAGTAATTTAGCCAGCAGGTCGCGCTGCAACGTAGCTATCCCCCGAACTGTTCAGCCGCTTCTGATAGTTGGGACATGAGTTAGCCGGGTCACTCAAACCGCTTGGCCTGCAACGGGACGTATGACCGAGTGGCGCGACGCGTCGGACCCCACCTGCCCGGAGTGTGGCGAGCCGCTGGAGCCGACAGCGATGGCTTGTCCACACTGTGACGCGTCGCTACTTACCGACGAACAGACGGAGATGCTTGATGAGCGTCTGACCGAGACGCTTGAGTCGATGGATTCCGGTGCGCCGACGTGGGCGGTCACGCTCACCGGGCTCTCGCTTGGCATCGCCATTGCGCCGCTCGTGCTGTATGCCGTTGTCATCCTCGTCGGCAATCTCTCGCTTTCCGTTACCGCCGGCGTCCTGCTGGCCGGCTGGCTCGGCCCGGCCGCGTATCTCTCGCGGCTGCGCAACCCCAGCGAGGTACTGGCCCGGGGGCTGTATCTCGTCGTCGCCGGCGTGGCTGTGGTCGTGCTCGCAGTCGGCTACGAAGTCCTCCTGTCGGATGGTCCATCAGTCGTCTCGCAGGAGACTGCACTCGTGTCGCTCGGCCTTGCGATTCCAGCAGCGCTGGGGGCGCTCATCGCGCGCCGCGCGGCTCGGCGAGCCGACCGGCAAGCGCGCGGGGAGCCGGGGCCGCTGCACGACCGCTTCGGTATCGACGACGACGAGCCCGATAACTGAAAACGCCTAAGCGGGCCGCCCGCATCCACCCGTCCATGCGACTGGAGGAGTACTGGGGCATCGGCCCGAAGACGTCCGAACTGCTCACCGCGGAGCTGGGCGTCGAGCGGGCTATCGAGGCCATCGAGTCGGCGGATACACGAGCGCTAACCACGGCTGGCCTCTCCCGGGGGCGCGCAACGCGCATCCTCCGGCGAGCAACCGGAGCCGAGTCGATGGACCTGCTCGCCACCAGAGACACCCGCGACGTGTACAAGGAACTGCTCGACCTCGCCGAGGAATACGCGGTCACGGCGGCTGCGGCCGATAGCATCCGAGTGCTGACGCCGCTGCCGACCCGCGAGGCGATGGACGAGCGGCTGGACGACGTGCTCGAAGCACGGGACACGTGGGCCGGCATCTCCGAAGACGATCAGCGGGCCGTCCTCGATGCGTTCGACGCGTACGACGCCGACGGGGGCGAACTGGCCGCAGTCGACGTGGCGCTCGCGCTTCGAGACACCGGCATCGAACGCGGCGTATTCGAACCGCTTGCGGCCCTCGACGGCGAGACGCTGTCGGCCGGCCGGGCAGCACTCGCCGGCCTCGCGGGCGACGGTGACGCCGTCGGCGAAGGCGCTGACGAGGAACTTGACCGCCTGCGCGACCAACTCGGGCAGATCGAAGACCTCGCAGCGGCGTCGATGGAGGTCGTCGAGGCCGTTCAGGAAGGTGCACGACGGCCCGACGAGTTTCAGGACGCGCTGGTCCGGCACGTCACGAGCGAGACTGGCATCGACGCCGCCAGAGTTCGGGACGCGATGCCACGCGAGGCGACCGACGCGCGAGACTTCGTCGACGTAGCGCTCAGAGAACTCCGAAGTACGCTGCGAAGCGATGTACAGGAGCGAGAGGACGCGGTCGCCGGCCGACTCGAGGACGACCTCGCCGATGCCCGCGAGGACATCGACGCCGCAATCGAAGCGGTAGACGACATCGCGTTTTCCGTGTCACTTGCCCGCTTCGCCATTGCGTTCGATCTCACGCGGCCCACCTTCGTCGAGGATCGCAAAACCATCGCGGTGAAGCGTGCCAGGAACCTCACCATCGCCGAGGTGGAGAGCGTCCAGCCAGTCACCTACGCTATCGGCGACCACACGCTTGATCTCGACCGGGCGAACCAACCACCGAGCGGCGACCGGGTGGCTGTCCTGACCGGCGCGAACTCCGGCGGGAAGACGACTCTGCTGGAGACGCTGTGTCAGGTGCAACTGCTCGCACAGATGGGGCTTCCGGTCCCCGCAGAGGCCGCCGAAGTGGGCATCGTCGACACCGTCGTGTTCCACCGCCGGCACGCCTCGTTCAACGCCGGCGTCCTCGAATCGACGCTGCGCTCGGTCGTGCCGCCACTGACCGAGAGCGACCGGACGCTGATGCTCGTCGACGAGTTCGAGGCCATCACCGAACCCGGCTCCGCCGCCGACCTGCTGCACGGGCTGGTGACGCTGACCGTCGACCGCGACGCACTGGGCGTGTTCGTCACGCACCTCGCGGACGACCTCGAACCCCTGCCCACCGAGGCCCGCGTCGACGGCATCTTCGCCGAGGGACTCAATCAGGACCTCGACCTGCAGGTCGACTATCAGCCCCGCTTCGGGACCGTCGGGAAATCGACGCCGGAGTTCATCGTCTCCCGACTCGTCGCCAACGCGAGCGACCCCGTCGAGCGCAACGGGTTCGAAACGCTCGCCACGGCCGTCGGCGAGGAAGCGGTCCAGCGGACGCTCTCGGACGCGCTCTGGACCGACGAGTAGCGTTACGCCGTGCCG
Organism: Haloarcula sp. CBA1129; assembly: GCF_008729015.1. Classification (NCBI taxonomy): domain Archaea; kingdom Methanobacteriati; phylum Methanobacteriota; class Halobacteria; order Halobacteriales; family Haloarculaceae; genus Haloarcula; species Haloarcula sp. CBA1129. Next base: position 1,363,652 of record NZ_RKSM01000001.1, read on the forward strand.
GCGTTTGGCTGTGCTTCGCGGTCGACTGCCTCGGCGACGTTGTCACGCAGTTGGGGACCTGCGCCGAGCGGATACCCAGCTCTAGTTACTGGTTTCGGGAAGGCTGGGAATAGATTAGTTGGAGGGCCGCGCTCACGCGTCACCGGCCACGTCGACGCGGTTGACCGCCATCACGCCGAACCCATCCTGCAGGAGTTCAGTGCGGCCGTCGGCAGTGTTCCGTTCGTCGTTGACCCGCAGCGTCAGCGACACGTCGGCGTCGACCCGGATGTCGGTCCAAGTCGGCCGCACGCTCGTCACGCGGTCGACGGCCACGTCTTCGACGCCGTCGACGGCCGCGAGGACACCGGCGACACCGGCTTCGAGGGTCTCGGACCCGCCACGCGGGACGCGCAGTGATACGTCGGCCGATACCTCGGTCGGGGGAGTCGCCTGCAGCGACATAACGCCGACGGCCGGAGTCGAACCGGGCCCGGAGGGCACTCACCGGTCGAGTCGCGTCGGTCGGGGGCTGCGCGAGGTGTGGCGGGCGCGTACGTCCGGCCCGGAAGGGCCGGTACAGGATTCCCACACCAGAAGGATGGAGAACCCGAGGGCTGGACAGCGAGATAGCAACACGAGACAGTACAGGCTCAGGGGCGAGTGACGGCACACCGACAGGCCACACTGGGCGGTGCAGACCTATCAGACGGAGCCGCCGAGCGGGAGGGAAAGCCCCATCGCTCGACAGTGAGCCGTGCCGAATCGCCGCCGCAGTGCGGCGTCCGTGAGTGGGACGCCGGTCCCACGGCGGCGAACCAGTCTATGGTGCCACGGGCGGAATCTTCACCGAGCGGGTGTCCGCGGCGGCCCGTCCCCCGATAAGGGGTGCATACTCGACCGTAGCGTCGAGGCTACGTTCGATGGCCGACCGCCCGCTGTACAGCCAGCGAGCGAACGACGTTGGCGCGGGAACGGGGATTGCGTAGGTCATGGGTCACCACGTCGGTGAAAGCGACGTATCTACGACCAGAACCGGTGATATATTAAATCTGTTTCAGACGTGGTACCAAATATCAAGCGATTCAGTAATCACTGGCGCGGTATCGAACGACAGCACGGTGTCAGTCGGCCGCCGTCGGTTGCTGTGGCGTCGCCGGTCCCTCAGCGCTCGCCTCGCTGTGTGACGCGGTGCCCGCCAGCGCCCGCGTCGAGTTCCCGACGACGAGCAGGCTACTGGCCGTCATCGCTAGCGCCGCAAACAACGGGTTCAGGACGCCGAACAGCGCCAGCGGGAGCGCCACGGCGTTGTAACAGAACGCCCATGCGAGGTTCTGGCGGACCCGGGTGCGGGTCGCGGCCGTCACCGCGAACACGTCTGGGACGGCCCGTAGGTCGTCCGACGTGACGACCGCGTCGGCCGCGTCGGCGGCCAGCGACGTGCCCGAGGCCATGGCGATGCCGAGGTCAGCGGCCGCGAGCGCGGGGGCGTCGTTGCTCCCGTCGCCGACCATCGCGACGGTCCCGCGGGACTGCAGTCGCTCGACGACTTCGGCTTTCGCCTCCGGTGGAACGCCGGCGAACACCTCGTCGACGCCGTCGTGGCGCTCGAACGGTGCGGCGGCCTCGGGACCGTCGCCGGTGATGACGACGACATCGCGGTCGCGGGCGAGCGTCGAGACGACCGACTCCCAGTTCGGGCGGAGCCTGTCGCCCGCGACGAGGGCGTCCCGCGCCGCGCCGTCCCAACCGACGAGCGCGGGGATGCAGCCGTTCGCGGTCGCGCGCTCACACCGACTCCGGAGGTCGGCCGGCACGTCGAGGCCGAGGTCGTCGAACAGTGCCGGTGACCCGACAGCGACGCGGTCCCCATCGACCGTGGCGCTGACGCCCCGCCCCGGGTGTTGTTCGAACCCGGAGACGGCGGCGTCGGGAACCGGGATGGCGTCGGTCACCGCCTCGGCGACGGGATGGTCCGCGAACTGCTCGACCGCAGCCGCGCGAGCCATCGCCCGCTCGTCGGCCCGCTCCAGCAGTTCCATCTCGCCGGTCGTCAGCGTGCCCGTCTTGTCGAAGGCCACCACGTCTGCGTCGGTCGCCGTTTCGAACACCGCATCGCCGGTGACGACGGTCCCGCCGTCCAGCGCCCGACGGATGCCCGCCGCGGTCGCCAGTGGCGTCGCCAGTCCCAGCGCACAGGGACAGGAGACCACGAGCACTGCCAAGCCGGTCAGCATCGCATCCGTAGGTGTTGCCCCAGCGGCCAGATGCGCGCCGGTGGCAAGAACGGCCAGCACGACCACCAGCGGGACGAAGACGGCGGCAATGCGGTCGACGAGACGCTGAACGCCGCCGCGGGTGCTCTGGACCTCCCACAGCAGGTTCGTGAGGCGGTCGACGGTGCTCTCGGCGTCCGGCCCGACGCGAACGACGACGCCGCCCTGCGTAACCAGCGACCCGCCGATGACTTCGTCGTCGTCCGTTTTTCGGACGGCAAGCGATTCGCCAGTCACGAGCGATTCATCAACGGCAGCGGTCCCCTCGACGACGGTCCCGTCGACGGGGATTCGCTCGCCGGAGCGGACGACGACTTCGTCGCCGGCCGACAGCGCGCCAACGTCGACTTCCTCGTGGCCCCCGTCGGTTCGTCGGCGTGCGCTATCGGCCCGCTGGGTCGTGAACTCCGTGAGGCGGTCCAGCGCGGCCCGCCGGACCCGGTCCTGATAGTAGTCGCCGACTGAGACGGCCATGACGATGACCGTCGCCACGTCGAAGTACACCTCTGTCTGTCCCAAGATGACAGCGACGACGCTGTACAGGAAGGCAGTCACGGCGGCCATCGCCACCAGCAAATCCATGTTCGGCCGGCCGGCACGGAGGCTGACGTACGCCCCGCGAAGCAGCGGCCATCCGGTGTAGCCGACCACGACGCCAGTCATCACAGCCATGTTCCACAGCAGGTAATCCCCCGCTTGCCCGCTCGGGTCGAACAGCAACAGCGACGGGTCGACGCCGAGGTAGGCGGGATAGAGAAAGAGAATGTACCACAGCATCGTCATCATCCCGAAGAAACCGCCAACGATGAGACGCCCCTCCAGTTCGTACTCGTCGTCGGTCTCCGTGGCCTGCAGACTGGCGTCGTAGCCGGTGCCGGCCACCGCGTCCGCGAGGTCCGACTCAGAGAGCGCGTCGGCGTCGTAGGTGAGTTTCATCGTCCCCGTCGGGTAACTGGCGGCCGCGGCAGCGACGCCCTCGTGGTCCGTGGCCCGCGCTTCCAGAAACGTCTCGCAGGTCGCACAGTGCATTCCCTCAACGGAGAGAAAGGCCGTCTCGCCGTCGGCCTCGTCCGGGTCGGGTCCGGTGTCGGCCGCGTCGCGGGTCTCCGTCGCCGGGTCGTCGAGCGTCCGCGCGACTTCCAGACAGCCCCGACAGCAGAACGTCCCCTCGACGGCGTCGTCGCTGACGGGCGCGTCAACCGGCAGGTCACAGAGCGTGCAGGTGGTCACATCCATGGCATCGGCAGGGGTGGTTTCGGGATGGCGATACCGAACGCCGCTAGCCCGTTCGACAGCGGGACGAGCGCGAGCGCGATGAAAACGATACCAAGCACCCGGTGTAGCGTCGCGCGATGGCCCGGCGAGAGCGTCCCGAAGGCGGTCCCGTAGGCGAACACCAGCGGAAACGTCCCGAGGCCGAGCGCGGCCAACGAGAGGCCGCCGGTGAACGCGGAGCCAGTCGCGAACGCGTACAGGAACGCCGGATAGAGCAGCGGGCAGGGGAGCAGGCCGTGCATCGCGCCCAGCGCGACCATTCCCGGACCGTCGACCCACCGGTCGACCCGCTCGACGAGCGACGCGGAGAGGCGCTGGAACAGGTCACCGACCAGCGGCAGCGACCGAGCCACGTCAACGGCGCGACCACGCGAAAGATACCCGAGACCGACGGTGATGATCGCGAGACCGACGAAAACCCCGACGGCTCCCCGGACGACGGTCCCGAGGCGTGCCAGACCGGCGACGTCGTACAGAACGCTGCCAGCAGCGCCAAGTACCGTCCCGACGACCGCATAGCTCAGCGTCCGGCCGGCGTTAAACAGCGCGTGCTGGCGTATCTCGTGGCCGGACACCGGCCCGCCGTCGTCAAGTCTGTCGGCGTAGGTGGTGACTAACGGTCCGCACATTCCGAGGCAGTGGACGCTGCCGACGAGGCCCAGTCCGACGAACGCCGCGAGGCCGGCCGTTTCACCGGAGCTCAGCCCCGCCGTCCCGAACTGCATATCAGACGGTACGCGACTCTGTTGGTTGTGTCATCCAGAACAGACTGCCGGCAATGATGATGACGCTGACCAGCGAGAGTGCAACGATGGAGCGTCCGGTTCCCTGCATGTAGTACGCGACAGGTGCGAGTCCGAGCAGCGCCAGCAACGTTACGAGCCGAGGGCTTGACGCAGACATGTCTGGCCGTACGTTAGAGGGATTATAAAAAGAAACGGGTCGTTCCTGCCGGCTGAAAACACCATCAGGGGTTTTTTTAGGTAATCTGCTATTCTCCCAGATATGGTACGGCACGAAGCCAGAAGCAGTCAGCTGCCGGATTCGCACGACGCGGTGGGGGTGCGACGATGGCGCTGAGTCGGCGACAGTTCGTCGGTGCCGCGGCCGGGACAGCGGCGCTGGCCGCGACCGGCACGGCGACAGCACAAGAGGAACCGGACTACGGCGGCTGGTTCGACGACGTCTCGAACTACGATGGAACCGTCGACAAGCGAGGTCAAGACTCTGTTACAATCACCGTCGGCGCGCAGGGCAACAACGGCGCGTTCGCCTTCGACCCGCCGGCAGTAATGGTCAACCCGGGCACAGAGGTTGTCTGGGAATGGAACGGCGAAGGCGGCGGCCACAACGTCGTTTCGGACGGCGACGGGCCGCTTGACTCAGGCAGCCCGGTCAGCGAGGCCGGAACGACCTACAGCCACACCTTCGAGTCAGAGGGGCTGTTCAAGTACGTCTGTACACCCCACAAAACGCTCGGCATGAAAGGCGCAATCGTCGTTCGGCCCGGCGGCGGTAGCTCCGGCGACGGGGGTTCCGGCGGCCAACAGCAACAGGGACCACCCGCAAACCCGGACTACGGCGGCTGGTTCGACGACGTTTCGAACTACAACGGAACGACGGTCGACAGAACCGATGCCGACAGCGTCGAGATATCAGTCGGCGCACAGGGCAACAACGGCGCGTTCGCCTTCGACCCGCCGGCAGTCCGGGTAACACCCGGGACCGAAGTGACGTGGACATGGACCGGTGAAGGCGGCGGCCACAACGTCGTTTCGGACGGCGACGGGCCGCTCGACTCGGGCGACCCCGTCAGCGAATCCGGGACCACCTACAGCCATACCTTCGAAGAGATGGGCGTGTACAAGTACGTCTGTACACCCCACAAAACGCTCGGCATGAAAGGCGCCGTCGTTGTCGGCGGCCCGCTCGGTGGCAGCGGTGGCAGCGGCGGCGGACAGGAGGGCGGCGGTATCGAGCTCTCCGGCCCGCAGTGGCTCCTTTCAGGCTCGGTCCTGTTGGCGTTCTTCTCGCCGCTGTTGTTCGCAGTCGCGATGCGACGCCGCCAGAACGGGCGACCGCCACAGACGGGTGGGGGTGGCGAGCTACAGCGGGCGACCGGCCCGGAGCCGGTTGAAGAGGCTGCGGAAACGGAACCGGCTGTCGAGCTGGGCCACGACGAGTACGACCCGAAGGGAACGGCGGCGCTGGTCGCCTTCTACTTCGTGTTGATCGGCCTGCTGTGGGTGTTCATGTACTTCGTCGAGTTCCTCGGCCGTGTCTCAATAATCGGGTGATACCATGCAGGTTCATAGATTCGAAAAAGTCTGGCTCGGTGCAGCGATACTGCTCATCGTCGGATTCATCGCCACCATCGCCTACGGTTCGGTCGGCGTCGGTGTCGGAATGGTCGACGATTCGGGCGGACAGATCAGCGCACAGGCGGTACAGAACGGTAACACTGGAACCCCATTTGACGACCCCGGCGTCGTCAAAGAGGACGGTCAGTACGTCGTGTACGTCGTCGCCCGGCAGTTCCAGTTCGTGCCCGGCAGCGGGGACACACCGGTCCGTGTGCCCGCGGGGGCGAACGTCACGTTCAGAGTAACCAGTGCCGACGTGGTACACGGTTTCTCCGTTGTCGAGACCAACATCAACACGATGGTCATTCCGGGGCAGGTCTCGGAAGTCTCGGCCCGGTTCAACGAGCCCGGCACCTACGGGCTTATCTGTCACGAATACTGCGGGGCGGCCCATCACACGATGGGCGGTTCCGTCGAAGTCGTCCCGCCGGAGGAGTACGATATGCAGCAAGAGAATATCGAACAACCCGAAGATGATGCACAGGCCCAACAGGAGGCGGATCAGTAATGGTGTTCGTCGACTCCTATCCGAAAACGTCGAAGCTCGTCCGTAGCGAGTTCCTCGTGTCGTTCGTCGCCCTCGGAATCGGTGCGTTGTTCGGCGTCATTCAGGCGCTCCATCGAACCGGCGTGTTCCGGGGCTTCGTCAGTTCGGCCGACTACTACACGATTCTGACGGGCCACGGCGTCCTGCTGGCGCTTGTGTTTACCACGTTCTTCATCGCGGGACTGTTCGCATGGGCTGTCGCCAACAGTCTCGAACGGGAGCTGCCACAGCGCATCTCTTGGTCGGCCTTCTGGATAATGCTCACGGGGACAGTGCTCGCGGCCGTGTCCATCATCGGCGGCATTGTCGGCTCCCCAACGATTCTGGGTCACGACCTCGAAGCCGACGTGCTGTTTACCTTCTACGCACCGATGAAGGCACATCCGGCGTTCTACATCGGCGCTGCGCTCATCATCGTCGGCTCGTGGGTCGCCGGCCTCGCGTACTTCAAGTCCCTGTGGGACTGGCGCTCGGAGAACCCAGACGAACGTATTCCGTTGCAGACGTTCATGGTTCTGACGACGATGCTGATGTGGTACGTCTCCACCATCGGCGTCGCCGTTGAAGTCGTCGCCTTCCTCATCCCGTGGTCGCTCGGACTCATCCAGAACGTCGACCCACTGCTGACGCGGACGCTGTTCTGGTACTTCGGCCACCCGGTCGTGTACTTCTGGCTCATGCCGGCGTACCTCGTCTGGTACACTATTCTGCCGAAGTTGGCCGGCGGACGACTGTTCAGTGACCCGCTGGCCCGCGTGGTCTTCGTCGCCTTCCTGCTGCTGTCGACTCCAGTCGGTTTCCACCACCAGTACACCGACCCCGGCATCCCATCGGGATATAAATTCATCGCGATGACGAACACGATGTTCTTGCTGTTGCCCTCGCTGTTGACCGCGTTCACCGTGGTCGCCTCAGTTGAACACGGCGCTCGCCAGCGGGGTGCAAAGGGCTACCTCTCTTGGCTTCGGAATCTGCCGTGGGGCAAGCCGGCCTTCGCCGGCTGTATGCTCGCCGGCCTGATGTTCGCCGCGGGAGGCTTCTCCGGCATGATCAACGCCGGGATGAACATCAACTACCTCATCCACAACACCATCTGGGTGCCCGGCCACTTCCATCTCACCGTCGGGACTGCGTTCGCGCTGACGGCGATGGCTATCAGCTACTGGCTGGTCCCACAGATTACCGGGAAGAAACTCCGGCAGCGCAGTATCGCTGTGCTCCAGCCATACGTCTGGTTCGTGGGCATGGCAGTGATGTCGAACGCAATGCACCGTGCGGGCCTCGCCGGCATTCCACGACGGACTGCCGAGCCGACGTACGACGAGTTCGCCTTCGAGGGCGTCGCCGGAACGGTCGGTGAAATGCGAATCCAGATAGCTATCGGCGGCTTCCTGCTGTTCGTCGGCGCGGCGATGTTCCTCATCGTCATGGCCGACACCCTGCTCGCTCGCCGTGGCGGGACGCTGTCGGTCAACGGCAACATCCCGGAGCCGCTGTCCGGCGCGGACCACAGCCCACGGATTCTGGACAACTACAAGCTCTGGACGGCGATTGCCCTGCTGCTCATCGTCATCGCCTACGGGCCGCCACTTGCCAGCATGGTCGCTGACGGCCTGTTCGCGCCCGGTAGCCCGCCGATCCCGGTCTAACACCACTTCACTACGCTTTCATCATGTTCGACGACGTCGACGGTCCGGAGCAGAAAACGCTGCTACGACTCCTCATCATCGCCGGAATCGGCATCCCGATCCTCATCGAAGTCGTTACCTTCGGGAGTATGATGGGGCACCACTTGATCGGTGACGCCGGGGACGAGGCGGTCCCCGAAACGCCGACTGCGGAGTCGGCCGGTGTCGGCGTCGGCGACCCGATTCTCGACTCCTCCGCAGTCGCAGCCCGCATCGATTCGGCATCTGTCGTCACTGCGGACGAGGGGTGGCGATTCACGCTCGCGGTGAACGTGACGAACACCGGGTCAGATCCCGCGGCAGTTCGACTCGACAGCGTCACGACCCGCAGCGGAGAGACGGTTGCGGAAGCCGCAAGCACTGGGAAGCTACCGGCGGGACAAGCTGACGACGTGACCAAGTCGTGGCTGCTTCCCCCCGGCGAACGTCCGGACACCGTTTCTGTAACGGTGTTCGTGTATCCGGATGAGTCGGAAACGCAATCGACACAATACACCGTTGCGCTCGGTGATATCCCCGTTTCGAACCGCTGACCGCCTCACCCGTCGACGGGGTCGCCACAAGACGGGCAGGTGTCAGCGTCGGGCGGGAGCGACTCGCCGCACTCGCTACAGTACGACTGTCCGCTGTTGCGGTCGCCCGGCGTGAAGACGGACGTATCGTCCATCCACGCTTCATCGGTCGCCGAGGCAGGCTCATTTGTATCGCCCGTCTCCGATTCCGTATCTGTACCACTGTCGGTGGCCGCCGTCTCCGGTTGTGCAGCATCGTCCGACAGCTGCGCGGTGTCCTGTACCGATTCGTGAGCGGGCGGTTCCGTCGTGGGGGCCTCGTCGGGCGAGAACACGCGTGTCCCGGTGTGCCCCGGTGGCTCTGCGTCGCTGTCAACATCTTCGGCGGCAGTCCCGTCCTCAGTCTGTTCACCGGAATCCGGTGTGGCGTCGACAGCCCGTTCGGTGGCTGAACTCTCGTCGCCGTTTTGCACTACCCCAACTGGTGGCATGATCGGGAACCGCTGGTCTGGACGGCGGTGCGGGTTCGAAAGCGGTGCGCGGATTCTGACGACGGTTCCAGCGAGCAATTGAACGAAGAGGTACGCGCTCGCCAGCACGCCGGGGACCGCGATGAAGAGAGCTGTGGCTTGGGACGGCCGGACGCCCAGCAACTGGAGCGCTGTCTCAGCTATGGGACCGACGCCGGCCCGCGCCAGCCACGGGGAGAGCGCCGACGAAACGCCGGATGCGGTGCCCATCTGGAGCACCCATCCAGTACTGAGAGAGACCGCACTCACACACACCAGCAGCGACAGAAGTGGAGGGACTGAAAGTGTGTACACGCGGTGTCCGTAGGCGACGGTCCGGACAACCAGATGCACTGTTCCGAAGAATGCAACCACCGTGAGCAGGCGCTGCTGGCCGAGAATGAGACTTCCCAGCAGGCAGCCGAGGAGGACAGTGCCGGGGAGAACGAGCAACAGGCTCGGATGGTCCAGCCGATACGCCTCAACAAGGTTGCCGTAGCTGTTCCGAAGCCGTCGGTTGACGAGCACGACGGTCGCCAGTGAGGGACTGAGGAGCCAGAGACCCGCGGCGAGCACAGTACGCAGCGAGACAGTTTGGCCAGCAAGTGTCACGGGAACAGTACGTTCGAGTCCCGGGACCTGCGTCAACAGCAGTCCCGTCGCGAGTACCCAGCCACTGTAGACGAGCCATGCTATGCCCACACCGACAAACAGCCAAGATTCAGCTCGTAATAGTGCGGCGGATTCGCGGAGTTCCAACCCCAGTCGACCACGCTGCATCAGCCTGATGTTTCCCGACCGACCGCTTAACTGTGGGTGGTCACGCCGCCAGAATTGTCATCGTGATGACACCGGATAGTTCGAGTTCATCGCCCAGTTGGATCGGTTCCCGGTCGCCTTTCTTCAGTTGGGTCTCGTTCAGCCGCGTCGGGTTGTCCCCGAGGTCAACCAAATAGTACCCATCCGGTTGACGGTCGAACCGGACGTGTTCCCGGTGGATCCGAACCGCCTCGTCTTCCGGTCGGCCGGCGTCCAGTAGCGCCGCCCGGATTTCCCGGCCGATGCGGTCCCCGTCTTCGACAGTGATGTCACGACCCTCGACCGAAAGAACGAGTTTGTCCGGGACCGTCGCGTCGTCGGTGGACTGTGACGCGAGTGTGTCGACGGCGTTGCCCGTGGCTGCTGACTCACTCGCTGTCTCGTCAGTGGTCGACGACCCTGCCGAGTCAGCCGTCGACGTGTCGCTCTCGCCGCGATGCGCGTCCAAGTCCTCCCCACAGTTGACACAGAAACTGGCATCGTCATCGACAGCGGTGTCACAGGACGGGCACGCGTCAAGCGACCCGTCGTCTCCCGGTGTGATGTCCTGTACGTCGGCACCGCAGGAAACACAGAAATTTGCGTCGGCGTCGAGTTCCTGATCACAGTCCGGGCAGGTAATCGTCGCCGTATCGTCGTCTGCCTCGGGGGTTTCGTCGGATGTCTCGGTATCCCCATCGGAGTCACTACTGGCCTGATCCGGGACATCATCCGGTTCGTCGGGCTCCTCCCCAGCGTTCGGCTCAGTTCCGTTTTCGGCCTCGGTGTCAGCTGTAGTTTCGTGTTCCGCCGCCGTCTCTGCCGTCCCCATCCTCTCTTCTCCGGCCTCGACTGCCCCAGTGTCTGAGACCGCATCGACCGCTGCTTCGTCGTCGCTATCATCGTCGACGGTGGACTCAGCTGGGGTCTCGGCTTCGTCGCTAGTCCCTCTCGGCTGACCATCCGCCGACCCCGGCTCGTCCGTTCCTTCCGGTATCAGGTCGGCGTCGTCCGGCACCCCATTGCCGGTGTCAAAATCAGCGGCGCTTTCGTCAGTGTGTTGCCACTCACCACAGTCCGGGTTTGTGCACCATCCGCCCGCGACTGTCGGATCGAAGTTCTCGTCGCATATGGGGCATTTTACCGTGCGGTCGGATTCAGGCATGGGTTTCGTTAGGCTCTACAGAATCGAGAAATAAAATACTTGTCCCACGAAAATTTCCTTCTACTCATCTGTCATAATAACGGTATCTCGTTCGGAAATGTCGATGTCAGGGTCGATATCTCGAACTGGCATCCCGCCGTCTTCCGGCGTTTCCGGGAGCGCACTGTCAGCGAACAGTAGAACGGAGATATTGTCCTTCCCGCCCCGGTCGTTCGCCAAGGACACGAACTCCTGACTTGCCGCGTCGAGGGACGCTGCATCGAGGACCACGTCACGGATCTCGTCATCGGTGACCACCGCTTCGCGGATGCGCTCGGCTACCGAGTCGGCGTGGTCCGAATCGACGTATTCCTCGTACAGGTCCGGCGCGTCGGTCTGTGCGTCAATGAGACCGTCGCTGGTCGCCAACACCGTGTCTTCCGCGTACAGTCTGACCGTTCGCGTGTCCACCCCGACAGTCGCCTCGTCGGGGTCCTCGTAGCCGGACCCGCCCAGCGCGCGGGTGATTTCGTTCCCGTTGGGGTGGACGTGGGCCTCGACGGGGTCGATTTCGTCGCTGTCGACCCACTCCTGAACGACCGCGTGGTCTCTGGTCAGCGGCGAAATCGTCTCGCGGGCACTGTTGACGACGTAGGCCCGGCTATCACCGACCCAGCCGTAATGGAGTTTGCCGTCGGCGTATATCCCCGCGACGACCGTCGTATAGGATTGGGTCCCGGTCTCGTTTGCGTACCGGATGATCTCGCGGTGAGCTGCTGTAATCGCCTCTGCCACGGCGGTTTCGAGCTCCCGCTCGCCGGGCGGATCCGGAAGCACGTCACGGGCTACATCGACATCGAAGCCGCCGGGATAGCTCCGGGCCGTTCGAATCGCCACGGGAGCAAGGTGTTCGGCCACGACAGTCGTCGTGATGTACGACGCGATGTCGCCGGCATCGTGTCCGCCAGCACCGTCGGCGACCACGAACACGCCGGCCGAACGGTTCATCGGCTGTCTGTTGCTGTCAGTGTCGGGCGTATCCGCGTCGTCAGCGTCAGAAGGGTCCCTGTCGTCACCGGCGTCAGCCGCCGGCCCGGTATCGGATGATTCGTCTGTCGCGTTCGCTGTCTCGTCACCGTCTGCCGTGGCCGGGTTCTGCGACTGCGGTCTATCCTGCCCCCGGTAACCATCGCGATGCCCCTCCTCGAACACCGTCAGAGAGACGCTGTCCTCGTTGATACCCTGTCCTCGCTTCCTGTCGCCGATGTCGTAGTTCGTGCTGTATCTCATGACTCCTCCGGATGGAACTCGAACGTGACCCCGTAGGTCGGGTGGACCAGCGACACCAGATCGCCGTCAGTGAGTGTGACCGACTCGGGGGGAACGTTGCCGTGCCTGTCGGTCGGGTCCTCGCCCTCGGAGCGCAGACGGTTACGTCCGGGCGCGGAGAGGACCCGCTGCCAGCCGGCCCCTTTCTGGACGAACGTCCCGTTGAGACTCCGGTCGTGGAGAGACCACTCGCCGTCCTCGATGTCGAACTGTACTTGCACCGACGAGATGTACTCACCCTGTGGGTCTTCGATGGTTATCGATGCTGGGGGACCGCTCGCGCCCTGTCGCCCGATAGTATCGCCCGGTTCGACGGTGAACTGCCTGTCCGCCTGAATGTACGTCACTGACGCCGTCGCGGGCGGCGTTGGATCACGCCGCTCAAGTACCTCCTTGAGGACCGTCGCGTTCCGGTATCGGTCGCGGTAATGCGACTGCGTGGCCCGTTCGACGATTTCAGCCAGATAATCGTCGCAATCGGCCCCGAACGCCTGTGGATTCACGCCGTCTTTCTTCGGGACGCTCCCCTTGAGCAGGAACAGGAGTATCTTCCCGATAGAGTACACGTCCGACCACGGTCCCTGCCGAACGTCGGTTCGGCTAGCTTCGGCGACTTCGCGGGGCTTGAACGGCCCCAGAATCGTCGTCCCGGTGTTCCCGGAGGACGGATCCTCGGTGGCATCGAAGCCCGTTGCCGTGTTGAAATCGATGAGTGTGGGCGTGATATCGGGTGTGAGCATCACGTTCTCCGGTTTCAGGTCCCGGTAGACGATCTCGTTCTCGTGGAGGAAGCCCATCGCGTCACAGAGGTCGATGCCGATCTGGCGGACCTGCTCACTGTCGTCGATTGGCCCGTGCTGGTCGATGACCTCGTCGAGCTCGATCCCGTCGACGATGAGCTGGACGACCAGAAACGGAACGTCACGTTCCGTGACCTGATCGTAGTAGTCCATCACGTTCTCGTGGCCACCAGCCCGGCGGATTCGCTCCAGCGAGCCGACCTCCTTTTTGAAGTACTCTTCGATGATATCGGGGTCGTTCTGGGACTCAGTGTAGTTCGGGTATTTGACGGCGACCGCCTCACCCGTCTCGGTGTCCCGTGCGCGGAACGCCTTCGCGAATCCCCCCTTACCGAGGAACTCTTCGAGTTCGTACTGGCCGGCGATGACATCACCGCTCTCAGGTTCCCAGTTCATGAATCACCCGTTTCTCCGGCCAGTAGCGGCCCTGCCGACACTGCAGGTTGGGACGGTCACTTCTGGATTCCCTCGTCAGTGACGATTTTCGTCGCCTTGTTCTGCTCCTTGCGCCCACCCTCCATCACGATACGCGTCTCCCGCTCTGCTGTCTGGACAGCCTCGGTGTCCTCGCCGTGGATACGCGTCATTCGCTCCAGTTGCGTCTGTGCTTCGGCGACATTGCCCTTGCCGAGTTCCGTCTTGATAACGGTCTGCCGGTGGTCCACGTCGACCTGTTCGTTGTGTTCGGCCAGTTTCGCCTCATCGTCGGTGTAGTCGACGGTGATTGATTCCCGCGTCGTCTCGCCGCCGGCAGACAGCGAGACATCCGCCAGAGACACAGCGTCTTGGGGGTCATTGGGCGGTGCGTGTATCTTCAGCACGACCCGCTGGGTCTCCCGGTCGAGCAGGTCGGGCAGCGGCACGACGGCCGTGTTGTCCTCCCAGTTGGGATCCACGGACTGCGTCTGTGGGAGCGAGCGGTACACTTCGCTCACCTCGACGCCGTCGGCCACGTCAAGTTCGAGACGGGCGTCGGGAGCGACAACGGTCCCGGCCTCCTCGACTGCGTCGCCGAAGAACGACTCGATGTCACCGGCGGCGTCCAGATGTGTCCACTCGCCGCGGGCAACGGTACCGAGCGTCCGGATCGTCTCCTCGCGGTAGTCGCTCCCGATGCCGGCTGCCTTGATTCTGATCCCCTCGGTGTCGATTTCGCGTGCTAGCGTCCCGAACGCTTCCGGGTCGTGAGAGTTGTCCTTCCCGTCAGAGAGGAGCAGGACCCGCCGAGCAGTGTTGTCGTCGGTCGGTAAATCCTGCAGGGATGCCTTCGCTTCCAGCAGGCCACTGTACATGTCAGTGCCCCCACCGGCGGAGATGTCAGCGACCGCGTTCACTGCCGTTTCGCGTGAAATGGTTCCCCACCGCGTCGGCGCAAGTACCGTCGTGACCTCGTTGTCGAAGGCGATGATCGAGATGTAATCGTCCTCGTCGAGGAGTCCGAACACCCATTCAGCGCCAGCGCGGGCCTGCTCGATGTCGTCGCCGGCCATCGACCCACTGGCGTCGATGCAGAGGGCAATCTGTCGCGTGGGTGATTCCTCCAGCCGTCCGGGCTCGACTTCGATCTCAGCGGTCAGTTTCGCCCCGCCCGTCGGCACGTAGGGTCGGTTGACCTCGCTCACGACAGTAGCGGTCATACTGGTAGATGGGTCGTACGGAGTAGTTATATGTTTCCCTCAGATCGAGGGAAAAAAGTTCCAGCCACTATCTGACCCGGTAGTCTCTAGCTACTATCCGTCCCCAGTAGTAGGCACTATTTATGATGCCAGTCACGCTGGCTCGACTCGACTACCGACCCAGAGAAGGGTTCCGAGCAGTGCGACGACACTTAGAGGGAGGAGCCACTGGAACACCAAGAGCAGTCCAGCGCTTGCCTGAACGCCGACAACGAGTAGGATAGTGGGCCCACAGCAGGCGAACCCGGAGAGTAGTCCCGGCAGTCCCGACGCGACCCCGGCTCCCGGACCGAGGCGGCAGGCCGTCGGACCACGCCATGCGACGACAGAAACGGCAAGGTTGAGTCCGATCAACAGCGCCAGAACACCACCGAGTAGCATGTTCAGCGGTGAGACGAGCAGTTCAACCGGGCCGACAACGACTAAGCCAATCGGTTCCCACTGAAACGGCCCGACCTGCCGGAACGCACGGGTAAACGGGTTACTGACAACAGAAACCTCGTAGGCCGATGGGCCGAGGCCGAGATGTCTGAGCCCAGCGAGATACAGCAGGAAGTACGCGAGTCCCGACAGAACCAAGATCGCCTGTCCGTCGCGGCGGGTGAGCGCCCCGCTGACCGCACCCACAGTGTTCCGAAACAAGCGGTGGATGCTGGCAGCCACGCCTGCCCTGCCGGTCGGACTGTCAGTTGACATATCCTCCCTCCGGATAGAAGCCGGCCCAAGCGAACCACATCGCGTCGAAGGACAGCGAACGGTCCAGCGGGAGCAAATCGGCATCATATACCGTCCCGTCAACCGTATAGCCGTCGGCCGACGCCTCGACCGTCGTTGACTCCGGGTTCGCGTACACGTAGCCGGTCGCTAAGTCGGTATCAGCGACGGCGACATACGGTGTATCGTCAATTCGACCGGTCAGCACGCGGTGGCTCAGCAGCGTTTCCTTATCGAATGCAAGCGCCCCGCTTTCCGTCCGAGTTCCGACGACGACGGCCTTCGGGTGAGCGCGACCGTCGCCTTGCAGGGGTTCAAACAGCGTCCGCGTACTCGAATAGTAGCCGCGCTTCTCGTTATACTGGCCGTAGGGATCAACGCCGTAGCGACGCGAGAAGCCCGTGTCTTCGGTGAGCACATTCGTCTCTGGGTAGGCACTGGACCAGCGGCTCCATGTCGTCCAAAAGACCCGAAATTCTCGCAACGATTCGCCAGTTAGTGGGCCCCTAATTGCCGTCGCCAACATCTGTGGCCACCAACTATCGGTGCCCCGGTCGTACATCGTCAAGTTCGAATTCACCAGTCGACCGGAGACACCGAACTCCACCGATCCACGCTCGAACCCCTGAGCGGTGCCCGTCAGCGGACAGTATGTCACAGCGATAGAGTCGCCGGCGATGGTGTCGTTCACGATTTCATGATGGACGAGAATGTACTGTGGATAGGCTTTCGCCGCCCCGTCGCGGACCACGCCGAATACTGGGTCGTCCGGAGCCAGTATTTCTGGAGGTGTGTCAGCGAACGTCGGGTCGTCGATAGCCGGAATGCCGTCTTTGGGGACGCCGCCGCTGACGACGTTCTCTTCGAGCATCCCGAGTTCGTAGTCCAGATGCAGACGGCTATCAGCTATCGGGGGCTTCGGTCCGTCGCTTTGGGCAGTGGCTGCCGGTGGCGTCTCAGTGCCGACATCGGACCCGGCTGCCGCAGTTGACCCAGAATGTGAACCGTCATCTCCCGCGCAGCCTGCACCGCCGAGTATCACACCGGCACCAACCGTCGCGAGAAGCCGGCGGCGGGAAAGGTCCATGCCATGTGTAACCATTCCAATTACTAAGTCTCGCGGTGAGGCGGCGGTAACTCCCTGTTCGGACACTCATCGAGGGGATTTCGGTGCACAGGCTACCCTGTCGAGTCGCCTAATTGACGAGGGTGGCGACCAGCGACGAGACGTACTCCAGTTCGTCCTCGTTCACGCCGTGCCCCATCCCCTCGTAGATTCGTTCCTCCACGTCCCCGTTCAGTTGCTCGAAGACCGAAGCCGTGACGTGTACGCGCTCTTCGGGGATATGCGGGTCGACATCGCTGCAGCCCAGAAACACCGGTGTTTCCTCGATGTCGCCCTCGTACTCGCTTTCGTCGATAGCCTCGCCGATGAGGCCGCCACTGAGGGCCACGAGACCGCCGTAGCGGTGTGGATTGCGGGCGACGAACTCACTCGCGAGACAGGCCCCTTGGGAGAAGCCCAGAACGAGCACGCGGTCGGTCGGAATCCCGGCTTCGTTGGCCTCGGTGACGGCGTCCTCGATAGCCTGCAGTCCCGATGTCCGGCCGGGTTCGTTCTGCTCGACCGGCGAGAGGAAGGAGTTGGGATACCATGTGTTGCGCGCGGCCTGCGGGGCAAGCAGTGCCAGCCCGTCCTGCTGGAACTCCGCCCCCATCTGGATGATGCTCCGGGCAGTCGCACCCCGGCCGTGGACCAGCACCGCCGCTGCACTCGCCTCCGAGAGCGCGGTTCCCGCGATCGCGCGCTGCTGGTCCTGATGGGGGCCGCTCATCGTTCGCCTCCCGATTGGTGGCTGGGTCCTGTCGCGCCTGTGCAATCGGTTTCTGTTCCCGGTTGGCCGACTTCGGAAGCTACCCACCGTGTCGTGTACATAGTACAGATAGCGCGCGAAGACACTTGACTGGGAACATCGGTCAATCGGTCGAAATATTCCGTGTTCAGGGCCGCAAGCGGAGTTCGATGTCGTCGCTGTCGCGCACTGTGAGACCGGTATCAGTTTCGGAGACAGCGTAGTCAGACCGACGGAGTCGCTTGCACACCGCATCGAGGGTTGCTTCGTCAGGGAGTCGAATCTCGAACCACGCCAGTCCTTGTCCGACGTGGGGCTTGGACCGCTGCTGCCAGACGTTGACTCCGATATGGTGGTGGTAGTCACCAGCCGCCAGAAACACGGCACCGTCGTACGTAGCCCTGACCCGCAATCCGAGTGCGTCGGCGTAGAACGACTTGGCCCTCTCCACTGACGAGACTTCCAGATGGACGTGTCCTACGTCGGACCCAGCGGGTAGCGACTGTTTACCAGCACCAGCAGCCGCGACTGCCTGCGTATCGAGAGGGTCCGTCACCATTTCGACGTGACCCGACGGCGTCTCCTCCCACGACGCCCGGGGGAAGTCACGATAAATTTCGACGCCGTTACCGGCCGGGTCCGACAGATACAGCGCCTCGCTGACGCCGTGATCCGAAGCGCCAGCGAGTGTCCACTTAGAGTTGATACGCTGGAGTGCGTCACCCAGCGCCGCTCGTGAGGGGACGCGAAACGCGACGTGATACAGCCCGGTCTCTGAAGCATCCCTCGCCGGTGCGTCTGGCTGATAGTTCAGAACCAGAAGCTCCTGACCACCCGTACCGAGGATCACTCGATCATCGCCTGAGTCCAGAACATGGAGACCGACAACATCACGGTAGAAATCGACAGCCGGTGGTAAGTCAGCAACAGTCAGTGCCACCCGGCCGATCTCGGTTTCCGATGAGAGGGGCGCTTGGTCCATACCGAGAGTAGGGGTAGACAGTCCATAATTCTGGGTGACAGTCGCAGAAGCCGGCAATGAGTGTGCGTCGACCGTGTTTGACTCGGCGTAACCTAATATCGAGAGATAGATCCCTGCTAGCACTAGACGGGGGCTTTGGAGAAATAGTAAAATTTAGCGCAAAATATACACAATATACGCCGCGCGGGGAATTATACATAAACTATTACGTATTACTAGTAGAGGCGTGTGTTAACCTTCATCAGAGTAGTACTATAACCTTCGAGTTGTTACCTTGGGTTGAATATGAAAAAGCAGGAGCTCATCCACCTTCACGGCCTGCTTGCACAGGTACAGAACCACTACGAAGCCGAATCCGGGACAGAAGTGGACCACGACGAATACGAGGAACTTGGTGTCAAGCCGACATCGATTCACAAGTCGAAAACAGACCACAAGGCCGCTGTCTTTGCGATTGCTGACGGTATTGCTTCTGAGATGGCTGACGAAACCAAAGAGCCTGTTTCTGCCGCCGCGGACTAACGGTTCTCCGTAGCTTCTACGCAGTTCTCCCAACGAGTAATGCCATTAGTGGTGGTGTACTGCTCGTCAGACAGACGTGATTAACCTGACAGATAAGAGAGGTATACAGACAGACTTCCGCCGCTCGGGAGTGTGTTTACTCGTCGATTAACTCCTCGAACTCGGGTAACACGTCATCGGATTCATCCGCAGACTGGTCCGACGACAAGTCGTCGGCCTCGGCTGCCGACTCCGTTGACGAGGACTCATCTTCTGTCGTCTCGTCGGACTCCTCCGGAATCTCCTCGATTTCGAGCACATCGAGCGGGATGTTCTCAAGGCGTTGCCCGATTTCCTTACGGGCGATCCGCGCGGCGTGTTCGTCCCGCTCGACGTTGAACACTGTCATCTCTAGTTCGAGCGCGACGAGACTCTCGTCGGCTGCGAGAAAAGCCGGCTCTAGGGTCTCACCGCAGTGCGGACAGTGCCGATCTCCCATGTTAATCTCGACGTAATTGAGGTCGGGGTTCAGCATTTCCCCCGTCTTCGAGATGGCAATGCGAACTGCCTCGTCTGCGGATGCTACGTCGTACACTGGGACTGCAGCCTCAACGACAACTCGGCAATTCATGCTAGTATGTTTGTTTTCCAATATAATGAAGGTTAGCCCTGAGAGAGTGCTTATCATCCTCCTCGTATATCGTGGTGCAGAGAGACGGAACATCCAATCGAGCAGGACACAGGTAAGCGCTACAAAGCATCACGACGACGAGACACAGTGCTCTGAGAGAGCGTCGGTTCCCGGATTACTGCTCGGCGTGCCAAGGCACTGCGAGCGGAACTCGTAACGTCATTACCTCCGGGTCCGTACACACAGACAATGGAACAGGGCGTCATCGATGTCGAGTCGCTGGCCGGCGGTATCGACTTGCAGGCAACTGTCGAGAGCGGGCAGTCCTACCTCTGGGACCGAGAGGACGGCGAGATGTACCAGCGTGACGGGGCGACCGGCGGCGACGCGTGGTACTGGACCACAATCCGCCACGACGGGTCACCAGCGGTCATCCGCGTCCGGCAGCGAGATGCGGTGCTCGAATGGGAGTCGACAGTCGACGCCGAACGGGAACTCAGACGCTTGCTTCGCCTCGATGATGACCTCCCAGCCATCAGGACGACGGCACCGGACGACGACGTGGTCCAGTCTGCCTACGAGACGTTCTGGGGGATGCGACTGGTGCAAGATCCCCCGTTTGGGTCCCTCATTTCGTTCATCTGTTCGGCCCAGATGCGTGTGTCCCGGATTCACAGCATGCAGCAGGCGCTCCGTGACGCGTTCGGCGAGACGGTCGAGTTCGACGGACGGACCTACAACGCCTATCCGACGCCGACGGCGTTGGCCGACACGACCGAAGAACGCCTCCGTGACCTCGGACTGGGCTATCGTGCCCCGTACGTCCAGCGCACCGCCGAGATGGTCGCGAACGGGGAGGCTGACCCAGAAGCGGCCGTCGGTCTCGACTACGAAGACGCCAGAGAGTCCCTCACCCGCTTCGTCGGCGTCGGCGACAAGGTCGCGGACTGCGTGTTGCTGTTCTCGCTTGACTACCTCGAAGCGGTCCCGCTCGACACATGGATTCGAACGACAATCGAGGAGTACTACCCTGAGTGTGAGCGGGGGAACTACGCCGACACGTCGCGGGCCATCCGGGCCGCGCTCGGTGGCGAATACGCTGGCTACACGCAGACGTATCTGTTCCATTACCTCCGAACGGGCAGCGACGAGACCTGACTCGGATGACAGAAGGCGACAGTATAACGGAGTCCGCCGGCAAACCTTCGGCTATGGCTCGCACGCGAGCACACGTGTTCGTCTCCGGTCGTGTTCAGGGCGTCTATTACAGAGCGACCACGCGGGAACGCGCACAGAAACAGGGCGTCGACGGGTGGGTCCGTAACCTCGACGACGGCCGCGTCGAAGCGGTGTTCGAGGGGCCCGAAGCCGACGTTGACGCGATGATCGAGTTCTGTCACGAGGGGAGCGAGCGTGCAGACGTGACCGACGTCGAGGTCGAGTACGAGGACCCTGAAGACAACGAGGGGTTCGAGGTCCGCTGGTAGGCCGCTGTCCCGTAGAATTACTTCACTGGCGGGCGAACCCGCAGGTATGCTCACCGGCTCCGAAATGGGTGTCGTCGACGAGAACGCCGCCGCGCTCGGCGTCCCGCGCAAACAGTTGATGGAGTCGTCCGGCCACGCCGTCGCCCGGGCAGTCCGTTCCCTCTCGGAACCCGGCGATCAGGTCACCATCGTTGCCGGACGGGGGAACAACGGCGGGGACGCGCTCGTCACCGCCCGCTTTCTGGACGACTTCGACCTCCGGGTCGTTTTGCTTGGCCGCCCGGACGCCATCTCGACGACGATTGCCAGAGAGAACTGGGACGCGCTCCAGCATGCCGAGTATCCGACGGAGACGGTCACAGATTCCTCAGCGTTCGACCTCGGTACTCCCGATGTCATCGTCGACGCGATGCTTGGCACAGGTATCGCCGGCGACTTGCGGGAACCGGAGGCGACGGCGGCAGCGACGATGAACGAGAGCGACGCGACCGTCCTCTCTGTGGACGTTCCATCGGGCCTCGACGCAGAGACCGGGGGGTTGGCCGACAGCGCAGTCGAGGCCGACCATGTGATTACGTTCCACGATACCAAGCCCGGCCTGCCGGACCTCGGCGTACCGGTCACCGTAGCCGACATCGGCATCCCTGACGCAGCGGAACTGTTCGTCGAGCGGGGCGACCTCACCCGCCTCGAACGGGACCCCGCGAGCCACAAGGGCGACAACGGCGAGGTTCTGGTCGTCGGCGGCGGTCCTTACACCGGCGCACCGGCGCTGTCGGCCCAAGCTGCGCTCAGAGGTGGGGCCGACCTCGTCCGGGTCGCCTGCCCGGCCGTCGTGGCCCGTGAAATCCAATCCTACAGCGAGAACCTTATCCTGCGACCGTTCGACGGGGACCACCTCGCGCCGCCGCACATCGACCGCCTTGCCGAGCTGGCGGCCGACCACGACACGCTCGTGGTCGGACCGGGACTGGGCGACGCCGACGCGACCTTGGAGGCGGTCGGGGACCTGCTGTCCGGCTTCGAGGGGACAGCGGTCGTCGACGCCGACGCGCTGTCGGTAGTCCCGGACATCGAGACGGACGCCGAACTCGTCTGTACGCCCCATCAGGGCGAACTCCGAGGGATGGGCGGCGAGACCGCCGAGGACTGGCGGAGACGAGCGGACCTCATCGAGTCCTTCGCAGCGGAGGTCGGCCAGACGCTGCTGGTCAAAGGCCCCTACGACATCGTCTCGGACGGCGAGCGGACCCGCGTCGGCCGGACGGGCAACCCGGGGATGACGGTCGGCGGAACCGGCGACGTGCTCGCAGGTGTGACTGGCGCGCTCGCCTGCGTGCAGGACCCACTCGACGCGGCCGCCATCGCCGCCTACACTGTCGGAACAGTCGGCGACCGTGTCGTTGAGGACCGCGGCTACGGACTGGTCGCGACAGACTTGCTAGAAGAGATACCGAGCGTACTGTGGCAGCGAGAAACGGACACGTAGCGCCTGCAGTCAGGCTGACGCGCCGACCAGTTCCCCGGCTTTCGACCGGGACTGTTCAATGATGGCTGGCCGCGCCTCGAACTCGATGACGACTTGGTCGCCGTAATCGACCGTGTCGACGCTAGCGTGGTCGTGAATCCACGAGACGAGGCTCATCGTGTCGTCGGTCATCGGAAGCACGAGCCGTTCACGCTCGTAGTCCGGCAGTTCGTGGTCGATGCGGTCCGCCAGATCGTCGATGTTGAGCCCCTGTTTGGCGCTGACGGCAACGGGGTTCGGCGCCAGCGAGGAAAGGGCATCCTTCTTCCGGCGTATCTCCTCATCGTCCACCATGTCGGTCTTGTTAAGCACCGTGACGATGGGGGCCTCGTTGCGCTCGTACAGCGTGTCGTGGCTCGTCACCAGTTTCTCCCGGATCTCCTCGACCGATTCGGAGATGTCGACGACGAGCAAGACCAGATCGGCGTGATACACCGAGCCGAGCGTGGATTTGAACGATTCGACGAGCCAGTGCGGAAGGTCCTGAATGAACCCGACAGTGTCGGTGACCAGCACCTCGCGTTTGCCGACCTCCGCGCGTCGGGTGGTCGTCCCGAGCGTCGTGAACAGACGGTCCTCGCTCTCGGCCGTCGTGTCCAAGTCGGGATGTAAATCGTCGTTCTCGTCGACGTCGAGGTCGTCGGCGAGGCGGCGCAAGAGCGTCGACTTCCCGGCGTTAGTGTAGCCGGCGAGAGCGACGAGATCGAACCCGGACTCCCGGCGCTGTTCCCGGCGGTGTCGCTCGGTCTCCTCGATGGATTCCAGTTCGTCCCGGATGTTGGCGATCTGCTTTTTGATGTCCTCTTCGCGGGACTCGTCGTACTCGCCGAGGCCCATGAACCCCGGGCGCTCGTCGCGTTTGGCCAGACTCGCCTTTGCCTCGGCGCGCGGGAGTTCGTAGCGAAGCTCCGCAAGTTCGACCTGTAGCTGGGCCTTCCGGGTCTGGGCCCGCTGGCCGAAGATTTCGAGAATGAGCCGGAATCGGTCGATGACGCGGACCCGCTCGGGGAGTTCGTTCCCGATGTTGTACGTCTGGTACGGGCCGAGCTGGTTGTCGAAGATGACGACAGCGGCCTCTTCGCGGGCAACCGCGTTGCTCAACCGTGTCACCTTCCCCTCGCCGAGGTGGTACGCCGGGTCCTCCGTTCTGGTCTGGGTTACCTCGCCGACGACATCGTAGCCGGCCGCCCGAGCGAGGTCCCGGATTTCCGCCGTGTCGGCGGTGCCACTGTCGACGCGCTTCGCGATGACCGCTCGTTCCGTGGTGTGTGTCGCCGTCACTCGTTACGGAGATACGGTGTCCGATTATTTAACCCCCCGGGCGGCTCTTACCGTCATCCGGTGCGCCGGCGGTGGGGCGGGAAAATGGCAGAGACTGCGAGGTGGCGACGGTCGCCTGCTGACGTGGAAGCGTTCGCGCGATACTTGAGATACAGCCACCGAAGCGGTGGCGTGCAATCCGCCTATTCGAGGTCGAAGCGGTCGAGCTTCATGACCTTGCTCCACGTGTCGACGAAGTCGTGGACGAGCTTCTCTTCTGCGTCGGCAGAGCCATAGACTTCCGAAATTGCGCGAAGCCGGTCGTTCGAACCGAAGATGAGGTCGATGCGTGTGGCTTCCCACTTGACCTCGCCGGTGTCACGGTCGAGACCCTTGTAGACGTGTTCGGCGTCCGCCGCTGGCTCCCACTCCGTCCCCATGTCGAGCAGGTTCACGAAGAAGTCGTTTGTCAGCGTCTCCGGTTCGTCAGTGAAGACGCCGAGGTCGGTGTCCTGATGGGTCGCCCCGAGCGAGCGCATCCCGCCGATCAGGGCTGTCAGTTCCGACGCCGTCAGGTTCAGGAGGTCCGCGTTGTCGACCAGCACTTCCTCCGCCGGTCGCGTGATATCGTCCTGAATGTAGTTTCGGGCTCCGTCGACCTTCGGCTTGAGGGCGTCGAAGGAGGCGGCGTCGGTGTCTTCCGGCCCGGCATCCACGCGCCCGGGTTCGAACGGAATCTCGACGTCGTAGCCGGCGTTCGCTGCCGCCTGCTCGACGGCCGCGTTGCCGCCCAGCACGATCAGGTCGGCAAGCGAGACCTGCGTCCCGTCGGAACGCGAGTCGTTGAACTCCGCCTGAATGGTTTCGAGTGTCCCCAGAACCGTCTCCAGTTGCTCCGGCTCGTTGACCTCCCAGTTCTTCTGGGGTTCGAGTCGGAGGCGAGCGCCGTTTGCGCCGCCGCGCTTGTCGCTGTCGCGGTAGGTCGATGCCGACGCCCACGCAGTCTTGACGAGCTGGGTGACGGAGAGATCCGAGTCGAGAATTTCTTCCTTGAGTTCGGCGATCTCCGCGTCCCCGATCAGGTCGTAGTCGGCGTCCGGAAGCGGGTCCTGCCAGATCATCTCCTCGTCGGGAACCTCCGGACCGAGGAACCGCTCCGGCGGCCCCATGTCGCGGTGGGTCAGCTTGTACCACGCCTTCGCGAAGTTCATCCCGAACTCCATCGGGTTCTCTTGGAAGGTTTCCATGACCTCTCGGTAGTCCGGATCGCGCTTCAGAGCGATGTCCGTCGTGAGCATCATCGGCGTTTGCGTCTCCGATGAGTCGTGTGCGTCCGGCACGCTGTTTTTCAGCTCCTCGCTCGTGGGTGCCCACTGCCACGCGCCGCCGGGGCCCTTCTCTGGCTCCCATTCGTAGTCGAGCAGATTGTTGATATACCCCATGTCCCACTCGGTCGGCGACTGGGTCCACGGGCCTTCGATACCGCTCGTAATCATCTCGCCGCCTTTGCTGTTCCCGTTCTTGTTCTGCCAGCCGAGGCCCTGCTGCTCGATAGGGGCGGCTTCCGGCTCGGGACCGAGGTTTTCGTCGGGGTCGTCAGCACCGTGGACTTTCCCGAAGGTGTGTCCGCCAGCGATGAGAGCGGCCGTCTCCTTGTCGTTCATCGCCATGCGGTCGAACGTCTGCCGGATGTTCTTCGCCGACGCCTCCGGGTCCGGGTTGCCGTCCGGCCCTTCCGGGTTCACGTAGATGAGGCCCATCACGGAGGCACCGAGCCCTTCTTCGATTTCGCCGGGCTCGTCGAAGCGCTCCTGGGTGTCCATTTCGTCTTCCGGCCCCCAGTTGACAGCCTTATCCTCCTCGAAAGCGTCCTCGCGGCCACCGGCGTAGCCGAACGTCTTGAATCCCATCGACTCGATGGCGACGTTCCCTGCGAGAATCATCAGGTCGGCCCAAGAGATCTTGCGGCCGTACTTCTGCTTGATCGGCAGGAGCAGCCGTCGTGCCTTGTCGAGGTTCGCGTTATCGGGCCAGCTATTGATCGGTGCAAAGCGCTGTCGACCGCCAGCTGCGCCGCCGCGACCGTCGGCGGTCCGGTACGTCCCGGCGCTGTGCCAAGCCATGCGGATGAACAGCGGGCCGTAGTGGCCGTAGTCGGCCGGCCACCAGTCCTGCGATGACGTCATCAGCTCTTCGAGGTCCGACTTCACCGCTTCGAGATCGAGCTTCTGGAACTCCTCCGCGTAATCGAAGTCGGCTTCCATCGGACCGACGTCCCGCGCGTTCTGGTCGAGAATATCCAAGTTCAGCTTGTTTGGCCACCAGTCCTGATTCGATTTCGGTCGCTTTGAACGTCTGCCTGCGGCGCCGCTGGTATCGGAATTCGGTGTTTCTGCCATCTTAACAGTAAGTAAGATTCGTCGGTAGCATACAAATCTTTGGATATGAGTAAAGAAATAGCATCGTGTGAAAAATATTCCCCTGAATTCTTTGGGACACCCGGGAGGGAACGGTGCCCCGTCCCTGTGGCAGAAGCGGTGTATAAAAGGGAAAGCGTCAAGCGGAGCACAAAGGATTTAAAAGCAGGCGGTCAGGTACGCGGTATGGGTGATTTCGTACTCCAACTAAATGGGTTGGGCCTCCAGCAGATGGGCCTCGAATTCGGTGGCGGCGGCCTTATCGGCGGAATCATCGGGTTCGCCGCGAAGAAGGTCGCAAAGCTCATTGCCGTCATCGTCGGCATCGAGTTGGCACTGTTCAAATTCCTTGAGACACGCGGCATCCTGCAGGTGAACTGGGACGCAATAGGCGGGGCCGCGCAGAACGCGACTGGCACCGCCGGGAACGCGGCGGCGACGCAACCGCCGTCGTGGGTTATGTCGCTGCTTTCGGCGCTACCGGTCAGTGCTGGCTTCACTGCCGGCTTCCTAGTCGGGTTCAAGAAGGGGTAACGCGACGCCGCGGCGTCAGCCGCGTGTACTGATGTCGTCTTCGTCTTTGATTATCTGGGTTTCCGCGTGGCCGCTGGTGTGTTCGTTTACAACGTCATAAAAGTCGTTCTGGAGGCCGGCCGGGAACGTCATAACGCCGACCCACGAGCCGTCGGACTGCCACTCCTCGCGTTCGAGGTCGCCGAACTGTCGTATCTGTGCCTGCGCGCTCCCGGCGTAGTCCGCGGGGACCTGCACCGCGACGGTGACCTCGTCGAACCGGATGGGGATAACCGGCCGGAGCGCATCAAGCGCGTCGTCGACTTGCGCCTCGACAGGCTCCATCGGATCGACCCTGAAATCCGTCTCTTCGAGGGCCGATTCGATGCGTTCGGGCGGATGTGGCGCGTCATCCATCTGTGGGTTGACCGCGTTGCGCGTGATCCGCTGGATGAGCTGTTTGTGCTTTTGCTCCTGCATCTCGCGGCGCTGGTCGGCCGTGATCTGAATCTCCCCTTGCTTGATGACTTCGGGGATGATGGTCATCGGATCAGTCGTGTCAAACACCTCTGTGAGCATATTCTCGGGTGGTCGGTCCCCCCGCGAGGCGTCCTCAAACACGTCCTCCGCAGCGATAACGTCCTCGAGGTCGCCATCGAAGTCATCACGTTTTATCGCTAGCGCAGCGTCCGGATCCACCAGTACCTCGAACCGTTGGCCGTGAGATTCGAGGCGCGCCGTCACCGCCTCGTCAAGCGATATCATA
The DNA here is from genome assembly GCF_008729015.1 of Haloarcula sp. CBA1129. Lineage (NCBI taxonomy): Archaea > Methanobacteriati > Methanobacteriota > Halobacteria > Halobacteriales > Haloarculaceae > Haloarcula > Haloarcula sp. CBA1129. The sequence continues at coordinate 1,391,200 of NZ_RKSM01000001.1, forward strand.
CCCGTCGGTAGCAGTGGACCAGTTAAAGGCCTTACTGCGTGGTCGAATCGAAAAGAGTCGAGTCGCCCGCGAGGGTCGTCGGAAGGGTTACTCTTCTTCGGTGTCTTCGTCGTCCTCGTCTTCCTCGACCTCGTCTTCGCCGGTGTCGAGCAAGTCGGCCTCCGCGAGGTGGGCTTCCTTCTCCTCGTCGGTCAGCTGGCCAAAGGTCTCGGTTTCGACGTCGACCGTGGCGACGCCGATGCCTTCCGGCGTCAGTCCGTCCTCGTTGACCGACGCGAGGGCGGCCAGTGCGAGGTCGACGCCCTCGTCGAGGTCCATCCCCTCGTCGTAGTGCTCTTCGAGGTAGTCCCGGATATCGCCGCGGTCGGCCCCGACAGCGAGGGCCTTCCACTCGTAGGGCGTCCCGGAGGGGTCGGTCTCGAACAGGCGCGGCTCGCCGTTGACGATGCCGCCGATGATGAGCGCGACGCCGAACGGGCGTGCGCCGCCGACCTGCGTGTACTGCTGGATGTAGTCGGTGATTTCCTTGGTGAGGGTCTCGACGCCGACCGGCTCGCCGTAGCGCAGTTGGTTCACCTGCGCCTGTCGGCGGGCGAAGTCGATGAGCTGTCGGGCGTCGGCGACGTGGCCGGCCGAGGCGATACCGATGTGGTCGTCGGCCTTGTGAATTTTCTCGACTGAGGAGCGCTCCATCAGCGGCGACCGGATGCGCTTGTCCACGGCGAGAACGACGCCGTCGCTCGTTCTGACGCCGATGCTTGCTGTGCCGCGTTTGACCGCTTCGCGGGCGTACTCGACCTGGTAAAGGCGTCCGTCCGGCGAGAAGATAGTGATCCCGCGGTCGTAGGCCTGCTGTTGGTTTTGTCCCTGCATAGTTATCGGAAATCGAGTGCTGTCGCGCCGACGAACGCACCGTCGGAGGCCGCTTCGACATCGTAGCGCGGAGGCCGAACAGTAGCGCTCCGGTCTGCGTTCTCGAACACGACGTGTCTCTGTTCAGTGGCTTCCGGCGGCCCGCGTATATACTTTTCTTCACAGGCGCGCACCGTGCCGCTAATCCCCCGGACACGGACCCGAACCTCGTCGTCGTCAATGCTGTCAACGCAGGCCAGCGCGGCCCGCGCCGCGTCCGTCTTGCCGCGTCTGGTCCGGACGATAGCCTCGGCCGTGCCGTCGCCGTCGTGGAACTGGAGGACGGTCATATCCGTTTCGGCGCTGCCGGTGTCGCCCAGTAGATTCTGGGCGGCGTACCACACCGCCCGCTGGAACGCCCGACGGTCGAGTGACGCGGTTGGCCACGTCTCGATACCGACGGCGAGATAGCGCCACCGAGGCCGGAGATGCTTCGGGAGGTGTTTCATGCATGGTCGTTGGCGCGAAGGACAATGAGCGGTGTGGTGTGACTACTGGCAGTTTCTGGTATCACTGATAAGTACAGAGGTGGAATCTATCAACCCACCTTTACCAGATGTCAATAATATTCAAATCAAACAAGGGAATTAACTAACTTGCCGAGAATGAGGACGACGACGAAAACACCGACCCAGATTACCACGGCCAGAAGGAAGTCGACCGGGCTTCCAGACCCTTCAAACCCAATTTGTAGAATGGGGTACATGCTGCTGAAAGGCACGTATGGGCTATCCAGATATAAATACTGGGGGGTGATGAATACGCAGGTCTATCGACCAGTCAGTTCACTACAGAACAAACTAAATCGTTGCACACACTTTGTCAAGCCACACGCTAATGTCGGTTCTGTGTGCTGTAACAGCCCTGTTCTCGCTACTCAGGGTCTTCGTCGTCATCTTCCAACCGAACGCCCGGCTCGATGACGGCGTCGCTCTGGCGTTCGCGGTTGCGCTCTACGACTCGTCCCCACTCTGCCAGCCCCTCGCGGACGGTGTCGGCGTCGAAGCCGATAGTCTCCCCGACAGCGACGAGCTCCCGTGGCGTGCGAATCTGGAGATGGTTGCTCGGCGAGGCCGAGACGACAAAGGGGGCTCCAGCGTTCTCGACCAGTTCCCGTAGCTTCCGGAGTTCCTTGATGGCCCGGACGCGGCTCCCGCCGGACTCGCGAAGCACCGGGCCGAAATCGAACTCGACGCGGACGCCGTTGTCGGCCGCCGCATTCGCCAGCACGTGGTTGAAATCGCCGTCATCACGCATCGGGTGGGCGAGCACGTCGACCGTCGGTTGCTCGACAGCGAACCGGTTGATGCGGCGGTCACCGCCGTGGACGACGATGACCGTTCGGTCGCTGCGGTAGTTCCCGACGAAGCCGCTGGCCCGTGAGGGGTCGTTCGCCCGGACCTCGATGCCGGCCGCGACATCAACCTCGTAGGCGTCGCTGATGGCGTCGGCGTCGTAGTCCGCCTGTTCGTCGCCGTGGTTCCTGACGACGATGCCGTCGTAGCCAGCGTCGGCGGCCGTCAGCGCGTGCCGGGCGACGGTGCTGTCGCCGTCGGGGTGGGCGTAGACGGCCTCGTACATCACAACTCCTCTAAGAGTTCGCGGGCGTTCTCGACAGCCTTCTCCCGCTTTGCGGGATAGGCTTCGACTTTCGCCCGGAGCGTGATGCCGTCGCCGCGTTCCACGCTCCCGCCGAACGCGGTCTGTTTGTCGAAGGTGAGGAAAAACGAACAGTTGTCGTCGACCCGGTCGTCCAGTTCCGCACGCACCGCGTCGATATCCGGCGCTGACGCGACCTGCGTGAGCACATGGCGGACGTCGTCCGCGTTCTCGACACGGGCCGAGAAGACAATGATCCGGTCGCCGTAGTGCCCCTCACTCTGTGCGCGCTCGATAGGGTAGTCCTCGGGAAGGAACGTCCGGAGCGCTTGCTCGACACGCTTGTCGTCCTCTGTCGCGTAGCAGAATGTCCGGAGGTCGACGTAGTGGAACGGAACCGACGACATCGAGGCCCTACTCGTCCTCGGCGGCTTCGAGGTTGTCCTCGGGGACGCCCTGTTCCTGTCCGTCCTCGAAGGAAACCGTGTAGTTGGCGTCGCCGAACATCGTTTCGACGACCTGTGTGATTGTGCCTTCCTCGCCGTCGTAGTCGCTGTGCTCGTCGTGGAGAATAACGCTGTCGTCCTCTTCGAATGCCATACCGAGCGGTACTCGGTGGCTCGTCAAAAAGGGACTGATTCGGTGTCGAAGGCTTATAGGCACCTCGCGCCAACGGCTTGCCATGAGCAGCACGGCAGGGGTCCCCGGATACTCGTCGCCCTCACGGCGGGCGCTCACACAGCGTTCGAACAGATGACGAGCGTCGACGACCTGTGGTTTCTCGCCGACGGCGCGTGCCAGACCGCCGAGCAGACGTATCACGACCTCCGGGAGCAACACAGCGGCTACGTCGAGTTCACGCGCCATCGAAATGTCCCGCGAAATCGGTTTCGGGACGTGGCGACTGTCGCCCGGGACCACGGCGCGCCATACGGCGCGCACACACTCGCCTACCGACCCACCGGTGAACTCCTGCTCGTCCGCCACGAAGGCGTCGATATGTGGGTGCTCCCCGGCGGCGAGCTCGACGCCAGCGAATCGTTTCAGGAGGCCGCACTCCGAGAACTTGGGGAGGAGAGTGGCATCGAAGCGACCATCGATGGGCTGGGGATGCTCGGACGGGTCGAGTTCTACTGCGACGGCAACATGGCATGGGGAGTGCTGCCGGTGTACGAGGCCCGAGCGGAGACGACCGACATCGCCGTCAACGACCCGGACCACGAAATCAGCGAAGCCCGGTGGTTCGACGAGCTACCGACCGATACGCGCGACCGCGAGGAGATTCTGCAGTGGCGCGGACAGCGGTTCGGCAGCGGGGCGTGATCCGCCGGACTTGAGTGCGTTACTCCGGCCCGAACGACTGCCCCTCGCGAGCGTCGGCGTTCATCCGCCGGATGGTCGCACGGGCGTTGCTCGCGTCGTAACCGAACAGCACGGTCTCGGCGTACTCATCGGCTACCTCGACGGCCTTCGAGAGGTCGTCGACGTCCACGTCGACGGCGTACAGTTCGATGCTGAACGGGGTCGAGAGTCGATCTTGCCAGCCTTTCGCCAGAATCTCTAGCCAGTACGTCGTCGAGTAGGCCATGTCGTAGATGGGGACGACGAACTCGTCGACGTACTCGGAAATTTCGTCGACGGCGACGCCCGAGCGGGCTTCGAGGTGGCCGGGGTAGGGGTCTGGATACAGCGTGAGGTACATCTCACCGGGCACGCGCTCGCGTGCTTCAGCGACGAACTCCGTGATGACGTTCGTGCGCCAAGCCGACCAGTCCTCGAACTCGCTGTCGGCGAAGCGCTGCTCGCACCGGTCGCAGTGGCAGTACTCGTCCCGGGGGAACCCGATATCGTCGAGGCGAACGTCCTCGTTGACCGCGGCCGCCTCCTCGATGATGTCGAGCAGGCCCTCGCGGTAGCGGTCGTGAGTCGGGCAGACGTACGTCCAGTCGAAGTACGGCTGGTTTCGTGTCGCCGGCGTCCCCTCGTCGTCGAACGCGAGCAGTTCTTCCTCGCTCTCGACCGCGTTGTCGCCGAAACAGGACACCATGTTCACCGCGCCGGCAATCGGTTCGACAGCGCGGCCGGTCACGTCCTTGACCTCGTAGAACGCCCGGTCGAACTCGGACCACTCCGTCTCCTCCTCGTTACGGGTGACGACGCCGTACATACACGCTGGTACGGCGGTTCGCCGGGTAAGGGTTCGGAAAGCGACGGCGCTGCCGCTGACAGTGCAGAAGCCGAGAGAATACTACCGGCTATCATGAGACCCAACCCAATACAATGTCGTTGAGGACCAGTGGGAAGGGCGGCCGGTAGTAGATTCAGCGGGCGATACAGCCGATTCACGCAGCTTTACCGCTTGACGACGTACACGAGGGCAAGCGCCATGACCGCAACGAGGGCGATGACTTTCTTTGACATCGTTTCAATAGACGAACACCGATTATAAAGAACTATCGCCGTGCTAATCGTCGGCACGCCCTCCTGTTCCAGATTCGGTATCGGCGTCAGGGCCGGGGATATCAGCCTCGTCGTGAGTTCCGACGGGCGGCCGGTTTACTTCCGCCGCCGACGAGTCTTCGAGGGCAGTCCGGTCGTCAGCGTCGGCCTCGATTGTGTCCATGTCACCATCTTCGCGTGCGTCCTGATCGATGCGCATCGAACAGAACTCAGCGCCACACATCGAGCAAAAGCGTGCCTCCTTGTAGTTGTCGCCGGGGAGCGTCTGATCGTGGTACTCGCGGGCGCGGTCGGGGTCCAGCGCCAGATCGAACTGCTCGCGCCAGTCGAAGGCATACCGGGCTTCCGAGAGGGCGTCGTCCCAGTCCCGTGCGCCCTCACGCCCGTTTGCCACGTCGGCAGCGTGGGCCGCGATTCGGTAGGCTGCGAGTCCGTCCCGCACGTCGGATTTCTCCGGGAGGCCCAGATGTTCCTTCGGAGTCACGTAGCAGAGCATCGCCGCACCGGCACGCCCTGCCTCCGTCGCACCGATGGCGCTCGTGATATGGTCATAGCCCGGCGCAACGTCGGTCACGAGCGGGCCGAGGACGTAGAACGGCGCGCCGTCACAGACCGCTTGCTGGCGTTCGACTTGCTCGGCGACCTGATCCATCGGAACATGGCCCGGTCCTTCGACCATCACCTGTACGTCGTGGTCCTGAGCGGTTCGCGTGAGTTCTCCGAGCGTGTCCAGTTCGGCGAACTGCGCGTCGTCGCCGGCATCAGCGAGACAGCCCGGACGGAGGCCGTCGCCGAGGCTAAAGGTCACGTCGTACTCGCGGAATATCTCACAAATGGCCTCGAATTTCGTGTACAGTGGGTTTTCCATCCCGTTTTCCTCCATCCACTGGGCGAGGATAGAACCGCCGCGGGAGACGATACCCGTCTTCCGGCCGTCAGTCAGCGGCAGGTGTTCCATCCGGACGCCGGCGTGAATTGTCATGTAGTCGACGCCCTGTTTCGCCTGCTTCTCGATGACGTCCAGCAGCAGTTCGTGGGTGATCTCGCTCGCGTCACCGGCGCGCTTGACCGCCTCGTAGATGGGAACTGTTCCAATGGGGACCGGCGAATGCTCGACGTTGGCTGACCGGATCTCGTCGAGATTACTCCCCGTCGAGAGGTCCATCACCGTGTCCGCGCCGTAGTGGACGGCGGTGTGGAGCTTCTCCAGTTCGCCCTCGATATCGCTTGTCTCCTCGCTGTTGCCGATGTTTGCGTTGACCTTTGTCGCAAACTCCCGGCCGATAATCATCGGGTCGAGTGAGTCGTGGCCGACGTTTGCAGGAATCACCGCCTGTCCGTCGCCGACTTGCTGCCGGACGAATTCGGGGTCGACGCTCTCGCGCTCGGCGATTCGCTCCATCTCGTCGGTGATAGTCCCGTTCCGGGCCGCTGCTAGCTGCGTCATAATCACTAGGTTATACTACTGGATTATAAATCTGCGGTGAGCGGTCGCGGTAAAGAGACCCTGTCAATACTGGGACCGACCCCAACACCGATGTACGCGAACGGGGAATAGACGAACAATGGCCTGCCGGACCCGCCGCGCAGTACTCACAGCGCTGGGGAGTGGTATCGCTGTGACGGCAGGCTGTGGGGCGTTCGGTCAGGACCGGGTTGACATCCTAGTCGCGGGGAGTTTGCAGAACGCCGCCAGTGAGACGCTCCAGACTCAGACAGACGTCGAAATCGCTGTCGAGGCCCGCGGCTCTGTTCAGGCCGCACGTCTGGTCGCCGACGGGAAGCGCGACCCAGCCATCGTCGCGCTGGCGGATCCGACGCTGTTCGACCGAGTCATGGACACCGTTTGGCACGCTGTGGTCGCCAGTAACGAGATGGTGCTGGCGTACAACCCGGAGACTGACGGCGGGGCACGCGTCGCCGACGCGGAACCGTGGTACGGTCCACTCCGGACTGGCAGTGTTTCCATGGGCCGAACCGACCCGACGCTCGACCCGCTCGGCTACCGGACACTGTTCGTGCTCGAACTGGCTGCCGGCTACTACGACGAACCGGGCCTGAGCGACGCGGTCCTCTCGCCGGACCAGACCTATCCGGAGACGCAACTGCTCGCGCAGTTCGAGACGGGTGCTGTCGATGCCGCGTTCGTCTACCGGAGCATGGCTATCGAGCGGGACTACCCCTTCCGAGAGTTTCCGCCAGAGATACACCTTGGGGACCCCGCGCACGCGGAACAGTACCAGTCCACCAGCTATGCACTGCCAAACGGCGCGGCAATCACTGGCAGCCCAATCGAGTACGGAGCCGTCCGCCGTGATGAGCAAGAAGCAACACGTACAGCCTTCGAGGCAGTCCTGTCCGGTGACTGGCTCGCACCACACGGATTTACCGTCCGCCAGACGTATCCTCGACTAGTGGGAGATGTCCCGAGTACTGTCACGCGGTGAAACCAGAGCCGGCCACACGGTCGGCGTTCGCGAGCTCGTCCCTGTACTGGGAGCGGTGTTGCTCCTGTATTTCGTCGTTCCGGTAGCGGTGCTCGTGCTCACGTACTCCCCAGCGGCGCTGCTGACCAGCCTGACGGAGCCGTACATCATCAACGCCGCGATCACCTCCCTCGTCGCCGCGTTCGGCAGTACGACCCTCGCCGTCGTGTTTGGCCTCCCACTGGCCTACTGGCTCTCGAAGAACACCGGGGCGCTGGCGACCGCCGCGATGGGTGCCGTCGTGCTGCCGCTCGTCCTCCCGCCAGTCGTCAGCGGGATGTTGCTGTTGACCGTCGTCGGCCCGAACGGGCTCGGCGGCCTCACCGATCTGGCGCTGACGCGGTCGCTGCTTGGCGTCGTCGCCGCCCAGACGTTCGTCGCGTCGCCGTTCTTCGTCGTCACCGCCAAGGCCGCCTTCGATGGCATCGACGACCACCTCGAAGAGGCGTCACGGTCGCTCGGACGTGACTGGGTCGGAACGATGCGCACAGTGACGGTTCCACTCGCGAAGCCCGGCCTGCTCGCCGGCCTCGTGCTGACGTTCGCCCGTGCGATGGGCGAGTTCGGCGCGACGATGATGCTGGCGTACTACCCGCGGACGCTGCCCGTCCAGATCTGGGCCTCGTTCATCTCGGACGGGCTGGACGCGGCACTCCCCGTGGCAGTGGTCCTGCTCAGCGTCGCGCTCGGGACGCTACTGATAGTCCACGCGCTCCGGGCGACGCCGTGGCGATAGCGGCCGGTGTCGGAAACGAGTACTAGGACCGCTCGTGGGCCCAGAACTCCTCGTCGACAGTGACCTCTTTCTTGAACAGCGGGACCTCCTCTTTCAGACGGTTGATTCCGTCTTCGACTGCACGGAACGCCTCGCCCCGGTGACCGGCCAGAATAACGACGAAAACGATGTCCTCGCCGGCCTCGACCACGCCGGTCTTGTGGTGCAAGCGGACCGCGTAGACGCCATCGCGGGCTTCGAGGTCCCGCCGGAGCGCAGCCATTTTTTCCGCGGCGACCTCGTCGTAGCGCTCGAACTCCAGCAGTTCCGTCGGCGGGTCCTCCGGCCCCTCCTGTGCGCGGACGCGCCCGGTGAAAGTCGCGATTGCGCCGGAGTAGACCTCGTCCGGGTCCCGCTTTACCTCCGCCACGAGCGTTTCCAGCGTGATGTACGGGTCCCGCTCCTCCATCGCGGTGATGATTTCATCGAGGGCAGCGTCCGCGCCGTGGGGCGCGCGATGGACGACGGGGTCGGCGACCTCGCGGTCGCCGAGGACGACCTTCGGGATGCTCGCGTCCGAGTACCCCTCGACGAGCGCGTAGTCGTAGTCGGGCGCAAGGGCGTCCAGCGTCTCCTCCAGCGTCCGCGACTGGCCCGTCGCGTACCACTCGCCATCGTCGGTGAGCGCAACCGTCTCGGCCGCCCCAGCGTCGCGGTGGCGGGCCGTGTCCTTCCCGGCGGTGTCGACGTCCGGCGCGTGCGTGCAGTGTTTGACCGTCGCGACACGTCCGCTCTCGGAGAGCCGCTGGGTCAGCCGCTCGACCAGCGTGGTCTTCCCCGACTCGGAGTGGCCGACGATACCGAGGACTTGCATGCACGCCAGTAGCAGGGCAACGTAGATAGACCTTTTTCATAGCAGCGGCACAGACACTGTCAACAGCCCTTCCTCAGCGGTCGACCGTCTTCTCGACCACGCGGATATCCTCGATAGCCGTCGCGGGGTACTCGCCGTTTTCGTCTTTCTCGTTTGCCTTCACCATGTCCCAGACGACGTTAAGGCCGGTCGTTACACCCTCCAGCGCCTCCATCTCGCACCCGGTCTTGCCGACCGTCTCGACTGCAACTGTGATTTCGACGGCCTCCTCGCCGACGGTGAACTCGACTTCGACGTTCGTGATGGGGATCTGATGGCACATCGGCACCGTTTCCCACGTGTGTTTCACCGCCTGAATCGCGCCGATGCGGGCCGTCGTCAGCACATCGCCTTTCTCCACCTCGTCGGCGTCGATGGCCGCCAGCGTGGATTCAGTGAGACGAATCTGACCACGTGCGACTGCACGGCGCTGGCTCTCGGCCTTGTCGCCGACATCGACCATCTGTGCATCCCCCGCCTCGTCGACGTGCGTGAACTCCTCGGGCATGGTCTAGCGTAGCTGACGCTGGCCCAAAACCGTGCGGGTCCGGATTATCGGCGAACGAGCCCCAGCAGGTGGCCCACTGCCGGCGCGACCAGTTCCTCCACACCGGTACGGGCAGCGTTCTCGCTCCCGGGTAGACAGAACACCAGACGGTCGTCGACGACGCCGGCGGTCGCGCGCGAGGCCATCGCCATCGGCCCGACCTCCTCGTAGGAGCGCCAGCGGAACAGTTCGCCGAACCCGGGAATCGGGCGGTCGAACAGCGGTTCGATGGCGTCGACGGTCACATCGTCGGGTGTGAGACCAGTCCCGCCGGTCGTCAGAACCACATCGACACCGTCGTCCAGCAGGGCGGCGACGGCATCCTCGATAGCGTCCATCTCGTCGGCGACGAGGCGACGCTCAGCGATTCTGTGTCCCGCGTCTTCGCAGGCCGCGGTGATGATGTCGCCCGCCGGGTCGTCCGCCAGCGTTCGCGAGGTCGAGACAGTGAGGACCCCTATGTCGACCACTTCAGCGTCGTGGGCGTGATGGTCGTCCTCGCCGTGACCGTGGCCGTGGTCACTGTCATGTCCATGCTCTCCATGGCTGTGATCCGCCTCGTCATGGCTGGTCGAGTCGTCGTGTTCGTGTCCCATACCGGGAATGACTGGCGGCGACGAAATATAGCCTCGGCTGCGAGGCCGGCGGTTAGACCAATTCCGGCAGAGTGCGAAGGCAGGAGCGAGTCGACAGAACCGGCGGCTTACTCGTAGTACGGGAGACGTTCGACGACCTCCGCGAAGGCGACGTTCTCGCGGACCTGATCCATCTCGACGCGGAGGCGCTCGCCGACATCCGCGTCGGAGACGATGACGACGTACCCGCCGTCGATACGCGCGACACCGTCACCCTTGTCGCCGATATTGTCGATTTCGACCACGCGCGTCTCGCCCTCGGTAACGGGCGGGGATGACGGTGCGAACTCCGGTTCCCTGCGCGACTCGTCGGAGCGGGAGTCGGACTGCGGCTCTGGCCCGGATTCGGAACTGGACTGAGACTCAGGCCCGGATTGGGACTGTGACCGGGGTGTGGGTGCTTCAGCCGCCGACTGGAACAGTGCGATCCGGTACAGTGTCTCGGGGGCTAGCGTTCCCAGTTCGACCTCTTGTTTCGGAATCTCGATCACGTATGAGTCGTTCTGCTCCTCGACGGGTGCGGTAAAGAGACAGTGAAGATCTGAGTCGGTCGCCATGCGTATAATTGGTTTAGCTAGCACCGGAACTGCATTGATTCTGGTGTTTTTGATTCGCCGGTCCGACCGCTACTGATAGGGGTGGCAAACAGGCGGTGCCCCTCCACTACTGAGTGCGCCATCGAGCAGAAAGCGGCGACTACTCGAACTCGAACAGCCGACGGAGTTCGCGCTCGATGGCGTCAGTGAACGCCGACAGCACTGTGTCGAACGTCTCTTGATCGCCCGGCAAGGACTGCGCACGCGCCGCAGTGTCGTCGGGTAACCGGATGCTGAACGTCCCGTCACCCTCGTACACCGGCTCGCTCTCGCTGAGAATCTGTCTGTCAATTCCGCGAAGGACCTCAGAATCGTACTGGCCGTGCAGTTCCTGATAGGCGTTCGAGTACGCCGTTTCGAGTTCCTCGAAGTAGTGGACGTATTTCTCGTCGAACTTCTCGGCGTCGAACTCGGTCATAGATGCAGTGTCGCCGGGGCGAGAGTAAAGGGTTCTGTGACTGGCGGACGGCCAGCCCGGCGGTCATCGACCCGGTCTCAGTCGTAATCAGGTCCGTCTCACCGGGCGTCAAGCAGGTCGTCGAGGAGTTTCCGCTGGGCGGCGGCGAGGTGCTCGGTAAACGTCGAGGTGGAGATGTCAAGCGCATCGGCCACGTCGCCAGCAGTCGCGTCGCGCGGGTGCTCGAAGTACCCCATCTCGTGGGCACGGGTCAGCACCTCGCGCTGGCGGCCGGTCAGTTTCGCGCGGTCGAGCACGACCGGCCGGTCTGTCTCTGTAGACGTATCTTCGAGCAGTCGCCGAAGTTTGACCGTCTCGCCTTCCGACTGGAGGTCGGCAACAATCTCCCGCAGGGTCGGCATATCCTCGACGAGAAACGTGACGACGACGGATTCGGTATCCGCCGTGAACTTCTGGACAACACAGCCGGCCGCTTCGATACGTTCACAGACACAGCCCTGTTCGGCCGCCCGAGACAGTTGGAAGACGTGTCGCTGGTCGTACGCGAAGACACGGTCCACATTCGAGGAGTCGGTCTGTAGCGCTCTCGGCGGCTCATCACCGCCTTTGAGAGTGAATTCTTCGACGACACGGTCGGCACCGCCACTCGTTGCGCTCCGAGAGACCGACGCCACTGACCAGTCCTCGTCAGCGTGTGGCTGTACCTGACAGGACCGAGGACCGAACACTTCGATCTCGGCGAGCATTCGGCCCGACATGTCTCACGGATGACTTGGCTTACATAAAAAAGGGATTGCGAACATGTTCGTATAAAAAACCGCCATATAATGGGCCTAAGATGTCGGGCTACCAGTTCATCGGGGTTCTGGGTCAAACCCCGAACACAGCGACGTGGCGCGGCCGCTTGAATCGCCCGCGAACCGAGATATTACAAGATTATGAGACGCAACACGATACTCATCGGTCTGTTGATAACAGCGGTGTTGCTGCCGATGTGGTACGTCGCCTTGCACGGCGAGCCACCGTCGGAAGAAATCGCTATCGACGAAAGCGTCAGCGACATCCGCCCGCTCGATAGCATAGTAGAGACGCCGAACAAGCTGTCACCGAGCCAAGTCGGTGTCGTCGTCTGGGTCGCCCTGTTCGGTCTCGTGGGTGTGCTGACGGCCGCCCACCAGTTCATGAACAGGGCGGTCCGGCCGCCCGACGAGGCCGAACCGGTCACTGACGGCGGCAGCGTCTCGCTACCGTGGCTCGACACGGAGCACCGCTGGGTCGTCGAGTACCACGACGCCTCAGACGCCATCGAAGGACTCGTCGCCATGAGCGGGCTGACGGTCCTCTCTATCGTCTTCGCGGCGCTGTTCACCGGCGAGTACCTCACGCTTGCCCGCACCCAGTACTTCGGGCTGTACGCGACCGGGATGTTCCTCTCGCTCGCGCTCTCGACGGTCGCGTACTACGCTTGGTTCATGCCACACGTCGAAGTCGCGGAACTCAGGGGGCACAAATGATAGAGTATCCGAAACCCGATGACGACGAGGAACAGGGCGACGACTGCTCGTGTGACGGGGACACCGGAAAGTCCCCGACGCTGTATGGGGACGCTCGCGCGGAACTCCGCCGCCGTGACTTCGCGAAGTTCCTCGCGACCGTCGGCGGCCTGACTGCCGTTGCCAGCCTCACCGCACCGCTTGCCAGCACCACACAGGTCTTCGAGCGAGGATACGAGGGGCCGGTGTACTCCGACGGGATCCACCTCGTCGACAGCGAGGGCGAGCGCATCACGGAGGGACGGCTCTCCGAGGGCGAGCATATGACCGTGTTCCCGGAGCCCCGGCCCGGCATCGAGGACGCCCCGACGCTGCTGGTGCGCTACGCCGAGTCCGACTACGGCAGCGACATCGCGGAGGGGTTCACTGTCAGCGGCTACGCTGCCTTCTCGAAGGTGTGTACCCACGCCGGCTGTATGGTCTCGGACCGGGAGGAAGACCTCGTCGTCTGTCCGTGTCACTTCGGGAAATTCAACGTTCTGGAAGGGGCGGCGGTCAGCGGCGGCCCGCCGGGACGGGCGCTACCGCAACTCCCGATTACGATGACTAGCGACGGCCAGCTCGTCGCCACCGGTGACTTCGAGGGGCCAGTCGGCCCCGGAGGTGAATGATGTCCCGCTCGAAAGCCGTCTACGACTGGTTCGACACCCGGCTGGATCTGGAGAACGGCCAGAAGTTCCTCGGCAAGGCGTTCCCGGCCGAGGACTCGTTCCTGCTGGGCGAGGTGGCGCTGTTCTGTTTCCTCCTCCTGATTCTATCGGGAATCTTCCTCGGGTTCTTCTTCGAGCCCTCGACCTCTGACGTGGAGTACGAGGGCAGTGTCCAGAAGTTCCAAGGCGAGGAGATGCCCGAAGCGTTCGTCTCGGTACTGCACATCACCTACGACGTGCCCTTCGGGATGTTCATCCGCCGGCTCCACCACTGGGCGGCTCACCTCTTTGTCGCCTCAATCGGGTTGCACATGTTACGGGTGTTTTTCACCGGTGCGTACCGGAACCCGCGGGAGCCAAACTGGATAGTGGGAACCGGGCTCGCGGCGCTGGCGATGGGCGCGGCCTACACCGGCTACGCTTTGCCATTCGACGAGTTCGCCGCCACGGCCACGAGCATCGGGTACAACCTCACAATATCAATCCCGCTGGCAGGTGATTTCCTCGGCCAAGTGGTGTTCGGGGGTGAGTTCCCCTCAAGCGCCACCATCCCGCGGCTGTACTTCCTGCACGTCCTCGTGATACCGGCGGCCATCGCCGTGGGGTTGGCCGTCCACATGGCGATACTCATCCGGCAGAAACACACTGAGGCCCCGCGAGATGGGGACGTGACCGCCGGCCGCCAGTCCGTCGACGAGGACGACGACAGCGTCATCATCGGCCTGCCTGCGTTCCCGAACCAGACCGCGGTTTCGGCCGTCGTGTTCTTCGTCACGGCAGCGACGCTGTCGGCGCTTTCGGGCCTGCTCCCGGTCCACAACGTCGCCGAGTACGGCCCGAACGACCCCGCGGCCACGCCGGAACTCATCATGCCGGACTGGTTCCTGATGTGGGTGTACGGCTTCCTGAAGCTCCTGCCACAGATCAGCTTCAACATCGGCCCGGCCCACATCAACGGCGAGTTCGTCGGCGGCATCGTCCTCCCGGGACTGGTGTTTGCCGCCGTCGCCGTCTGGCCGTTCATCGACCGGACAGACCCGATCCACTTCACCGCAGACCCGCTGGATAGGCCCTGGCAGACCGGCGTCGGCGTGGCCGCCGTCGCGTTCATCATGATCGCCTCGATTGCGGGGATGAACAACATCCTCGCCGATCAGGTGCTGGGAACGACGACGGGCGTCGTCAATCCCATCCTGACGGCCGCGCTGCTCGTCGTCCCGCCAATCTTCGGCGGTATCACGTACCTGCTGTTGCGCGACGGTGAGCCGACGCCGGCGCAGGAGGGAGACGTAGCTGCGGACGGCGGAACAGACACGACCGACGGGGAACAGGAGGCCGGAGAATGACTACGAGCGTCGAACTGACCGAGCGACAGTATCGCCTGTTGGATACGACGAGCAAGCTGGTCGGCCTCGTGCTAGTCGCCGCCGGCCTCGACGTCGGCGGCAGCACGCTGGCCGGCATCGCACTAGCCGTGGTCGGCACTGCCTGTGCGACTGCGACAGTGTTCATCACCAATGAGTAGAAACGACCTGACCGACGACGAGGCGGACAGTGCTGGAATCAGTCGCCGCGACTTCGTGCGCGGCCTCGGAGCGGCGTCACTGCTGGGCGCGACGGGGCTGTCATTCGCCGACAACGGCATGGACGGCCTCGAAGCGGTCGACGACCCCATCGGGTCGTATCCGTATCGGGACTGGGAGGACCTCTACCGCGACGAGTGGGACTGGGACTCCGTCGCCCGCTCGACCCACAGCGTCAACTGCACCGGCTCCTGCTCGTGGAACGTCTACGTCAAGGACGGCCAAGTCTGGCGCGAGGAACAGGCCGGCGACTACCCGACCTTCGACGAGAGCCTTCCGGACCCCAATCCACGGGGCTGTCAGAAGGGGGCCTGCTACACGGACTACGTCAACGCCGACCAGCGCGTTCTCCACCCGCTTCGGCGCACCGGCGAGCGCGGCGAGGGCCAGTGGGAGCGGATCAGTTGGGACGAGGCGCTCACCGAAATCGCCGACCACGTCATCGACGAGGTGCAGGCGGGCCGCTACGACGCTATCTCGGGATTCACGCCGATTCCGGCGATGAGCCCGGTGAGCTTCGCCAGCGGCTCTCGACTCGTCAATCTGCTCGGCGGCGTCTCCCATAGCTTCTATGACTGGTACTCGGACCTGCCGCCGGGCCAGCCGATTACGTGGGGTACCCAGACGGACAACGCCGAATCCGCCGACTGGCACAACTCGGATTACATCATCGCTTGGGGGTCGAACATCAACGTCACGCGCATCCCGGACGCGAAGTACTTCCTCGACGCCGGCTACGAGGGCGCGAAACGGGTCGGTATCTTCACGGATTACTCCCAGACGGCGATTCACACCGACGAGTGGCTCTCACCCCACGGCGGCAGCGACACCGCGCTCGCGCTGGGCATGGCCCAGACCATCGTCGACGAGGGGCTGCACGACGAGGAACACCTCAAAGAGCAGACCGATATGCCGCTTCTCGTCCGGGAAGACACCGGGAAGTTCCTCCGGGCGAGCGAGGTCGGCCTCGCCGAGGACGCCGACGACCCCGAGAAAGTGTTCGTCATGGTCGACGCCGACGGCAATCTCCGTCGCGCGCCCGGTTCGCTGGGCGAGCGTGACGGGCAGCACGACCACTCGGTGAGCATCGAACTCGACTTCGACCCGCAGTTGAGCGTCGACCGGAGTGTCGACACCGACGAAGGCAGCGTCGCGGTCCGGTCGGTCTGGGAGAACCTGACCGACGAGCTCAGTCAGTACACGCCGGCGGTCGTCCACGAGGAGACCGGCGTCGGCGAGAACACCTACCAGCGTGTCGCCCGCGAGTTCGCCGAGGCTGACGCCGCCAAAATCATCCATGGCAAGGGCGTCAACGACTGGTACCACAACGACCTGGGCAACCGCGCCATCCAGTTGCTCGTGACGCTGACGGGCAATCTCGGCGACCCCGGAACCGGACTGGACCACTACGTCGGCCAAGAGAAGATCTGGTCGTTCCACGGCTGGAAGGTCCTGTCGTTCCCGACCGGGAACGTCCGCGGCGTGCCGACGACGCTGTGGACCTACTTCCACGCGGGCATCCTCGACAACACCGACCCGGACACCGCCGAGAAGATACGCGAGTCCATCGACGAGGGCTGGATGCCGGTCTACCCCAGTGAGCGCGAGGACGGGAGCCGGCCGGACCCGTCTACGATGTTCGTCTGGCGTGGCAACTACTTCAACCAAGCAAAGGGCAACGTCGCCGTCGAGGAGCAACTGTGGCCCAAGCTCGACCTCGTGGTCGACATCAACTTCCGGATGGACTCGACCGCGATGTACTCAGACATCGTCCTGCCGGCGGCCAGCCATTACGAGAAACACGACCTCTCGGAGACGGACATGCACACCTACGTGCACCCGTTCACGCCGGCCGTCGAACCACTCGGCGAGGCCAAGACCGACTGGGAGATATTCCGCCTGCTCGCCGAGAAGATACAGGAGCGCGCCCGGGAACGCGGCGTCGAGCCGGTCGAGGACCGGAAATTCGACCGGACCATCGACCTCACCACCATCTACGACGACTACGTCCGTGACTGGGAAACCGGCGAAGAGGAAGGCCTCGTCGAAGACAAAGCCGCGGCGGAGTTCATCCTCGAACACTCCGAGGAGACCAACCCCGAGGGCAGCGACGAGCAGATAACCTTCGACGACATCGACGAGCAGCCACAGCGGTTCCTCGAAGCTGGCGACCACTGGAGTTCGGATATCAAGGACGGCGAGGCCTACGTCCCGTGGCAGGACTACGTCCACGACAAGAACCCTTGGCCGACGTTCACCGGTCGCCAGCAGTACTACATCGACCACGACTGGTATCTCGAACTCGGCGAGGAACTGCCAACCCACAAGGAGGGCCCCGAGAACACCGGCGGTGACTACCCACTGTCGTACAATACGCCTCACGGCCGGTGGTCCATCCACTCGACGTGGCGTGATGACACCAAGATGCTCAGGCTCCAACGCGGCGAGCCGGTGGTGTACATCAATCCCGAGGACGCCGAAGAGCGCGGCATCGAGGACGGTGACACCGTCGAGGTGTACAACGACCTCGGGGCCGTCGAGGTGCAGGCCAAAATCTACCCCTCGGGCGAACCGGGGACTGTCCGGCATTTCTTCTCTTGGGAGAAGTTCCAGTACCCCGACCGGGACAACTTCAACACGCTCGTCCCGATGTACATGAAGCCGACGCAGTTGGTGCAGTACCCCGAGGACACCGGGGAGCACCTGCACTTCTTCCCGAACTACTGGGGGCCGACGGGGGTCAACAGCGACGTGCGCGTCGACGTTCGACCGAGCGGAGGTGACAGCGAATGAGTACTGACCAACAGGACGAGCAAGACGAGGACACGCTGGTCAACGTCGCGGACGGCGTTGACCATCAGGTCGCGATGGTGATGGACCTGAACAAATGCATCGGCTGCCAGACGTGTACGATCGCCTGCAAGAACCTCTGGACGGAGGACGGCGGGTCGGAGTATATGTACTGGAACAACGTCGAGACCAAGCCCGGCGAGGGCTATCCCCGCGGCTGGGAGGACTCCGGCGGCGGCTGGGAGTCGGGCGAACACAAAGAGCGCTCGCCCGGCGAAATTCCCGACGAGGAGGACTACGGCCGCGCTTGGGAGTTCAACCACGAGGAAATCATGTACGAGGGCAGTGACGAACCGTTGCGTCCCCGCGACGGCGCGGAGTGGGGCCCCAACTGG
This sequence comes from Haloarcula sp. CBA1129, assembly GCF_008729015.1. Lineage (NCBI taxonomy): Archaea > Methanobacteriati > Methanobacteriota > Halobacteria > Halobacteriales > Haloarculaceae > Haloarcula > Haloarcula sp. CBA1129. Next base: position 1,409,452 of record NZ_RKSM01000001.1, read on the forward strand.
GACGAGGACCAAGGTGCCGGAGAGTACCCCAACAGCTACTACTTCTACCTCCCGCGCATCTGCAACCACTGCACCCACCCCTCCTGTGTGGAGGCCTGTCCGCGCTCGGCGCTGTACAAGCGCGAGGAGGACGGCATCGTCCTCGTCGACCAAGACCGCTGTCGAGGCTACCGCTACTGCGTCGAGGGGTGTCCGTACAAGAAGGTGTACTACAACACCGTCTCGAAGAAATCCGAGAAGTGCATCTTCTGCTACCCCCGCATCGAGGGCGAAGGCCCGGACGGGGAGACGTTCGCCCCGGCCTGTGCCGAGGAGTGTCCGCCCCAGCTCCGGATGGTCGGCTTCCTCGACGACGAGGAAGGGCCGATCCACAAGCTCGTCAACGAATACGAGGTGGCGCTGCCGCTTCACCCGGAGTTCCAGACCCAGCCCAACGTCTACTACATTCCGCCCTTCGCGCCCGGCCAGCATACGGAGGACGGGGAGACGGTCGACATCGACCGGATTCCCCGACAGTACCTCCGGAACCTGTTCGGTGACGGCGTCGATCAGGCGCTCGACACCATCGCCGCCCACCGACAGCGCGTTCGTCAGGGTGGTGACAGCGAGCTGATGGAACTGCTGCAGGACAAAAACCCGGCCAAACAGTACCGATTGGAGGTCTTTGACGATGAGTAGCGTTGCGAGCCGTAAAGCGGCTCGAATTTACGAGCGGGCCGCGCCCGCGAGTAGCGCGAGCGGCTCGGAAACGCGAGCGGGGATGCCCGCGAGCGGCCCCAGTTGGCCACGCCGGAGCGCGCAGGGGGTGGTCAACGATGACTGACCACCGACGCACACTCGCACTCACGGCGGTACTTGCGGCGCTCGTCCTCGTCTCGACGGTGGCCGCACCGATGGCGACTGCTCGGCCAGCCCACGAGATCCCGGTTTCGGACGTCTCGGACGCCAACCTCGCCGAACCGGACGCTGACGGCTGGGAGGAAGTCCCAGCCTCTGACGTGCCGCTTTCGAGCGCCCCGAGTAGCGTCCCCAACGCCGATGACACGTCCGTCGAGACGGTCGACGTGCAGGCGGCCCGGACCGGCGAACGCCTGTACGTCCGCCTGCAGTGGCAGGACGCGACCCGAGACGTGGATGCGAATACCACGCGGGCGTTCGCCGACGCGGTCGCGGTCCAGTTCCCGGCCAACACGAGTTCCCGGCCGCCGATAGCGATGGGCGGCCCAGACAACCGAGTCAACGTCTGGTACTGGAGCGGGGCGACCGGGACGCAGGAACTGCTCGCCGGGGGCGCTGGCTCGACCACAGCATTCGAGAACCCGACCGTACAGGCGACCGCGAGCCACGCTGGCACGGGCGAGAACGCTACTTGGACGGTCGTCTACTCGCGTCCGCTCGACGTGTCGGGGGAGAACCGGACCGACCTGCGGACCGACGGCGACCTCGACGTGGCCTTCGCGGTCTGGAACGGCTCCAACGGCGAGCGGTCCGGACAGAAGGCCGTCAGTGAGTGGCACTACTACCCGTTCAGTGGCGGCCCGGAAGGCCCGCCCTACGAGACGCTGCTGTGGACCCTCGCCGGCATCGCCATCGTCGCCGTCGTCGGCGTCACCAGCTTCGGTATCTACCGCACACGGGGGGCCGAGTAATGGCGACCACGCCCACTGACCCCATGGATGACCTCGACGAGGACGCGGCCGCACGGGGTACGGTGTACGCCACGCTGGCGAAGGCGTTCGAGTATCCCGAGGAGTCGTTCCACGAGGCCGCCGCGAACGGCTCGCTCGAAGCCGACCTCCGGGCCTGTCTCGACCGCACCGCGCTGGATGTGTCCGTCCCGTCGCTGACCACCGACGACGACTACGAGACGCTCGCGGCCCGCTACAACGACATCTTCGAACTCGGCTACAGCGAGTACACGGACCGCACCGACGGCTCGCTGGAGGCGGAGGGACCGCCGGTCCCGCTGTACGAGTCAAAGTACCGGCCGGACCACTCTTGGAACGACGTGAACCTCGACCTCTCGCGGGCCTACAGCCACTACGGCCTCGAAATCGATCAGGACGAGCGTGACAACCACGACGCCCTGACCTACGAACTGGAGTTCGCCGGCTACCTCGCCCGCCGGGAGGCCGCCGTCGGGGACGACGCCGCAATCGCTCGGCTGGACTTCCACGACCGCCACCTCGGCCACGCGGCGGCTGGCGTCGCGGACCGACTGGCCGACGAACCGGGAACCGACATCTACGGCGGCTTCGGCGAACTACTCGACGCGTTCGTCCGGGCCGACCGCAACGGTCTCGCGGCACGTCTGGAGGGGCAGCGATGACCGCCACGTTCCAGCAGCGGGTCAGACCGTTGCTTTCCGACGGACGCCACTCGCTCGCAGATCTGGCTGTGGGCGTTGCGGCCGTCGCAGTCGCCGCCCGCTACTTCGCTGTCATGTTCGTCAACGCGCCGGGATACGGCGGCGTCCCGGTCGCGCCCGACCTGACGACGGCCGCGTCTACGGCCGTCGTCGCCGCTGCAGCGATTGCCGTCGCCGTCACCGACGCCGACCCGCTCACCGGCATCGGGCTGCTGTTCGTCGGCGTGTTCGGCCTGCTGTCGCTTTTCAGTAGCGCGGCAGCGCTCCCGGCGGCCGTCGCAATCGTTCTCGGGACGGCGACCGTCGCGGCCGTCGCAGGACGCCGACTGGACCTCGTCTCGGCCAGCGCAACCGCGCTGCTCGTCGCAGCGCTGAGTATCGGCCTCGCGAGTGGCGTCGGGGACTGGACCAGCCTCCGACCGGTGGCCTCGACCGTCGCACTGCTCGCCATCGCATCGACGCCGGCCTTTGCGGCGACGGACTGGCGGTCGCTGTCGATGGCGGACTGGGGCGCGATCATCGGCGGTGTTGCCGCGTTTTCGGTCGTCGTCGCCGTCGGTCGCACCGTCCCGTTCGTCACCGGCGCGGTCACGCTCACCGGCACCGGCGTCGTCGGGACGAGCGTGCCGGTCGTTGCACTGGCCGCCGCCGGCGCGGTGACGACGGCCAGCGCGGCCAGTCGGACCCGGCGGTGGCCGCTGCTCGCCGGCGTCGCGCTGGTCGCGTTCGCGGGCGTCCCGGCGTCGCTCCCGCGGGCGCTCCCGTTCGCGCTCGGTATCGCTGCGTTCGCTCAGGAGGGCCGACGATGACCGGCTGTCACGACGACGACGAGTTCGAGAAGCACCTCGAAGAGGACCCGGACCCGCAACTCGACCCGGAGCGCAGCCCGGGCCTGCACACCGATATCGAAGCGCTCGAAGACATCGAGGTATCCCGCGAGGACGTGACCATCGGCGAGGCCACACCGGAAGAACTGGCCGCCAGCGACACCGAGCCCGTCGAGGACGACGCGGTGGCGTCGCTGCTGTCGGACATCGAGCACGGCGCGAAGACCGACCGCCGGCGCGCCGCCCTCGAACTCAAGGACCGCGCGTCCACCGACGAAATCGTGGCGGGCCTTGCACGCGCCGCAACGACCGACGACGACAGCGACGTGCGCCAGTTCGCCGTCGAAGCGCTGACGGCACACGGGGGCGAGAGGGCCGCAGCGGTCGCGGTGGAACTGCTGGACGACCCCGACCCGTGGGTCCGGGCCGAGGCCGTCGTCACGCTCGACAACGTCGATCGCGAGGCCCACGAGGACGACATCGAGAGCGTCATCCGCGACGACCACCACGCCGTGCGGCGCAACGCGGCCATCTCGCTGTTCAAGCTCCGCGGCGAGTCGATGGCCGACCTGCTGCTGGAACAGAGCCGTGACGACAGCGAGCGGGTCCGCGAGTGGGCCGCCCACATGCTCGGCGGTGTCGACGAGGACCGTGCCCGCGAGCGGCTGCAAGCACTCACCGATGACCCGGCGACCGTTGTTCGCCAGACTGCTGAGCGGTCCCTCGAAGCGGACCCCGGGCGGTTCCGCCGACAGTTCGGCGGCGCGCTGGAGAACGACGCCCGACTGTTGCCCGGCGAAGACAGACTCAATCGGATGCCCGACCTCTGACGATGACTGATGGAACGCCCACCACACTGACCGACCGCATCGAAGCCGCACTGCGAGACGTGCGCGACCCGAACGCCGACCTCTCCGTGTTCGACGCGGGCTTCGTCGAAAACATCGACGTGGCCGACGGCGAGGTGACAATCGAGGCCGACCTGACCGCGCTGGACGGACAGACAAGCACGCAGGTCGTTCAGGCGATGCTCCACGCGGTCGACGACGTGGACGGCGTCGACAGCGTCCACGTCGAACGGACGACACCCACGAGCGAGGGCGACACCGGCGTCGCGTCGTTCGACCACGTCGTAGCTGTCGCCAGCGCGAAAGGCGGCGTCGGCAAGTCGACAGTCGCCACGCATCTGGCCTGCGCGCTGGCGGCCGAGAACGACGTGGCGCTGTTCGACGCCGACATCCACGGGCCGAACGTTCCCGAACTTCTTGACGTGAGCGGGCCGGTCCACTCCAGCGAGGAGGGGAACCCGCTCCCGGTCCGAGTGGGTGGGATGGACGTGATGAGCGTTGGCCTGATGGAGTCCGGCGCGCCGCTGGCTTGGCGCGGCGCGATGGCCCACGACGCGCTCGAAGACCTGTTCGAGAACACTGCTTGGCGAAACGACGAGATTCTGGTGCTTGACCTACCGCCGGGGACCGGTGACGTAGTGCTGACGACGCTGCAGGAGGTCCCGGTCGACGGCGTGGTCGTCGTGACGACGCCGTTTCACGCGAGCGTCAGCGACACCAGCAGGACAGTCGAACTGTTCCGAGACAACGACGTGCCGGTACTTGGAACCGTCGTCAACATGGCAGAGTACGTCTGTGACTGCTGTGGCGAACCGAACGACCTGTTTACCGGGGACGCGCTGGCGGACCTCGACGCCGAGGCCCTCGCTGAGCTGCCGTTCTCACACGATCTGCAGGGGACGCCAGCGCCCGGCGACGTGCCCGATCCGGTCCGCGACCTCGGAGCCGCCGTTTCAGATGCCCTTGACACCGCCGGCGAGGTCGGCGTCGACCCGACCGCCGATATCCGGGAGCTGCCGCCACAGGAGCGCAAAGATGTGGTTCGCGAACGGTTCACCGCACTGGACAGCGGCGAGTCGTTCGTCCTCGTCAGCGACCGCGACCCGACCCCGGTCGGGCAGTTCCTTGGCCGGCTTGCGGAGGCCCCGCGGGAAGCCTTCGACCCGTTCGAGGTCCGGCGGGAAACACCCGAAGCGTGGGTGCTGGAGACAGTCAAGCCGTGAGTACGGTCGCCTGCAGCCGACAGTGACAGCCAGCCACATGGCTCGCAGGCAGGACTAAAGGCATAATTGTCCGCACCCGTAGTAGTACGATAATGACCGCTATACTCGTGACAGCGGGTCGGTTCGCTCGCGGTCGCTTACGTGTCAGGCCTCGGCGGGCCGGAGGGGAAGCGTGACCGACGCGTTTGCGGTGATGAACGCTATCGGGCTGGTCGGGTTCGCGTTCGTCGGCGCGGCGAAAGCCATCGAAGAACGCTACGACGTGTTCGGCGTCACGGTCGTCGGCGTGATGACGGCGCTGGGTGGCGGGACGACGCGGGACCTACTGTTGAACAGGGTTCCGAACTCCCTGCAGTCGCCCGGCGAAGTCGCGCTGTCGCTCCTCGGCGTCGCCGCCGCCGTTTTGCTCGTGCATTTCCTCGACGACGGCCATCAGCACCCAGTCGTCCTGACGGCCGACGCAATCGGGCTGGCGGCGTTTACGACCACCGGCGCACTGCTGGGTCAGCAGGCCGGGCTTCCGGTGTTTGCCGTCGTCGCGCTTGCGACGGTCAACGCGGCCGGCGGCGGCGCGATATCGGACCTGCTGCTGGGCCGAACACCGTTTATCCTCCGCGAGGACTTCTATGCGTCCTGTGCCGTTATCGGCGGCCTCGCCTTCTGGGCGCTGGCACAGATGGGCGTGGCGCTCACCGTAGCATCGGCCGGGTGCGCGCTTGCAGTACTGTTGGCTCGGGGACTCGGCATCGGCCGTGGGTGGTCGCTCCCGACGGTACAGGCGTGGGAACGACGCGACGCGCAGTAAGCGGTGCCCATCTCTGGGTGCTCGTCTATCGCACCCTGCGCTTTTGCAGCCGCTACGCTTCGTTGCTGTGCAGCCGTCTGCAAGAGCTGTATCTCATGTTTGTCTCGATACTGCTCACTGATATCGCACGCGGCGTCGGACACGTCCCGGCGGCGAAAACGGGTGAAGAGACAGTCGGTCGCCGCGACGAACTCGGTCAGTGCCCTGCGGTCTGCGACTGAGATAGTACCTCCCGGGTCGTCGCTGCCAGCGACGCGTAGAACGCTTCGCGTGTCTCTGCCTCGACTTGCCTGAGAAACGCGTCAGCCCACGCAGCGAGGTGCTCCGAGAGGAACTGGTCAAGCTGTTCGTTGAGACCCGCTTCTGCCAGATAGGCGGCGAACTCCAGTTCCGTGGCAATGTGGTCTGGGAGGTCCGGATGGTCAGCCGCGGGCTGGACGCCGAACTCGCTGTACCAGCGCACGACAGCCATCGTGGCTGGCCCATTAACCGGACCGAGTTCGTCCGGGTCGTCACCGTCGCGGTGGACGCTTTCGTAGGGTGGACACGGTGGGCCCGCTGGACCGATAAACAGGCGGGTGTACTCGGCGCGAAGACGGCGCAAGTCGACCGAGTCGATGTCGCCGACCACCGGGACCAGTTCGCCGGTCTCAATGGCGTCGATCAGCTGTTCGGTCGGTTCCCGCCAGCATTCGGCGAGGACGGCGTAGGTCGCCGCGGCATCCGACCGAAATCCGTCACTGCCAGTATCGTGTTCGGCTGCTTGCTCGCGCTTGGCGGGGGCATCAGTCTGTCTGGTCATTGTCGCTCCTGTCTCCCACCGTCAGTCGCGTACGATTCCTGTCTACCGACTCGCTGAATCGGCACGTATTTCAGGCCGAGCGTGACGATGAATGCGCCGAAGGCGACGATACCGAGGGTGACAGCCACTTCGACCAGCGTCGGGGTGTAGGCTCCCGCAGTCGCCCAGATGTCTGTCGTGATGCCAGCGTATTCGCCGCCAATCGAGATGCCCGGCGGGAGGTCGATGTTGGCAACCTCGTACCCCGTAAACACCAGCCGGATCCCTTCGAACATCGTGCCGAAGACCGCAAGCAGGCTCGCAGTGAAGATGACCGACACGCGCTTCCGGAGCGATGGAATCATCAGCATGACGAGCGGGACCGCCCCACCGAGGACCGTCCAGAGCCAGAAGTAGACGGACTCGCCAATGAGGAAGCTACTGGTGATGGCCCAGAACTCGAAGTGGTTCGCCCAAGCGTGTGGGAGTCGTTCGGCCGCGAGCAGGTACACCACGTGGAGCGCGAGGAAGATACCGAGTATCTTGCCGAGACTCGTGAGTTCCTCCCGGTCGACCTCGTAGTTCGTGAGCCGGTCCGCGAGTACCGACACGACGAGCAACAGCCCGAGTCCGGAGACGAGCGCCTTGGCGATGAACACCGGTGCGACGAGGGGGCTGAACCAGTCGCCCCGCCCGATCTGCGTCGCGAAAATCCACCCGGTCACCGAGTGGAGCGCGACTGCGGTCGGGAGTGCGACTGCTGCGGTCCAGAACATGAGCGTGCGGTCACGCTCGCGTCCAGCATCGGTGTCGGGGACACCCAGTGCGAGTCGCGACCCGCGTGCGGCCAAATCGCGGCGGGTCAGAAGCCACAGATACCAGAGGTTTAACACGCCATAGAGGATGACGATGCCGAAGTCCCACACCATCGGCGAGCGGAAGTCCGGCGAGGTGAAGAACTGGTAGAGTCGCTCGGGCCGCCCGATATCCGGCAGGATGAGAAGTCCGGCGACGGTGATACACGCGAGGCTGACCAGCACGCCGAGCCGTGCGAACCCTTCGTAGCGGTGTGAGTGGAAGAACTTCGGTGCACTGGAGATGATGAGCCCCCCGGCAGACAGCCCAACGAACAGGACGAACATCATGATGTACAGCCCCCACGAGAAGACGTTTCGCATCCCCGTGGCGACAAGGCCCGTGGTAAGTTGGTAGCCCCAAGCTCCCAGTCCAGCGACCATGAGGGTCGCAAGTAGACCCAGCCACAGCTTGCCTTTCGTCCCGAAGGCAGGGATTGCGATCCGGGATGAGTCAGCGGCCATCAGTCGTCACCTCCGGACCCCACTGCTGGGACGTGTGGAACGGCATCACCCTCGATAGAGTGATGGCTTCCACCCGATTCGCTGCTGTCGCTTCCTCCGTCGTCAGATGGCACGTCCTCGGCCCCGTCGGACCACGGAGAAACATCGTCGAGTTCGCTCTCCAGTTTATCTGACGTTTGCGGCCGACCGGGACTCATCTCGCCGCTGATGTAGTGCGTCTTCGGGTCCGTCCCGCGGTCTTCGAGGAGCTGGTTCGTCTCGTACTCGTTGATGTATTTCGAGACGGTGCTGCCCTCGTCGTCGAGGTCGCCGAAGATGCGTGCGTCGGCCGGGCAGTTGACGACACAGGCCGGGTCGAGTCCTTCGTCGACGCGGTGGCTACAGAACGTACACTTCTCGACGACGCCCTGTGGCCGGGCGGCAACGTCGCCTGTTCCTTCCTCGGGCATGTGTTCGGGGTCGTCCCAGTTGAACACCCGTGCGTTGTACGGACAGGCGGCCATACAGTAGCGACAGCCGATGCACTTGTCGTAGTCGATCTCGACGATGCCGTCTTCCCGGGTGTACGTCGCGTTGACCGGGCAGACCTTCACACAGGGGGCGTTTTCGCAGTGTTGGCACGCCGTCGGCTGATACTGCATATCCAGCGACCCGCTACCGCCGTCGTCGGGGTAGCCACCGGATGGGGTGTCAATCTTGTCGCCGCCCTCCGTCAGGACGCGGTTCCAGAACTGCCCCATCGGGACGTTGTTCTCCTGTTTACACGACACTGCGCATGCCTGACAGCCGATACACCGCTCCTGATCGATTACTAGACCATAGTTCGTCATTGTCAGTCACCTCCTGCGCGTGCGTCGGCGCCAGCCCCGCGCGGGGTATCGGCTTCGTACCTGTCCGTGTCGACGTCATCTGGGGCCGGTTCGACCGCGACACGGACGTCGTAGAACGCCATCGTCTGGCCGACCTCACTGACCTCGTTGTGCGTGAGGTCTTGGAGGTGACCCTTGACGAAGTCGCGGCTCCACCACCCCTGATCGGTGTTGACCAGACCGGGCTGGAACGCGTCGTTGTACTTCGCCTTCACCACCATCTCGCCCCGGTCGTTGTACACCCGGACGTACTCGCCGTCCTCGATGCCGCGAGCCTTCGCATCCGACGGATGGATGTCGAGCTGCGGTTCGGGGTTGATTTCGCGCACCCAGTTCAGCATCTCGTACTGCGAGTGGATGCGGAACCGACTGTGCTTCTGCATGAACATCAGCGGGTACTCGTCGGCCTTCTCGTAGTCGTCGGCAGTCCGGTCTTCGAGCGGTCGCGGAACGTCGAACGTGACGCCCTCTTCACTCGGGGCGTCGTCGTCGTACATCTTGATGCGTCCCGTTTCGGTGGGGAACGCATCGGTGTACTTGACGATCGGGACGCTCTCTTTCTTCTGGGTCCCCTGTTCGAACAGCGTCTCGAAGTCGATATCGTCGTCTCGCCCGGCGAGTTTCCGGAGCATATCGCGTTTCGTCTCCGGGAAGCGATCGCCGTACCCGAATCGCTCCGCGAGTCCGCGGATGGCGTGGTAGTCGTCTTTGGTCTCCCACAGCGGTTCCTGCACCTTGTGGCGGTAACCGAGATGCGGATGGGACCCCCAGCCGGAAGTGATATCCTCCTGTTCGAACCAGTGGGGAACCGGGAGGATGATGTCGGCGTGCTGGACCGTGTCTGTGTGGTGCATGTCCGCGACCACGTACATATCGAGGCTTCTGATAGCCTCTCTGAACCGCTGTCGGTCCGGGAACTGGTTCCCCATCATGTTCGACTCGATGGAGTAGACGGCTCTGATTTTGTGCGGGTCGCCCTCGATCATCGCGTCGGGGTACTCGGGGAAGGTCAGCGACGGGCCGGGGTCGGCGTCGCTCGGGTTGGCCCAGTCGCCGGCGGCGAGCGTTGCCCCGCCCGAGTGGTGGGCGTGGATGTTCCCGTGCCGACCGTAGTCGCCGGTCAGCCCCATCAACATGGCGTAGGCCTGTCCGAAGACGTGCCCGTGTTTGTATCGGCCGATTGCGTAACTCGGGGCGATACCGCCGGGACCACGGGTTGCCAGCCACCGGATCGCAGTCCGGATGTTCGCAGCGTCGACACCGGTCGTCTCTGCGACATCCTCGGGCGCGTAGTCCGCCACGTGGTCTCGAAGCCGCGTCAGTGCCGTCTCGCACGCGACGCCGTCGATGGTGAACTCTCCAAAGAGCGCGTACGCACCGCCGGTTTCGGGTTCCAATGGGACCGGGCTACCGCTACCGCGTTCCACGGCGACGACCTGTTTCTCGCCGCCGTCTTCGAAGACATCGCTCGCCTTGAGCAACTCCCCGGTGTCCTTCCGGATCAGCGCCGGTGCGGTCGTCCGTTTCCGGAGGAAATCCTCGTCGTACGTCTCCTCCTCGAAGACGGTGTGCATCATCGCGAGCGCGAGGTGCACGTCTTTGCCGGGCTCGACAGGGAGCCACAGGTCCGCCTTCGACGCCGTCGTCGTGTACACCGGGTCGACCACGACGAGTTTCGCCCCGCTCTCGACGGCGTCGAGAATCTTCGAGGCGTCCATCTGGAACTGACTGGAGAAGATATCCGACCCCCACACGATGATGGTGTTCGCGTTCTCCCAGTCTTCGGCCTCGTTCGTCGGTGGAAGGAAGGCACCGACGCCAGTGACGCGGTTGAAGCCGCGGCCGACGTTGGTATCGATACCCCAAGCGGACTGGGTCGCGCCGAAGAGAGAGGCGAGGCGCTTGAACGACTTACCCGACTGCCCGTAGTTCCCCGACCCTTCGTGGAAGAGCACGCTCTCTGCGCCGTGGGCCGCTTTCAGCGACTGCATTTTGTCGGCGACTAAATCGAGTGCCTCGTCCCAAGAGACCCGCTCGAACTCGGCGTCCGGACCGCGTCCGTCGGGGTTAGGCTCGTCGGGCGACCAGTCTGTGCGCTTCATCGGATACTTCAGTCTGGTCGGGTCGTACACGCGCTGAGTGTGCGAGAGGCCGAGGACGCAGGCCCGCTTGTACTGCTCGTCTTCGGGCGGGTGTGGCTCGACCTTCTTCACCTGTCCGTCACGGACGTGAACGTCGATGGGGCACTTCCCGCGACAGTTCGGCGAACAGACGGTCTGGATGACATCGTTTTGCCCGACATAGCTCTCGATGCCGGCGTTTCGCTTGGCTGTCCCAGTTCCGTCTTCGCTTTCGACCAGCGTCTGGAAGAACTCGCCCCCGCCAAGACCGAGGGCAGCGGCTGCTCCGCTGGCTTTCAGTACGTCACGTCGGTAAACGCCATCGTCGTCAGTCATCGTCGAATCCCTCAGGTTTGGTCGGCCGCTCGTCTTCACCGAACTCTGCCAGTATCTCCTCGTGGTACTTTTCGTGGAATTCGGCGTCGCTCAGTTCCCCGTTCGAGACACGAATCGCGTCACGAGCCATCCGTAGTCCCAAATCAGTGTCGTACTCGACGCCGTCAAGCATCGCTGCTGCTTCGTCTTCCCACTCATCAATCGGCGTCAATCTCGGCTGCTGTGGGTCATTCATGGCTCTAGTTATCGGTTCCTCTCGGAGTTCGGTAGGAAGCGCGCTGTATTATGAAGTGGTTTAAATGGGGGTAGAACATCAGCAGGCCACTCAGAGGAACCGAAAAGTGGCGCAGGTGGGCCATTCAGACGCCAATAGCGGCGAAGAGCATGAGACATATAGGATCATCGTCACGACCCTATCCCACCAAGGAACACCTGTGCACGCTCAAGTCGGTCAGCAACCGAAGGCAGTCACTACCGCTATCAGTACACCTCGGTCAAAAGGAAAGTCTACGGGTCAAAAGCAGCCGTCGTGAGTTTCGATTCGACGGCGTTCAGGCGTTGAGAGAGTGCGGACTTCGAGATGCCAAGCGTAGCTGCGAGTTCATCAAGGGTCGTCTGTCGTGGCGTCTGATAGTAGCCTTCGTCGACCGCAAGTATCGCTGCTTCCCGTTGTTTTGCCGTGAGACAAGAGAGGTCAACTGTAGCAGGGTCCGATTCGGTCGCGTCGTCCTGTCGGGATGTCAGCCGTCGCAGACGCACTCGGTCAGCGGCCGATTGCAACTGGTCGACTAGCTCACTGATGACGCTCCGGTCTGAGACGTACGTCTCGATAAAAAGCGAGTCACCGTCTACGCGCCGGGTTCGTGGAACACACCCGACCTCGCTAAACGCGAGACAGAGGCAGGCGTCCCCGACCTGATTTGTCGAATGGAGAACCCGTTCAGAACCGGCCTCGTCAGTGACAGTCATCTCCGCGTGACAGACCCCGTCGTTGATCTGGTTCTGCGCGTTTTCGATGGCTGAATCCGGCTCCGAAAGCGGACACGAACAGTCATCGGGCAGTTCAATTTCGAACAGCACTTTGAGGGTTCGTTCTTTCGCAGTCCCCGATGCCCCCCCTGTGAGCCCGCTTTCGGATTGGTCCATCCTGCCTGCTCGTCATCCATCGTCAGTTAAATGCATTTTGTCATTCTCGTTGAAATCCGCAGATTACGGCCAGATTGTGCCTGTTTTTCTATGTTTAGAATATCTCTCCTCGGAGTCACAGCGGCGGTCCTCACGTCTCGGTGACAGCGTTCGTTCTGCTGTCGGAGAACCGACTGCACGACTCCGTTTGGCCGTAACCGGCGGAGGCTGCCCGAGAGAGAGAGCGTTGTCAGAGGCCCGCGCAGTGGTGTCACCACATTCACAAGATAAATGCCGCCTCCGCCTGATACACAGATAATGGTCCTCTCGGACGTTTTGCTCGCCCCCCTAGGACTGGTGGCCCTCCTCCTTGCGGTGCCGATAGTGGTGCTGTATCTCATCCGGCCGGACCCGCAGGAACTCACGCTGCCGACGTTCCAGTTTCTCGTCGCCGGAGAACGCCAGCAATCAGCGACACCGTTTCTCGAACGGATTTCCCGCAGCCTTCTCCTGCTGTTGCAGGTGCTGGTCGTGCTGGTACTCGCGGTCGGACTTGCGACACCGTACATCACCGTCTCCGAACGAGCGACGGTCGAGGAGACGGTCATCGTCGTCGACACGAGCGCGTCCATGCAGACCGACGCAGATGGTCAGACACGCTTCCAGCAGGCCGTCGCAACCGCTCGGGAGGAGGTGACGGGGACGACGTCCGTCGTTACGACGACTAACGGCGGTGAAGTGGTGCTCCAGCGTGGCACACCGACATCGGCTCAGGGAACGCTAGACGGGCTCAGCCCGACGGACGCGCCGGGTGACCTCAGCGGCGCTATCTCGCAGGCGGCCTCACTCGCCGGAGAGAACGCCAGAGTCGTCGTGCTGAGTGACTTCGCGGGCGAGGAGTGGGCCACCGCGGTCACGACAGCTCGCGGGCGCGGGCTCTCCGTCGACCTCCGACAGCTCAACGGCGGCGGGGACGCGAACGTCGGCTTCATCGACCGCCGGTTCTCCGGTTCGGCGGTGACGCTCTCGGTGAAAAACTACGGCGACTCGGCCGTCACTCGGACCGTTCAGCTCGGCACTACCCAGCAGGAGATTCGGCTCGGTCCCGATGACGTGGGGTCGGTGACGCTGCCGGTCCCAGCCGGCGGGAGCGAAGCCCGGCTCAGCCCGGGCGATAGTTTCGCGGCCGACGACAGCGTCTACATTGCCGCGCCGGAGGACGCGGCCGTCGACGTACTGGTGCTGACAAACGACCGGAACCGGTATCTGACCACCGCGCTGTCGGTCGTCGACCGGGTGAACGTGACGGTCAGGCAACCGCCGACGACGATTCAGGGCGGCTACGACGTGATTCTGTACAGCAACATCGACAAGCGGTCACTGCTCCCCGGGAACGTCGAAAGCGGGCGCGAGCTGGTCGAGGACGGCGGTGGTGTAGCGGTACTCGCACAGGACGACCTGCCACAGCGGTATCAAAACATCCTGCTCATCGAGCCCGGCGAGATTCGAACGGGCGCGACAGTTGGCCAGACGGCACAGACACAGCTCACTCGCGGCATCGACTTTCAGCCCCCGGACGAGTACATTGTCGGCTCGCTTCGTTCCGGGTCGGCACAGGTGCAACTGGGCGACGGGACGCCACTCATCGCGACCGAATCTCGAAACGGCGGACGAATCATGTACTACGGTTACATCGAGGACCGATCCAGCTTCAAATTCAACTACCAGTACCCCGTGTTCTGGAAGCGGGCAGTGTACTACCTCGCGGACAGGGAACAGCTCTCGGCTCTGAACCACGAGACCGGTGAGGCCGTCCGGTTCGGGAACACCACCGTCGAAGGGCCGGCCGGCTCCGTCTCCGGGAACTCGGTCCCGCTCCAGCGGGCCGGCTTCTATCGCAGCGAGAGCCGGCAGGTGAGCGCCTCGCTGCTGGACGAAGGCGAGTCAAACACCGACGCCGAAGCGCTCGATGACCGCTCCGGAACGGCCGGGAATCTGACCCGAACCGAGCAGCGGTCGGTGCCACAGCCGCTGACCGAGTACTTCGCACTGGGCGGGCTGGTGCTTGCACTGGCCGAGGTCGGCTATCTGCGCCGACGGGGTGACCTCTGATGGCGGTGTCCTACACTCTCGCGGAGGGGCTCACCGTCGGCGTCGAACACCTCTGGCCGCTGTTGGTCCTTCCGGTCGCCGTCGTCGTCCTCACGTATCTCATCCGGCGTGGCGACGGCGGACCGCGGTCGGCCTCGAACCGGAGCCGCCGGCTCCTGCTTGCCAGCCGCGTGCTCATCGTCTGCCTGCTCGTGCTGGGCGCGATGGAACCGTACACCGTCCAGACCCGCGAGACACCGGGTGAGCCGGGCGTGACACTGCTGACAGATGACTCCGCGAGCATGGGTGTCTATCCGAACACGACCGACGCGCTGGTACAGGACATCGAAAGCGAGGGCGTGCCAGTGACGAGGGCGACAATCGGCAGCGGGTCGAACTCGCGTATCGGCGACGGCGTGGCGGCGAACCTGCAGGAGAACGGCACGGTCGTCGTCATCTCTGACGGCCGCGTCACGGAAGGACGGAGTCTGTCGATGGCAGCGGAGCAAGCCACCTCGCTCAACGCGACGGTCCACAGCGTCACGCCCCAGTCGCCACGCACCGAGCGCGCTGTGGCGATAACGGGACCATCGACGGTGAGCCGCGGCGTCCAGTCACAGTACACCGTCTCGATGGACGGCGTGAACGTCCTCGAACCCGTGCCCGTGGAGGTGACCATCGACGGCGAGACGGTCACCGAGGGTGAACTCCGGCCGGACGGCACGCTCACCGTCGACCACACGTTCGAGGAAATCGGGTCACACCGCATGACCGCGACGCTGTCCGGCGACGACGAGTACGCCCGAAACGACGTGTTCTACAAGAGCGTCCGCGTCGTCGAACAGCCCGACGTACTGTACGTCTCACAGGGCGAGTACCCGCTCCGGAACTACCTCGACTCGCTGTACAACGTCTCGACAGCCTCCTCGGTGCCGGCGGACCTCGATGAGTACGCCGCTGTCGTCATGCAAGACACGCCGTCGGGAAACATCGGGAACGCAACCGCGCTGCAGGACTTCGTCATCAACGGCGGCGGACTGGTCGTTGCGGGCGGTGACAACGCCTACGAGAACGGCGGCTACGAAACGTCGCAAGTGGCCTCGATGCTCCCGGTCCGCGTCGGGAACGCCACCGGCGGCGAGTCGAACATCGTCATCCTCGTCGACGTGTCCGGCAGCGCTGAGAGCGGCCTTTCGATACAGAAGGCCGTCGCCTTAGACGTGCTCGACCAGCTCGGCGACGAGAATCAGGTCGGCGTCGTCGCGTTCAACCACAACGCGTACCGCGTCTCGGAGATGCAACCGCTCGGACAGAACCGAGCGGAGACCGCCGACAAGATACGCCGGCTGGAAAGCGGTGGTGCAACCGATATCGCTGTCGGCCTTCAGGGGGCCGACGAACTGCTTGGTGACCGCGAAGGGACAATAATCCTGCTCAGCGACGGTCAGGACCAGCTCGGCCCCCCGGCGGCCGTCGCCAACCAACTGGGCCGTGAGGGGACGCGCGTCGTCTCCGTCGGCGTCGGCAAGCGGGTCGGCGTCGCGACGATGCGCCAGATAGCCAGCGAGTCCGGTGGCTCGTACTTCGCCGCCGACGAGACCGAGCGGCTGCGGCTGCTCTTTGGCGGCTCGTCACGGCGCTATCAAGGGGAGAACCTCACCATCGTCACGGAGGACACGTTCATCACCTCCGGTGTCGAGCTGACGGCGAACCTCGGTCAGGCCAACAACGTCCGGGTCAAGCCCGGAGCCGACTATCAGGTCGCCACGGCTGACGGGAAGCCGGCCATCGCCTCTTGGCGGTTCGGGTTGGGTCGCGTGGTCTCTATTACCGCCTACGATTCTGACAACACGCTGGGCGGCCTGCTCGGCCGGCCGGACTCGCTGGTCGTCACGAAATCGGTCAACTATGCCGTAGGTGACCCGATGCGAACACAGACCGGTGTTACGGCGGTCAGCGACGCCCGAGTGGGGAGTCCGACGACGCTGACCTACCAAGGAGACTCCCGACCGGACGCCGAAAACGTGTCCGTCCGGCAGGTCGGCGACGGTCGATATCGCGGTGAGTTCACGCCCCGGGAGGCGGGGTTCCAGACTGTTCTCAACACGGAATACGCGGCGAACTATCCCGTCGAGTACGGTGCTTTCGGCCCGAGTGAGGGCCTCGATGCGCTCGTCGAAACAACGGAGGGACAGACCTTCAGTCCGGACCAAGGCGAGCAGATAGCCAGTGAGGCACGCCAGAAATCCACCCGGGTCCGCACCGTTCGAGACACTTGGGACTGGGTCGCCCTGCTCGGCGCGCTCCTGCTTTTCACCGGCGAGGTGGTCGCCCGGCGTGTTCAAGTGTACCGCGGCCGCACCTCTCTGGAGAGTGGTCTCCCGTGAGCGCAATCGGCCGCCGGATCAACCTCGGACTCGTGGTGTTCGTCGTTCTCTCTATGGTCGGCACTGGCGGCACGACAGTACTGTATCAGGACTCCGCGAGCGAACTGCGTTCGCAGAACCAAGAGCTCCGCCAGCAAAACGCCGACCTCCGAGGAAACCTCGACGAGACCCGGAGTAAGCTCGACTCCACCCAGACCCGTGTCGACGATCTCGAAGACCAGTTGGAGACCCGGTCAGAAGACGTCGATCAGGTCGCGACCAATCTGAACCAGACGGAAGAACAGCTGAATGCCACAGAGGGCCAACTTGCGGAGACCCGGCAGTCGCTCCGCGAGAGCGAGGACCGCGTCGAAGAACTGGAGGGGACAGTCGATGACCTGCAAGACGAGCGCGACACGCTCGAAAATGAGGTCGATGACCTCGAGTCGACAATCGACGACCTCGAAGGCGAGAATGAAGACCTTGAAGAACAGGTGTCGGACCTCAACGATGAGATTGGTGACCTAGAGAACGAGATCGATACCCTCAACGAAAAGATAGAGACTCTCGAATCGGAGAATCAGGAGCTCAGGAACCGCCTCAACCGGGCCTGTGGCGCGCTTGACAGCACAAACGAGACCACAAGCGCTTGTGAGGGGGTCTGACAGTGAGAGACGAAACCACATCTGACACGTCTGGCTCAGCTAGCAGCGGGAGTGAGACAGCGTCTATGGAGGAAGCCGACAGGTCGGACTCGCGCCGTCAGATGGCAAGCGCGCTCAACGAAATCAGACGCGAGGGCAAGAAGGCGGCGTTCGTCTACGCCATCGTCGATTCGGTACTGATCTTTCTCCTAGTGAACATCTGTCTGACTGTCCTCTCGCCGGCCGAACTGCCGACACAGGTGTCGGTTCCCGCAGCAGTGACGGACCCGGTCGGCACGACCGTCGGCCGCTCGATATCGGGGCTGTCCTTCCCCACGGGCGCAGTCGTCGGCATCGTCGTCGGAGCGGTCTGGTTCGTCGGCGAGTATCTGTACCGGGTCCGCCAGCCGCTCGTCGAGCAGTTCGAGGCGGCGAACGCGGGCGTCACCGACGCGCTCCGAACGGCGCGGGACGCGGTCGAGGACGGGGCCGAGACGCGGATGGCGGCCCGGCTCTACGAGGACGTGCTCGACGGCCTGAAGCAGAGTTCGAGCGTCGCACTCGTCGACAGCCGGCGGCTTATCGGAACGCTCGTCGTCGTCATCCTGCTGAGTCTGGCGACAGTGCAGGTGGCCGTCGTCGATATCGCTCTCCTCGACCGCGACCCAGTCGAGACAGAATCGCCGAACGACCGGCCCAGCGAGTACGAGGGGCTCGAAGACGGCGACGCGATACTCGGCGACAGCGAGGACGTGCAGGCCGGCGACGAGAACCTTACCGCCGAGATCGATTCGACAGGCGGCGACGAGGAGATCGACCGGAGCCAGTCGTTCCCGTCGTCGGACACCGGTGGACCGGGGAGCACCAGCGGCACAGTCGACAGCCAGCAGGCCGGATTCGCCGGACAGGAAGACGTCGAGGACGCGGACCTCATCCGCGAGTACAATCTGCGGATTCGAGACCAAGAGACGGACGACGAGGACACCGACCCATGAGCTCAGAGCAAGACATCGACGCGCTACAGCAGAAGATCGCGAACGCACGTGAACAGATCGCCACGCGGATCGTCGGCCAAGAGGAGGTACTGGAGCAGTTGCTCATCTGTATCTTGGCCGACGGGAACGCGCTGCTCGAATCAAACCCGGGACTGGGGAAGACGACGATGGTCCGTACCGTCGCGGAGGTGACCGACCTCCAGTTCTCCCGGATACAGAACACACCCGACCTGATGCCCTCCGACATCACTGGGACCGAGATTATCCGCGAGACCGACAGCGGCCGCGAGTTCGTCTTCGAGAAGGGGCCGGTGTTCGCAAACGTCGTGCTGGCCGACGAGATCAACCGGGCGACACCGAAGACACAGGCCGCCCTGCTGGAAGCGATGCAGGAGAAACAGGTGACCGCCGCGGGCGAGACCTACGAACTGCCACGCCCCTTCTTCATTCTGGCGACCCAGAACCCCATCGACCAGTCAGGGACCTACGCGCTCCCGGAGGCCCAGACCGACCGCTTCATGCTGAAGCTGCTGGTCGACTACCCCGACTACGACGAGGAACGGACCATCGTCGATATGTACACCGCCGGGGCAGAGCAGGTGCCTGTCGAGCGCTCGCTGACCCGTTCGGAGATTCAGGAGGTCCAGCAGCTCGTCCGCGAGATGCCCATCGCCGACAACCTGCGCGACCGGGCGGTCCAGCTCGTCCGCCGGACCCGCGAGGCCGACGACATCGAGTTCGGGGCCAGCCCGCGAGCGAGCATGGCACTGGTCCAGACGGCGAAAGCGCGGGCGTTCCTCCACGGCCGCTCGCACGTCACGGGCGAGGACATCGAGGCGCTCGCCGCGCCCGTCCTCCGGCACCGGATCATCGTGGACTTCCGGGCCGAGCGTGAGGGCCGGACAGCGGACGACCTCATCGCATCGCTGCTGGAATGAGCCACCTAGTGACTGCGGTTTGGCGGGCGGCCCAGCAGGAGGGGGAGAGATAGCCGTGACCATCGAACCGGACTTCCTCGACGAACTCGGTCGGTTCACTGCGGCCTTGAACCGCCAGACGACCTCGATTCGACAGGGCGACCAGCAGTCCCCGCGGGTCGGTGAGGGGCTCACGTTCAGCGACTACCGCCGCTACTCGCCGGGTGACGACACGCGGCGGATCGACTGGAAGCTGTTCGCCCGCACAGAGGAGTACTTCATCAAGCAGTACGAGGAAGAGCGGAGTCTGACCGTCCATCTGCTCGTCGACACGAGCGCATCGATGGACTACGGTGACGAGTTGAGTCACAAGTTCGAGTACGCCGCCAAACTCGGACTCGGCTTCGCGTACCTCACGGCCGAGGAGAACAACGACTTCCAGTTCTGTACCTTCCGTGACCGGGTGGAACGTATCGACACGGGCCAGTCGAACCGTGGAGAACTCCTCTCGCTCATCGACCAGCTGAACGAAATGACACCCGACGGGACGGCCGATTTCGAATCCGCACTGGAGGCCTACGCCGAACGCATCCGCTCGCGCTCGCTCGTCGTCGTGTTCAGCGACTGCCTGACCGAACCGGAGGCACTCGAGTCCGGCGTCGCCGCGCTCGCACGCAACGACGCTGACGTGCTACTGGTCCGGGTGGTCGCCCCAGCAGAACGGGACCCCGGCGTCGTCGGTGACGTGCTGTTTGCCGACCCCGAAAGCGATGAGACACGCCGGTCGTATTTCAGCGGCTCACTGGCCGAGACGTACCAATCGCGGCTCGACGCACACGTCGATTCGGTCTCGAATCGCGTCACAGCACTCGGCGCAGACCATGTGCTGGTCGATACCGGCGAAGACTACTTCGACTCCTTTGCAAGCATCTGGCTGCAGTAGGCAGATTGCGGCAGGGTCAGCTTACTCTGCGAGGATATGTGCTGGCAGGTCGTCGCGGATAATCGTATCGCAGTACTCACAGCGGACGCCGTCGTCGCCGACGGCAAAGCGCGAGTCGACGGGCTCGTTCTCGGTGGTGATGCAGTTGTGGTTCGGACATTCGAGGACACCTTCGACGACCGACGGGCGCTCGACACGGCGCTTTTCGATAACATCGTAGTCGCGGATGATGTTGATCGTCGCCGCGGGGGCGATGAGCGAGAGCACGTCGACCTCGTCTTGGGAAAGTTCGCGGCCTTCGACTTTGACCACGTCCTTGTGGCCCAGACGGTCGGAGGGCATATTCATCGCAACAGAGACAGAGTCGCCGCTGGTCCCGTCGATGCCGAGAATCGCCAGAACGTTCAGCGCCTGTCCGCCCGCGATGTGGTCGATGACGGTGCCGTTGCGGATCTTCGAGACGCGGAGTTGTTGGTCGTTGTCGCTCATTGGTCGCCTCCGAGCATCAGGTCAAGCAGAGCCATTCGCACCGGGACGCCGTTGTGGGCCTGCTGGAAGTACTGTGCGTGGATGGTCTCGTCGACATCGTGGGCGATCTCGTCGACGCGCGGGAGCGGGTGCATCACGGTCAGGTCGTCCTTGGCTGCTTCCAGCGTCTCGGCGTCGATCTGGTACTGGCCCGCGACTTCGCGGTACTCACTTTCGTCGGGGAAGCGCTCGGCCTGAATACGCGTCACGTAGAGCACGTCCAGATCGGGAAGAATCTCGTCGAGTTCGGTGTGCTCGCGGATACCCGCGCCGGCCTCATGGAGGTCGTAGCGGACCGAGCGCGGAAGCTGGAGCGACTCGGGACTGATGAAGTGCTGTCTGGCATCGACAGTCGTGAGCGCGTGAGCCAGTGAGTGGACCGTCCGGCCGTACTTCAGGTCGCCCATGATGCCGATAGTCAGGTCCTCAAAGCCCGCGTTCTCACGGATCGTATAGAGGTCGAGCAGCGTCTGTGTCGGGTGCTGACCGGCCCCGTCCCCGGCGTTGACGAGCGGCACGTCGACGAACTCACTCGCCATCTTTGCCGATCCCTCCATGGGGTGCCGGAGCACGAGCGCGTCGGTGTAGCCCTCGACGACGCGGACGGTATCGGCCAGTGACTCGCCTTTCTTCACGCTTGAGGACTCCACCGAGCCCATGTCGACGATGTCGCCGCCGAGGCGCTTCATCGCCGTGGTGAAGCTCATTTTCGTCCGGGTGCTCGGCTCGAAAAAGAGCATGCCAAGCAGCGTGTCGCTGTGCCGGTCCGCAAACGCCCCCGGGTCAGCCGCGATGTCGGCCGCGTGGTCGAGCACCGTCTCGATGTCGGCCCGCGAGAGTTGTTTCGCGCTGATGATGTGGTCGTGCCGCATTTCACTCGGTATCGCGCTCCGGACCGTCTTGAATCCCCCGACACGGGAATTGACCTGTCGCTTACATCATCAGGCCCGGTTTCGAGAACAGCGGCACTGGGTTCGAAATCGGGGTCAGGAAAGGTGTAGCAGCCGGAATAGCAGTACGAGGCGACCAGTCAAGGATTGCTCTGCCAGACATCGACGCGTGGCTCGGTGTAGGCCTTGCCGACGATGTCGGGGACGCCGTCGCCATCGAGGTCGACGACTTTCGCTTCGTGGGTGGGTACACCGGCATTCAGTTGTTTCCGCTCGAAGTTCCCCGCCCCATCGTTGTGGAACACGAACTGTCGGGGTTCGTGGCCTGTTTCCAGCCCCATCTCCGCGACGAAAATGTCGGGGTTACCGTCGCCGTCGAAGTCCGCTACGTCGAGGCTGTGCGGGTTCGAGAGGTCGTCGTGCAGCAGTGTCAGGTCCCACTCGGGCGGGTCGAACACGCCCAGTCTGGCCGGGCGATCGTCGAGATACGGTTCATCGCCCTCGACCAAGATTATCTCCAAATCACCGTCGCCGTCGACATCCTCAATAGCGACGCGGGTACACTGCCAGTCCTCGGCAATCGGCTCCCGATCCCACCCGTCGGCCGTTCGATGGAAGACGTTGGGGCCAGCGACGATTTCGGCTTCACCGTCACCGTCGACATCCTCGACAGCGACACCCTCGACGTCGAGGTCCTCGGCGACGACGTGGCGGTTCGCCACCGGCCACGGCTCTCGGGTCGGGTCTGTGGGAATATCGTAGTAGAACACGGTTTGGGATTCCTGTGACAGTCCGACAACCTCGTTCTGGCCGTCACCGTCAACATCCGCCACCGCGGTGTCATGGTACTTCTCGAAATCGTCAGTGATGAGCCGGCGTGTCCACTGCTTTCGCGGGTCGTTCGGTATCTCGAACCACCACAGTTTGTGCTGGTGGATGTTCTGGCCGGCCACCATGTCCGGGCGGCCGTTCCCCGTGATGTCGCCGATCGAACCACCGACGGAGAGCTCTGGTGCGCTGGCAACGTCGTGGCGCTCCCAGCCCGGGTTCTCGTACCAGAACACGTTCGTCTGGAGCCAGCGAGCCAGCGGCCCCATGCCGAACACAGATAGCAGGTCGACCGACTTGTCGACAAGTGGGAGTTGGACCTCGTGCTCGTCACCGAGCGCCCCAACAATGACATCCGGCCGGCCGTTCCCCGTGAGGTCGGTCGTGAGACAGAAGCTCATCGTACTCGCTGGCGGCGAGGCTTCGATGCGCTCGTGGTGGAGATTCATATCCCAGCCGTTCGGGTACAGCGGTATTGTTATAACCGGGCTAACACCGACCGACAGCTGTCACGAACTCGTAGCGGGCGTCCGGGTAGGGCTCCGGGTTCGAAGCTCGGACGCTGAGAGATGTGGGATAACGAGCGTGTCACACCCCACTGTTCGACACCGGCCCAGCAGATCTGACTCTCCGCCCAGCGCGGCTTCGATTTCCGGGCATTCTTATCGGTACACAAACGCTAGCAGACCTCATTCAAAACGGACTCAATCGGTTTGCCCATCGCCGCCGAAAGTACAGACCTGTTACGGACAGGAGGGGACAGCATCTGACCGCCGTATAAAAGTAGGCAACGGCCAACCGGCGTAAGTCAGTCCTTTCGTCCAGTTCGGTGGTCGATGTTCGTGACCGGCTACACAAGGATTCAAAACCGATAGACGGTCCATCCACCGTATGCTCGCAATCGCTGGCGGCAAGGGTGGCTGTGGGAAAACGACCATCGCTCTCGGAGTCGGTCAAGCACTGGGGACGCCGGCCAGACGGTCGCTGGTCGTGGACACCGATCGCGATATGCCGAACCTCCACCGTCGCGCCGGCGTAAATCCGACACCCGGAATCGCTGATATCACAGCCGCGGCCGAGCCGGCAACGGTTTCCCAGTCCGCCATAGCCGTCGAAAACGTCGACGTGGTCCCCTGTCAGGCCGCAACCGAAGCCGCTGTCGACACTGCTATCGGCAGTCTTCCTCGGAGTGGTCGCCCCGTAATACTCGACTGTCCGGCCGGCGCCGGCCCGGACGCCGCCCGCCCGCTACGGGTGGCTGACAGGACAGTGCTCGTGAGTACACCGACCCGCCAGAGCCTCACCGACACGGCCAAAACCGCGGCGATGGCCCGGGCACTCGACGCGCCACCCGCCCTCGCTGTACTGGTCGGCAGCGGCGGGTCGGTAGACCCGTCTGACCTGCTGTCCTGTCCGGCAACAGTCCACGTTCCGTCGGTGTCGAAGCCGCTGGAATCGGCCCGCGCTACGGCCAAATACGTCGAGATAGCGAACACTCTCACCAAGCGGAATACTTAATCTCGTGGCTAAATAACTTCTCAGTGGTATGGTCAACCGGTTGCGAACGGGCATCGATGTCCTCGACAGAAAGCTCGACGGTGGCATCCCTGCCGGGAGTATCGTCGCGCTCTCTGCCCAGCCGGCCAGCCAAGCGGAGCTGTTCCTCTACGAACTCACCGCCACGCGCGGGACTCTGTGGCTGTCACTCGACCGGACCGCCGAGTCGGTCATCGCAAGCATCGAGCAGACGCCGGCCAACACCGGCGACCCGACGGTGCGCCACATCTCTGGCGAAGCACCGCTCGACAACGCCGGCAAACTCGTCTCGGCGCTCCCGGAGACGTCGAACCTCATCGTCGACCCCCTCGACGTGCTGGAAGCCCAAGAGCCACACTCGCGTTTTCGCGCGTTCATGAACGATTTGCAGAACCACATCGTCAACACTGGCAGCCTCGCTATCGTCCACTGTCTCGATGGCCGTGACGTGCCACCGCTACGGGATACGACCGAGCACTTCGCCGATGTGGTGTTCCAGCTCAACACCACGACGACCGGTGACGAGGTGGAGAACCGCCTCGCGATTCCGAAGTTCCGCGGCGGACGGGCCCCCACCGACATTATCAAGCTCAACCTCGTCGAAGAGGTCAGCATCGATACTAGCCGCGATATCGCCTGATTCTATTCGCCACCGGGCTGTAGCTCTCGATCCGTCGCGCCGAACTCTGTTCCGACGAGTATCAACAGGAACAGTCCGAGCCCGACGCCGACGCCCGCGACCAGCCCGGTCCCGGTGCGTCCAGTCAACACGAAGGTCCCGACGCCGAACGCGATTCCCGGCGGGAACGCGAGCAGTGACGGGTACACCAGCGATACTCGCATGGGTAGTGATGACGTGACGTGCGTATAATGGTTCTCCCGCATTGGCCGTCAAAAAATGGTAGCGCTATCGCTCGGACCCGCAAAGCCGCTTCCGGCACCAATACTGCAAAACAGTTCGACGCGCTCGCGAGGCAGTTACTCTTCCGCGCCTTCGATCTCTTCGACGATCTCTTCGGCGTCAACGTCGGCGTCTTCCAGCGCGTCTTCGATGTCAGCGCCGCCGGCACCGCCCATTCCACCCATCATACCGGGCATACCCATGCCGCCGCCACCGATCTCCTCTTGCACGATGATGCGGTCGATGTCGAGTAGCTGAGTGAGCTGCTGGGCGATCTGCTGTTTGCCCATCATCCACTGCTGGTTCATCGTCAGCTGCGGCGTCGCCTCGATGTAGAGCGTTTCCTTCTCGACTTCGACGGTTTCGTACTCGGGCTCAGACTCCTCGTCTTCCGCTTCGTCGTCTTCGCTCTCGACGAGCTGTTCTTCCTCGACGGTGTCGGTCTCGAACCAGACGTCGAGCTCCATGTCGAGCATCATCTGGATGATGCCCTGCGCCTTCTCCTCGCGGTCAGTGACTTCTTCGAGGATTTCGTAGTCGTACTCGACGTCCTCGCCGGCAAGCGGGTGGTTGAAGTCCACTCGCGCGCGGCCGCCGATGATAGTCTCGATGTGACCGTGCTCGCCCTCGATGTCGACGTGCGCGCCGGGGTAGCGATCGTCCTCGGGAATCTTGTCCTTCGAAACCGTCCGGACCTCTTCCTCGTCATACTCGCCGAAGGCGTCGGCGGCCGCAACGGTCACGTTGCCCTCGTCGCCGACCTCCTTCCCGTAGATGTCCTGCTCGACATCCGGGAAGATGTGGTTCTCGCCCAGCACGATGGTCCGCGGGCCGAACTCCTGCTGTTCGGTGTCGATACCGTCGTCT
This sequence comes from Haloarcula sp. CBA1129, assembly GCF_008729015.1. Lineage (NCBI taxonomy): Archaea > Methanobacteriati > Methanobacteriota > Halobacteria > Halobacteriales > Haloarculaceae > Haloarcula > Haloarcula sp. CBA1129. The sequence continues at coordinate 1,435,579 of NZ_RKSM01000001.1, forward strand.
TCGGCGACTTCTTCATCAGTCGTGTCGACAAGCTGGCCGCCGTCGACGGTGCGGGCGGTGTAGGCGAGCTTGACGACATCGCCCTTCTGGAGTCCCTCCGCCTGTTCTTCCTCGTCTGCGGTTTCCGCATCGACTTCAGTCTCAGACTCGTTGCTCATACCCTGTTCGTCAGTCGTGGCACTCTTAAGGACAACGTTTCCCGGTCAGTAGCGGCCGAGCAACTTCGGAAGTGACCGGCTAGTACTCACTCTCAGTCAACAGCCGGTCGAACTTCTCGCGGTCGATGTTCCGCCCCGAAACGGGGAGGACAACCGTCTCACCGCGTAGTTCGTCGCCGGCCTGTATCGCTGCGGCGACAGCCGTCGCGCAGGCCCCTTCCATGACGATGCGGTCCGTCTCGAACAGGCGCGCCACGACGTCAGCGATGGCGTCTTCGGAGACGAGCCGGAAATCGGCGAGCCCGTCCTGCAATATTCCCGTCGGGAGCGCGAACGGCACTCGGGTTGCGACGCCCTCGGCGATCGTGTCGACGCTGTCGAGGGCGTCCAGTGTCTCCTCGTGCCAAGCGCGGTACACTGCGGGCGCGCCCGCGGCCTGCACGCCAACGACAGCAGCGTCGGTCATCGCACCGAGTGTGATGCAGTACCCGGCCGCGGCGGTGCCGCCGCCGACGGGACAGAACACGCGGTCAACGTCAGGGCGCTCGTCGAGGATTTCGAGGCCAGCTGTGCCGACACCAGCGAGCAACTTCGGTTCGTTGCCCGAGTGGACATAGCGCGCCTCGCGCTGAATCGCCAGCTCCTCGATGTGTTCGCGGGCCTCGTCGTAGTCCTCGCCGTGTTGGATGACTTCTGCGCCGAGTTGTTCCAGCGCGTCGACCTTTCCGGCGTTGGCCTCTTTCGGGACGCCAATAGTGACGGGCACGTCAAACTCACGGCCGGCCCAAGCGATAGACTGGCCGTGGTTCCCCGTGCTCGCAGCGAGCAGTCCGCCCTCGCGGAACTCCTCGTCGAGGGACGCGACGAGGTTCACGCCACCGCGGACTTTGAACGCGCCCGTCGGGAGCGTATCCTCTCGCTTGAGCAGGACCTCTGCGTCGAGGGCGTCGGAGAGGGCTTCGCTTCGGACCAAGGGCGTCTCGGGGAGGTGCTGCCGGATGCGTTGCCGGGCGCGCGCGACCGTTGCAACTGTCGGCGGCGTCAGGTCATGGTACGGAAAGAGGGTCGTCTCGTCCGGGGAGTCGATCGGTTCGTAGCGGCCGGCCATACTACTATCCGGGAGAGCCGACACAGTAAATGGCGCGGTCGACGGGAGCGTTTTTTAGCTGCCCGGCCCAGTCCCAGAGTATGTACGAAGTCGAGGTGAAAGTGCCAGCGGACATCGAGGCTGTCGCGGATCGGCTTGACGACCTCGGGGCCGAGCAGGTCGATACAGTGATACAGACGGACACGTACTACGATGCGCCCCACCGAGATTTCGCCGAGACAGACGAGGCGTTCCGGGTCCGTCGTGAAACCAGAAAAGGGGAGACGAACGCGAAGATTACCTACAAGGGGCCACTCCTCGAAGCGGAGTCGAAGAGCCGAGAAGAGTTCGAAACAGGCGTCGAGAACGGTGACGACCTCGACGCGATCGTCCAGCACCTCGGCTTCGAGCCCGCGGCGACCGTCCGGAAGAACCGCCGGGTGTACGAGGTCCGGGAGTACCATGTCACGCTCGACGCTGTCGACGATGTCGGCGAGTTCGTCGAAGTCGAACGAGAGACCGACGGTGACATCGAACCCGTGCGAGAGGGTGCCTACGAGGTGCTTCGGGATATCGGTCTGGATCCGAACGACCAGCAACGAACCTCCTATCTCGGCATGCTACTCAGCGATGCGAACGAGTAATCATTCCGCTATTATCTGTTCCCGTAAGTTATAGAACCCGGCCAGACGAAGTCGAAGCAATGACCGAGCGGAACATCCACGTCCAACCTGCAAGCGGGCTTGCCGTAGAAGATCAGGACATCGAAGTCGTAGAGCGCAAGGGTATCGGCCATCCGGACTCAATCTGTGACGGTATCGCAGAGACGGTGTCACGAGCGCTGGCGCAGACGTACATCGACCGGTTCGGCACAGTCCTACACTATAACACCGACGAGACACAACTCGTCGCCGGCACTGCCGCCCCCGCGTACGGCGGCGGCGAAGTCCTCGAGCCGATCTACATTCTGGTCGTCGGTCGAGCGACGAAGAAGTTCGACGGCGAGCGTATCCCGGCCGAAAGCATCGCCCTCCAAGCCGCGCGCGACTACCTCGACGAGCAGTTCCCCCACCTCGACCTCGGCTCCGACGTCATCGTCGACGTTCAGTTCGGCGAAGGGTCAGGCGACCTCCAGACAGTGTTCGGTGAGGAAGCAGCGATTCCGATGGCAAACGACACCAGCTACGGCGTCGGTCACGCTCCGCTGACAGAAACCGAACAGATCGTCCGTAACACTGAGCAGAAACTGACCGGCGAGTACGCCGAGTCCAATCCGGTCGTCGGCCAAGACGTGAAAGTAATGGGCAAGCGCGAGGGTGACCACATCGATGTGACCGTCGCCGTTGCGATGGTGGACGAACACGTTCCGGACCTCGATGCGTACAAGACTGCTGTCTCGGACGTGAGAGCCTTCGTCACCGACCTCGCCGAGGAGTACACCGACCGGGACGTGACGGTCCACGTCAACACGGCCGACGACTACGACGCCGAGTCGATCTATCTCACAACGACCGGGACCAGCGCCGAGCAGGGCGACGACGGCTCCGTCGGGCGCGGGAACCGCGCGAACGGCCTCATCACGCCGAACCGCCCGATGAGCATGGAGGCGACATCCGGGAAGAACCCTGTCAACCACATCGGGAAGATCTACAATCTCCTCTCGACGGAGATCGCACAGTCTGTCGCGAGCGAGGTCGACGGTATCCGACAGGTCCAGATGCGTCTGCTCTCACAGATCGGGTCACCGATTGACGAGCCCCACGTCGCTGACGCGACAGTCGTCACCGAAGACGGCGTCGCGGTCGGCGACGTCGAATCAGACATTCAGGCCACAATCGACGCTGAACTAGCCGATGTGACCGACGTCACGCGACAGGTCATCGAGGGCAACCTCTCGACGTTCTGAGACGGCGAGGCGACACCCCTTTACTCGCCAGTGGTCAATTCGCGGGTATGCATCCACCAGACGCCGATAGCGTGCTCGTCCGCCACGGCGAGCTCGGCGTCAAGAGCGACCAAGTCCGCCGGAAGATGGAGCAGCAGTTGGCTGACAACCTCCGCGCGATGCTCGACGCGCGGGACCTATCGGGAAACATCGAACAGCACCGGAACCGACTGTTCATCCACACTGACCACCCAGAGGGCGTGACCGCGGCCGCTGCCGACACGTTCGGCGTCACCTCCGCCTCGGCAGTCGCGACCGTCGAACCGACGCTGTCTGCAATCGAAACGGCACTGGCCGCGACCGCGCGAGAACAGTACGACGGCGGCGCCTTCGCTGTCGACGCTCGGCGGGCTGGGCCGGCGGAAGCACACCCCTTTTCGAGCACGGATATCGAATCCGACGGCGGGACCGCTGTCTGGGAGGCAATCGAGGAGTTGGGCGGCGAGCCCGCCGTCGACCTCGATAACCCTGATTTCGAACTGTTCGTCGAATGTCGAGCTGACGAGGCGTACGTCTTTTGTGAGAAACGCCCGGGCCCGGGCGGACTCCCGCTCGGAACCCAGCGGCCCGTCGTCGCCCTCGTCAGCGGGGGTATCGACTCGCCCGTCGCCGCTTGGAAGGTGATGAAGCGGGGTGCGCCCGTACTCCCCGTCTACGTCGACCTCGGTGACTACGGCGGCTCCGACCACCGGGCGCGAGCCGTCTCGACTGTCGAAACGCTCGCCTCGTACGCGTCTGGGCACGACTTGTCGCTTACTGTGATCGACGCCGGTGACATCGTCGCCGACCTGTCTCAGAACCTCGGGTCGCTCCGAATGCTCGTCCTCCGCCGATTCATGCTTGCAACCGCCGAGGCTATCGCGCGGGACCGGGACGCCGTCGGCATCGTCACCGGCGAAGCTATCGGGCAGAAGTCCAGCCAAACGAGCGCCAACATCGCGGTCACGGATGCCGCGGCCACGCTTCCGGTGTACCGCCCGAACCTCACCGTCGATAAGTCCGAGATAACCAATCACGCGCGAACCATCGGGACCTTCGAGGACTCGACAATCGACACCGGTTGCAACCGTGTCGCGCCATCACATCCGGAAACTAATGCCTCGCTGGAAGCAGTTCGGGCGGCCGAACCCGATGATCTGTTTGAGCGCGCCGAAGCCTGTGCCCAAGACCGCGTCGTCGTCCCCATCGAAAGCTAAATTTCCGGGGCGGGTCAGGGTTGAGCCATGACGCAGGTCTGTCTCGTCGGGAGCGAGGACGTGAATCTCCGGTACGAACTTCTCTCTCGCGAGACCGCACGGAACGCACTCGCAACCTACGACCTGCAGGAGCCATTCGAAAACACCATCGCCGTCGACACTGTGAGCCTCGGCGCGGCGGTGGCGCTGCTGAACGACCTGAACTGGTATCTCGTCCGCTTCGCCGACACCGCGTTCATCCGTGACCCATCGATTAGTGAGACGGAGTGGCTTTCGCGGGACCTCGCCGCGGCGATCCGGGACGACGACGTTGCTCCCGAGGATACCGGTCGGTTTCTCACGGTGTACGGCATTGTCGAACCAGACGATACCAGCGACGCTACCGACGATGACGTGCCGGAAGCGGCCACAGAACCCACATCTGAACCCGGACCGGGCGCGACGATGGAAGCTGACAGCCCACCGGAACTTGTCGACCCGATGTTGCTGACCCGGACCGGCGACACTATTCCGGAGTACGACCTTCAGGAAGTAGACGACACGCTCATCGTCAGAGTAACTGAATCGGAGTTCGGCGCCTGATTCGGTTACGCCGCGCCCAGAACAGTCTGTATCAGTCGAACATTCCGGTCGACATATACCGCTCGCCGCTGTCCCAGTAGACTGTGACAACAAGCGGGTCCTCGACGCCGTCCGCGACGAGGCGCTCAGCTACCTCGCGCGCAGCGAGGTTCGACGCGCCAGAGGACTGGCCGACGAGGATGCCCTCCTCGTGAGCGAGTCGACGGCACTCGTCTTCCGCATCCGAGAGCTCGACCGTCAGCACGTCGTCCAGCAGGTCGGTATCCAGATTGTCGCTGACGAACCCCGGCCCCATCCCTTGGAAGCTGTCCTCGCCAGTGCCCGGTTCCATCCCGGAAAGGACGGCGTTGTCCGCCGGTTCGACCGCGACAATATCCATCTCAGGGAACGCCTCACGCAGCCGACGGCCGGTCCCGGTGAGTGTGCCACCGGTACCGACGCCCGCGACCAGCGCGTCGACAGTCCGGTCGCCCACCTGTTCGCGTATCTCCTGCCCCGTCGTCTCGTAGTGTGCCTTCGGGTTCGCTGGGTTCTCGAACTGCCGCAGCTGGACGTAGTCGTCACGGTCGCACAGCTCGTCCGCGCGCTCTTTCGCGTCAGAAATATCGCCCTCGACCAGTTCGATCTCTGCACCGTATCCCTTCATTATCTGGCGGCGCTCGGGCGACTTCGAGGATGGCATCACCAGTACCACATCGTACCCTTTCGTCGCCCCGACCATCGCCATTCCGATGCCGGTGTTCCCACTCGTCGGTTCGACGAGCGTATCTCCCGGTTCGAGCGATCCGTTTCGCTCGGCGTCGTCGATCATGTACTTCGCCGGTCGGTCCTTGGCAGACCCACCAGGGTTGAACGACTCGATCTTCGCTGCGACCGTCGCCCCTTCCGGCGCGCGAACCGACACCAGCGGGGACCCGATCGTATCGAGAATAGAGTCTTTCATCGCCGTCGGCTACGTGGGCCCGACTTAAACGCCTACTGAAGGTCCCAAACGGTTCGTGGACTCCCGACACGCGGCAGGGTTTTCCGCCGTCGACGCCGTTTCATGAGAACATGTTGATGTCGTCGACCGGCAGCACCGAGTAATCCACCGACAGCGTGTCCTTCGTGGCTCGAACTTTGCCGACGAACGCTGAGATGTCCTCCAGTTGGCCCTCCAGCACGAACAGTTCCATGCAGTACCGGTCGCCGACGTGGCTGTGGAAGTTCGACGCGACGATAGACTCGTGATCGTGGCGGAGATGCATCATCTTCTCCTCGACGGTCGTCGTCTCGTAGTCGAACAGCACTGTGACGATGGCCATCAATTCGCGGTCCTCCAGTCGCTTGTCCTCGAACTCCCCCATCAGATTCCGGACCGCTTCCCGTACAACCTCACTGCGACCCGTGTACCCGTGTTCGTCGGCGAACGTGTCGATTCGCTCTTCCAGTTCATCCGGCATCGAGATACTTACAACGCCCATGTATTAACTCGGCGCCGTTGGAGTATTAATAGTTCATATCCGCTAGCAGATACCGGAGCGACCGCGGCTAATACTGCCGCTGGCTCGTGTCTCCTGTGTGACTAGCTCGTTGAGAACTGTCGCTCTGTGTGAATACAGAAAGCCCACTCGGGAGAGATGACTCTCCTGAGTGAGCTATGATAGGTATGAATGGTGGCGGCGAACCGCGTTTCCCAGAGGCTCGCGCACTCCAGTACTCCCCGGAACGCTGGTGGGCTTATCTTCCGTGTTCGGGATGGGTACGGGAGGCAACCCCACCGCTGTGGCCGCCTAACGTCGAGTCGCGGAGTCGAACCGCGAAAGTACCAGTCTCGATCAACTCTCCACCGTGTGATTACGTGCGATCCAGTTTGCGCCTGGACTCGTTCAGCGACGAGTTAAATCGTCGGTGAATGAGTCACAGTGCGTATGAATGATGGCTTTGGTCTGTTAGTGCTCGTGGGCTTAACGTCTCGTTACCTCGACGCGCACACCCCGAGTCTATCGACCGCGTCTTGTACGCGGGACCTCTGCGGTGTCTCTTTTCCAAGTGGGTTTCGAGCTTAGATGCGTTCAGCTCTTACCCCGTGTGGCGTGGCTACCCGGCACGTGCTCTCTCGAACAACCGGTACACCAGTGGCCACCAACCGTAGTTCCTCTCGTACTATACGGTCGTTCTTGTCAGACACCATTACACACCCAGTAGATAGCAGCCGACCTGTCTCACGACGGTCTAAACCCAGCTCACGACCTCCTTTAATAGGCGAACAACCTCACCCTTGCCCGCTTCTGCACGGGCAGGATGGAGGGAACCGACATCGAGGTAGCAAGCCACTCGGTCGATATGTGCTCTTGCGAGTGACGACTCTGTTATCCCTAGGGTAGCTTTTCTGTCATCAATTGCCCGCATCAAGCAGGCTAATTGGTTCGCTAGACCACGCTTTCGCGTCAGCGTTCCTCGTTGGGAAGAACACTGTCAAGCTATCTTTTGCTCTTGCACTCTTCGCCGGGTCTCTGTCCCGGCTGAGATAGCCATAGGGCGCGCTCGATATCTTTTCGAGCGCGTACCGCCCCAGTCAAACTGCCCGGCTATCGGTGTCCTCCTCCCGGAGTGAGAGTCGCAGTCACCGACGGGTAGTATTTCACTGTTGACTCGGTGGCCCGCTAGCGCGGGTACCTGTGTAATGTCTCCTACCTATGCTGCACATCGGCGACCACGTCTCAGCGACAGCCTGCAGTAAAGCTCCATAGGGTCTTCGCTTCCCCCTGGGTGTCTCCAGACTCCGCACTGGAATGTACAGTTCACCGGGCCCAACGTTGGGACAGTGAAGCTCTGGTTAATCCATTCATGCAAGCCGCTACTGATGCGGCAAGGTACTACGCTACCTTAAGAGGGTCATAGTTACCCCCGCCGTTGACAGGTCCTTCGTCCTCTTGTACGAGGTGTTCAGATACCTGCACTGGGCAGGATTCAGTGACCGTACGAGTCCTTGCGGATTTGCGGTCACCTATGTTGTTACTAGACAGTCCGAGCTTCCGAGTCACTGCGACCTGCTCCGTTCCGGAGCAGGCATCCCTTCTTCCGAAGGTACGGGACTAACTTGCCGAATTCCCTAACGTTGGTTGCTCCCGACAGGCCTTGGCTTTCGCCGCCATGGACACCTGTGTCGGTTCTCGGTACGGACATCATGCTCGTCTTTTCATGGGCCCCAGGTTGAATCACGTTTCCCTATGCCGCCGTTCGTCCGCTTCGTACCATTACGGTTTCCACGGAGTTTGACGGTTCGACCGGGCGAAAGCCCGGCGTGATCGACCCCAGGGCGTCGACTTTCACTGCATGATGGCACGGGAATATTAACCCGTTTCCCATTTCGTCATAGTCGAGTTGCGGTATGACTTAGGACCGGCTAACCCTCAGCTGATCAGCAGTGCTGAGGAACCCTTATCCATTAGGCCGTCGGGGTTCTCACCCGACTATCGCTGCTACTATGGCCAGGATTTTCGTCACCAATCGGTCCACAGGAATTCTCATCCCTGCTTCCACCCAATTGGAGCGCCAATCTACTCGATTACCAGTATCAGTGGTACGGACAGGTCTCGGTGGTGGATTTGAGTCCCGATCATTTTGGGCGCCTCAAACCTCGGCCGGTAAGCTGTTACGCTTTTCTTAGAGGGTAGCTGCTTCTAAGCTCACCTCCCGGCTGTCTAGGGCTCGAGACCACCTTCAGAGGATTACACTTAATCCACACTTGGGGACCTTAACCTATCTCTGGGTTGTTCCCCTCCTGGTACACAGGCTTACCCCGCGCACCGGAATCCCCGCGTCAAACAGCGTCTGTAGGTTTGGAGTTTGACAGGTGTGCCGACTCCTCTCGGAGGCGGACACACCAATCGGTCGCTCTACCCCACAGACTACCTCGGCGGAGGTCATGCTTCGACATGTTTCGATTGGAACCAGCTGTTGCCGGACTCGATGGGCCTTTCACCCCTACACATAGATCACGAGAGGGTATTGTAGGACACCAACTCTAACAGACTTCCACGTGCCTTTCGGCACGCTTCATCTTGTCCATGCGTAGATCGTCCGGATTCGGGTCGTGTCCACATGGCTCCCCGCCCTTGAAGACGGCGGCCCTCGGGCAAAGCCCTGCGGCCATGTCGGTTTCCCTGTGCCTCCCCGGATACTCCGGTTAGACTTGCCATACAGACACACTCCCTGGCTCGTTTTTCAAAACGTACGACAGAACATCGGCTTCCTGTAAGTCTTACTAGAGACTCGCGTCTCGCTCATTCGTTACAGGACCTTGTATGCCCTGTCGCTCGATCGCCAACTGATTTCATGCTCTATTTCGCCTCCCTTCTGAGGGTACTTTGCAGCGTTCGTTCACACTACTTGTTCACTATCGGTCTCAGGTTGTGTTTAGCCTTCGCAGTCGATGCCTGCGTTATTCGCGAGGGATATCCAACCCCCGCTACTCTGGCACTACCGCACAGCCTACTGGTCTCAAGTACGGGGTTGTCACCCTGTATCACGCTCTGTTCCAAGAGACTTCCTCGAGACGGTCGGCTGATGAGAGGTAGCCCTGACACCACATTGCCCGTGAGGGCTTCGGTTTGGGCTGTATCGCGTTCACTCGCGGTTACTGACGACATCACATTGCGTTTTCTTTTCCTCCCGATACTGAGATGTTTCAGTTCTCGGGGTTCCTCATTGCGCGAAGCAATTGTTAGAGAGATTCTCATTCGGAAATCCATGGTTCTTCGCCTCCGTGCGGCTCCCCATGGCTTATCGCAGCTTGGCACGTCCTTCATCAGCGCCTGAGCCGAGCAATCCACCAGCTGGCATAGTAGCCAACGTCGTTGTGACTCGTTCAACTGAACGAGTCCAGTGGACGCCTGGATCGCACGTACACACGGTTTCATTCTCGCCCCCAAGGTGGAGATGGTGGGCGAATCGACCCTTCCCAAGCGCGGTTTCACCCGGCTTGGTGCATCTGTCGTCGTACCACACTCGAACGCCGTCCCACACTTAAGGGGACGGATTCGGAGGCGGTACGAAGTACGGACCCGTCGGGAGTTGCACCCGACATCCCCGTGAAGGGATATCCGCCTCGGATAGGTCGTGTGAGCCCAGCGGGCCCATGCAGTAGTCGGCGCTTGCCGACTCGCGGTGACTTGTGGTCACCAGTCAATGTAGGTGGGTCAGGGCAAAGCCCTGATCCCGGTCAGTAGGAGGTGATCCAGCCGCAGATTCCTCTACGGCTACCTTGTTACGACTTAAGCCCCCTTGCGGAGCCCAGATTCGACCGTCGCATGACGGCCTCATCCGGACCCCACTCGGGTGCTTTGACGGGCGGTGTGTGCAAGGAGCAGGGACGTATTCACCGCGCGCTTCTGACACGCGATTACTACCGAATCCAGCTTCATGCGGGCGGGTTTCAGCCCGCAATCCGAACTACGACTACGTTTGGAGATTAGCTCCGCCTCTCGGCGTCGCATCCCACTGTCATAGCCATTGTAGCCCGCGTGTTGCCCGGTCCATTCGGGGCATACTGACCTACCGTTGCCCATTCCTTCCTCCATTTTAGCAATGGCAGTCCTCCTAGTGTACCCAACCACCGCAGGGGTGTTGCTGGCAACTAGAAGTGTGGGTCTCGCTCGTTGCCTGACTTAACAGGACGCCTCACGGTACGAGCTGACGGCGGCCATGCACCTCCTCTCAGTAGCGTCGAGTAAAGTCGTCAACCTGACTGTCATTACTACTGTCGGGACCGGTGAGATGTCCGGCGTTGAGTCCAATTAAACCGCAGGCTCCTCCGGTTGTGGTGCTCCCCCGCCAATTCCTTTAAGTTTCATCCTTGCGGACGTACTTCCCAGGCGGCTCGCTTATCGTCTTCACTACGGCACATCACGTGCTCATGGCGCGTGACATACCTAGCGAGCATTGTTTACAGCCAGGACTACCCGGGTATCTAATCCGGTTCGAGACCCTGGCTTTCGTCCCTCACTGTCGGGTCCGGTCTCTCAACGTGGTTTCCCCATTGGTGGTCCGTCCAGGATTACAGGATTTCACTCCTACCCCGGACGTACCCGTTGAGTCTCTCGGCCCCAAGCTGTGTAGTTTCCACCGGACGCCGACCAGTTGAGCTGGTCGATTTCCCAATGGACTTACACAGCAAGCTACGGACGCTTTAGGCCCAATAATATCGGCCATCACTTGGACTGCCGGTATTACCGCGGCGGCTGGCACCGGTCTTGCCCAGTCCTTGTTCCTGAACCACCTTACGGTTCAGAAAAGCGAGGGCTATATGCCCTCACACTCGGAGTCCCCCTATCGCACTGTCGTGCAGTGTAAAGGTTTCGCGCCTGCTGCGCCCCGTAGGGCCCGGTATCTTGTCTCAGATACCGTCTCCAGGCTCTTGCTCTCACAACCTGTACCGATTATCGGCATGGTGGGCCGTTACCCCACCATCTACCTAATCGGCCGCAGCCACATCCTACAGCGCCGGAACGTTTCTCACTCTCGGCACTCCAGCCTGAGAGTAATATCCGCTATTGGCCTCAGTTTCCCGAGGTTATCGCGGTCTGTAGGGTAGTTTGGCCACGTGTTACTGAGCTATATGCTACGAGTCTAAACTCGTGCAACTAGCATGGCTAAATCGGACTCCGATAGCAATGGCCTCCGGCAGGATCAACCGGAATGTGCTGATATACATCAGCGGCGGAAGTGGTTGCACTCCGTCGGAAGCTAACACACTGGTTCCTACACCAGTGTTGACTACTGCATGGGTCCGTGGGCTCACATCAGATTCCATCTTGACGGCGGACCGCAGGGGTGGAATCCTCATGGGATGAAATCTCGCCAACCCCAGAAGGGAAGACGAGAATTTCTCGTAACTCGGCCGACCTAGGTGGCCACCCGAGCGTGTCGACCCGGGCTCGCTGCCCGGTGCGACCTTCGCATTAATTCAGAAGACGGGGGAACATATAAATGAATCGTCTCACACTTGCCCTGTGTAGAACACACACGACGCATACGTAACGTGATTGCGTGACATGCATAACCGCCAGACAGCATCGGTATGTAGACGATCCAACGGGTACTTGTATTTGCTTTCTGTCATACGGCTATTCGGTGGAAACCCGCTCATCCATTATATATCAATAAGTAGGAGTACAAACTCATCGGTTCACAGCCATGGCGTACCGAGAACGATGGTGAGAACGCAGTCGCTACGCTGGGTCTGTCAGAACCGATCCGGGGTACGATAGATTTCGCCAGAGAGCTATCTCAGGTCGTTGTGAACCAGGACGCGGTACAGTGGTAAAATTAGGCGGTCAGCGAGTCAATGTGGCCTTCCGAACGGAGCTGGTCGGCATCCTGCCCCTTGTAGCGCCATTCGATGTTGGCCTTCTCGTCTTGCCAGTCCCACGGTTCAGCGAGAACGATATCGTCCTCGTTAATCCAAGTTCGGAACTTCATCCGGCCCGGGATCCGGCCAAGACGGGTTTCGCCGTCCTCACAGCGGATGCGGACGTGGTTTCCGCCAAGGTGTTCTGTTACCACTGCAAACATCTCGTCGTTTGTAGGCATGCGGAGATTCCGCCGCCCTGAATCGTCGCTCACAACATAAATACGGTCGCCTCCCGTATAAGTCGTTTGAGAGGCGAGATAGCGTGTACCATGCGGCCAACACAGCGGCCGTGCCACAGCAGGAGCGGACCAGTAGCTACCGGGAACAGTGAAACGATGAAAACGGACTGAGGACAGTACGTCAGGTCAGTCAGCAGTCAGGGCCTGTGGCTCGTCGGCTTCTTCGGCCATCGTCTCCGTCAGTCCGGAAGCAAGCGCAAACACCGCTTCCTTGTGGTCTGTCTTCGATTTGTGGATCGATGTCGGTTTAACACCGAGATCAGCGTACAAATCGTGCTCGACGCTTGTGTCTGCTTCGTGCTCGTAGTGGTGTTGTACCTGTGCGAGAAGACTGTGAAGGTGAATGAGTTCTTGCTTCTTCATTAGTATCCAATCTTATGGAGTGGAGGGTAATAGTACTACCTTGCTAACCACTCACACATACCTCCCGCACAGAGACAACCCGACCCAATCTCACATGCAGATATAGAGCCGATTCCGGGCGTATAATCGCTTTTATCCAGAGTTTCGCCGACAGTCCGTAATATTCGGTTTGTGCGCTATACTATTAAACGAGTTAGAGACGGTAGTCATGACAGTAATAAATCACGAATGCCCAGAAGGAATTTAGCGGGTTACTGACCTGCGAAACGCTCTCAATCATGAAAGACCACGACAATATATTAGTTTTCGGATACTTCATACCTGCTGAGCACATACCTATGACCGTGATGAACTGGAAACACCCACGAGACAAAACTGCAGCTATGAGGGTGTCATAGAACGAGTAGCACACCAAAGAGCAGGGTGAACGCTGAGGTGGATGAGTCCAGCGACCCTGCAAGATGATCCTTCGGTAGAGTCGTTCTTCAATGTCGTGGAGACGGAAACGTTAGCGTTGTTTGAGCACCTCTCCTTCGAGTTTCTCGAAGGGTTCGACGTGTTCGCCCCGGCAAAGACGGGGCGAACACGAGACCACGAACCACCAGAGCTGATGCGTGGCTTTCTCCACTGCTACTACAAGGACATTTACGGCATTCGTCCGGTTGAGCGGGAGCTTCGGAACACGGTTGTTTGGCTGAGCTGTGGCTTCGATCGACCGCCGTCGAGAGACGCGGTCGATCGCTTTCTCACCGACCTCGAACACGTCGTCAACGAGGTCTTTGACCGACTCGTCGAGCAGGCCGCCCGACGCGGCCTGCTCGACTTGACCTACTGTATCGATTCAACCGACGTGAGGGCGATGCCCACCGATCCAGACGCGTCGAAGTGCTACGATCCAACCGACGACGAGTACTACTACGGCTACGGTTGCACGATCGTCTCGACCGGGCAAAAGATCCCGATTGCAGCCGAGTTCACCGAGAGCAAACAAGCACCGGAAGAGACGGCGATGCGCGTCACACGTGACGCGCTCGCCGTTGAGCAACCAATCTGGATGGTTGGTGACAGCGCCTACGACACGCTCGACTGGCACGACCACCTGCTGACCGCAGGGGTCGTGCCAGTCGCTCCGTACAACGCGCGAAACACTGATGACCCGAAAGACATCGAGTACAGGATCGAAGACCGCATCGAGGAACACAGTGAGGGCGTCCAGCTGAAGCAATCAATCCTAGACGAGACGTACAACCGCCGTACTGGCGTCGAACGAACCAACGAATCAGTGAAGGACTGCGGCCTCGGGCGAACGCACGCCCGAGGCCGCGTCCACGCACGATCGCAGGTGTTTCTTGCTCTGTGCCTTCGCCTCGTCGTCGCTATCACCAACTACGAACGCGGAGACAATCCGGGAAGCACGATCATCACGGTGTGACAAGAGTTCTATGACACCCTCGCAGCTATGGCAAAACAAGAGGAAGCAAACAGCGGGACAGAGTGGTCATTCATCGCGGCGCTGATGACTGCTGCATAACGGCTTTCTCACCGTTCAGGATTGAACTCTACAGCGGCAGGTATAGACACTGCAGACAGGGCGGTTAAGAGACAGTACGGATGCTGACCGTCGTATTGTGGACGACAGCGCGGCTAATACCAGTACACTGGTATGTATGCGGTTCCGAGTGATCCGACCAGTTCGACAGTTCCTGCTCAAACAGACGGTGCCACGCATCCGGGTACGCAGTCTCCGAAACATTGACGGAGACGGTTGTCGCGGATGGTGACTTGCCAGCCTGTGGCGAAATAAGCGTCTTGTTCTGGATGGTAGTCTCGATTGTGACACGGCCAGACGACGAGAAATCCGTCTGTCCGTCAAGCGAAAGGACAGAGAGATATGCACTGTCACTGCTAGGGGTACACCGAAAGCTGGGCTTCCGTGAGGCGACCAGTCCTTCCTGCTGGACCCGGTACACAGCACCACTGGTGTAGACGATATCAGTCCCCGAATCAGTCTCCCGAACAAACGCTCCGGTCGAGATATTCGTTGACTGCCCGTCAACAGTTACATTCAGTGTTGACGAGCGGATGGAGAGTCCATGGCCCTGAAGTTTCATACTCGTAGTCCGTCGCGGGGCATCGCCCTGAATGTGGTCGTCCGTGGTCTCCGCAAACCCAATCATCGACGTTTCGGCGACGTCGGTTGTCGCTCCCTCTTGAATGGCGTCAAACGCCCCAAGCCCACCGAGTGTCACCAGCGCAATGCCAGTGATGATGATACTGAACGTGAGCGTAAACGCGAGCAAGTCGGACACGCCGCGGTCGCGACTGCGGCGGTCGAATAGGTTGGCTCTCATCCACGTGTCACCTCCATACAGTCGGCTGTCGCGTTGTACGAGACTGCCAGTGGACCGCTGGATACGACCGAGGAACAGACGCTGGTCTCGTTTCTGAACTGGACGACTGCGTAGCGATCCAATCCTGACGCATTCACGTATACGCGCGTGTGTGAAGTACTGGCGGCTACCTCGACGTTGTACGACTGATCGGCGATCCGTTCGGGATACGTCGCGCGGAACGATACTGTCGAGTTGAGAGTCTCAGTGTCGAACGCATCTAAACGAATCAGGTCACGCGCGATACCGTCGCCGACATTCTCCAGAGCTTCTTCCGTCACACGTTCGCGCTGTGAGTCGACCATCTGGCTCCCGCCGATGAGGAGACCGGTCACCAGTAGCGACGTGATTCCGATAGTGAGTGCCTGCGTGACTGCCGGCGAGACGCCGCGGCGATCAGACAGGAGATGGTCGAGGCTCATCCGTCGCCCACCTCCACGAGTACTGTTCGGTTGTAGCTCGCAGACGGGGTGTCATAGGTGGTGTCGACGGCAGGGACGACAGGGTATGAGGTTTTTTCGCTGGAATCGATGTCTGAGAAGTCCCCGACGGCAGCAAATAGATACGTGACACGTGATTGCGGGCCGTGTTTTATCGTGATATTGTATGGGCCTTCAAGTTCGTCGAGAAAGGTCGGGTAGGTTTGACTGGTGCCCGGAGTCTCACACGTCCCAGCCAGCAAGTCAGCGTCGATATTCGCACTCCCAGAGCATCGCGTGACGCCATTGACCAGTATCTCTTTGTTCGGTCCCGGTGGCGTCCCGGCGAGTGTCATGGTCCATCGGTCCGTTTCATTCTCGACGACGATCGTCGTTGGGTTCCCACCACCGTCGAGATTAACGTACGTGACGTTGAATACCGCTATACGGGTACTTTCGTTTACCAGACTCCACTTGTTTCCGCCACCACCACCCGGCTTCTTGAATTTCTCCGCAGGGGTGTCAGTCTGATTCACTGTAGTCCCGAGCGACGCCGACTCGTTCAGCGTTGCATTAAGGTAGGTCCCTTCACGTGACCCGACGACGCGGTTGTGTGTCCGCGTGTAGTTCCGCAGCGCATGTCCGTATCGCTCCTCGAATCCATCGAGATCGTCACCGCGCGTTTCAGTTGCAAGCCGCCTGAGGTCCCGTTCAACGGAGGCCTCGCGGTCGGCCGAGCGTTCGATAGTATCGGCGCTCCCGGTGGTCGTGATGCCGTCAGTGACGGCGAGACTATGTGCAAACAGTATTGTGCTGAACACAACGATAGCGACGGCGATGCCGCCGATCAACAGCAGTTGTCCGCGGTCGTTGGCTACCATACGACCAGACGCACCTCCACAACGTTGTAGACGAGAGAGTCCGGTTCCGCATCGGGAGCGAAATACCCGTCGACGGCCGAGAGGGACGGGCCGGTGCCGCTGCAGTCACCGATTCGAGCGGGCATATCGTCAGTCAGCGTTACCGTTTCAGTCGCGACAGCCGCGTCGGCCGGTCTCTCAGCGACATTCTCAGGTGAATCTTGCGAGACGAGAGTTGTCTGGCGCGCACCCGAATCCGAGTAACTGAAGTAGAGATTGTACTGGTCGCCTTGGCGGTCAAAAGTCCGGTTCAACATCAACTCGAACTCAGTGGAGCTGCCCGTCTGATTGCCGTTGAGCGTCGGCGTTCCAACGCTGTAACACGCCGTCGCGTTGTGCAGCGCTCCGGTTTCTGCTGCCAATGATAGCGTGTCGCTCGCGCGAGTTTCCAGTGTCTCTATCCGCTGTTGAGTGCCGGTCTGGAACGGGCCGGTGTCGACTGCCGACAGGCCGTAGACGGTCGCCGTCACGACGACAATCGCCGCGAGGACGCCTTCCAAGGTGTAGGCTTGGCCACGCATCGTTACCACACCCTCACGACGAGCCAGCAGACCGGATCGCACTGGCCAGTTGCGTTAGTCAGCTTCACCACGCGGGACGTCGTCGCGATGTTCGTCCGACCGTCAGCCGACGGCCCCCAAGCGAGCCGCTGTCCGTGGCCATCGACTGCCGGGTTCCGTGTCCCTGTTTTGAGCGAGGATGCGTTGACAACCGTGACGTTCACCCGTGGGTTCACACGGCGCTCTGTCGCAACGATGAGGCCGGCTTTCTCCTTGAGACCACGGAGGTCGTCTGTGTCCGCGTTGAGGGACGCATTGATCCCACCGCTCGTGTTGTAGCGGATATGATTCCGCGTCCCGTTGACGGAATAGTTCTCGACGAGATGCGTCGCCGCCCTATCCGCAATTGGTTGGTTACGCTGTACGTCTGGGGATTCGTACACGCCGACCGCACTGCCTTGTACGAACGCTAACACCCCGATTATCGTCACGAGCAGGACGCTCACCCCCACGGCGAAGTCCTGCGGTGTTTGTGCTCTTGTATCCATGTCCCACACACCCTATTGTCTGTCTGATACGTCCACTGTCGAGCCGCGGGGAGACTGTTATCCCACGGCGATCCACACCACCAGTGCAATCGTCGACAGGACGACGGCGAACTTCACGCCGGCAACGAGTTTCACTTCCCGAATGTATCCGGCGATGAACGACGACAGCAGCGCCTGCAGCGTCACCGCGTGGAAGAACAGCATCGACAGCAGCTCCGTGTCGACGCTGCCCCCGAAGCCGCCACCGGGCGCGCTCGAACTGCTCGACCCGGAGGCCTGCGTCGCCAGCCCCGACATCACATCGAGGAACTGCGTCTTCAGCAACGCCATCACGCCCAGCAACGTCAGGTACGTCATCAAGATGATGACCGTCTGCATCCGCGTCCGGGATTTACGCTCCCGTTCGATGTCGTCCTGATTCTCCGAGGCCTGAGCGGCCGTCGAGAGCACGTCCTGAATCTGGCTGGAGGCCTCCTGTGCCTCCGCGATAAGCTTGACCGTCCGCGCCAGTCGCGGGACGTTGTACTTGTTGTTAAATTCCCGGAGCGCGTCTTTCAGGCTCGTCCCGTAGTTGACCTTTGCGTGGATGGTCTCGAACTCCTCGGAGAGCTTTCCGGAGGACGTTTCCGAGACCACCTTGACGGACTCTAGCAACGTCATGCCGGTGTCGTTGGCGGATGCAAGTTTGCGGAGGTTCTCGGAGAGTTTCCCGATGATAGCTTTCCGTGAACGCTGGTTCCACTCGTAGAAGATCATCAGTGGGATGAAGTTGATGTACATCGGGACGTACACCCAGAAAAACGTCGAGCGAACCGGGACTGCAATCATCCCATCCAAAGATAACGGGGCCCAACCGATGACGATAGCTGCGACGATGGCGAGAATCGACAGCGGGACCGTCAGCCACAGCACCAACAGCGGGTGGTCACGGAAGAACAGGTCGGGCCGTGTGAGGATCGCGAGGAGTTCGTGGGTCCCCTCCCGGCTCTTGATCCGGTCGAAGACGCTGTAGGTCCCCGTGTAGCTCTCGATGAGCCCGAGGTTGAACACGCCGACACCCTCGTCGACGACGAGCTCCTTCTCACCGGGGCTCGAACGCAGATACCCGTCCCCAATGGAGTCCTGCGTGACAGTCGAGACGAGGACGAGAAAACCGAGGCCGGTCAGGGGAATCAGCCCGTACACGGTGCCGTAAATAAGTGACTTCTGGGCGTTCCCCATCATCGACATGATGACCAGAATGATGATGAGAAGCAGTGGGAACAGCGAGAGCGTCATGTACATCTCGCCGAACAACTCCAGCGTCTCCAGCATCTTCTCCTGTTCCTGTCGGGCGGTCCGCATGTGTTTTTCCTTCTGGTCTTCAAGGAAGGAGGTCATGTCACCGCCGGAGTTGATGATAGAGAGCATATCAGTCAGGAACTGCGACAGTTCGTCAGACGGCGTCTGGAGCGCTTGGTTACGGACGGCGGTCCGGTAGTCAGTGTCGAAATACTCCGTCTCCAGCACGATGGACTGGAACTCCTTTGCGACCTCGCCGTACGTGTCTTCGGCCTTCCCCATCGACTGCAGGATTTCGAGTTGATTGAGCCCGCCCACGGACAGCGCATACATAAAAGAAATCGAGTCGGACAACAGAACATTAATCTCGCGCTCGCGCGCGCTCGCACGGAAGTACGGAATCGAGACCAGCGACCCGAACCCGATACCAAACCCGATGGCACCGAAGACGAGGCCAGTCACGATGACGAGGAAGGGGAGTTTCAGTACGGCGAGAATCTCTGAGACGCTTTCGGACACTGGAATCCCGATAAGCGTCGGCGCTTCTCCACCGGCAAACAGCAACTGGACCAGCAGATACCCGAGGAACGTGCCGACGAGCCACAGCGCGAGTCCCGCAATGACGCCGACCGCGAGTGCGCGTGCGAGGAACATTTCAACGTTGTCGGCCATCCGGGCCTCCGCGAGCTTGTTCTCGACGCTGCTGACGAAGTCCCCCTCGTCGTCGAACACCATCTGGTACGCAGGGTAGAACGTGTCACCGAGCGCACCGCCGCTGCCCACCTGTTGCTGACTCGGTGTATCGAGGCTCATTCGCTATCTGCCTCCGCCCCGGCTTTTGGAACGAACTGGCCGAAGTCGATGCTGTCTTCGTCAGCACTCTCCTCGGAGTCGTCCATCAGCGCTGAGACGATATCCGGCGTTTCGCGGCTCTTGTAGGTATTAAACAGCGGCTGGGCGTTATCGAGCACCTGCTTGGTCTCCTCGACCATTTCCGGTGGCGCGTCCGGCCGGGGCACCATCTCCTCTTTCTCCGGGTCGATGTCGATTTTGACAGATTCCATCTCCCGGAGGTCCTCGAGTGACAGTTCGAGCTGGTCGTTCGCGATGAGCGTGAGGATGGTGTCGGGATCGTTGATGAAGGCTTGGATGGTTGCCGCGACCTGCGTGTAGGTGTTCAGCCCCTTTTCGATGAGATACGCGAGAACGACCTTTCGCTTGAACAGTTCCTCGTCGAGTTTATCCTGCGTCCACCCGCGGTCGAACTTGATCTCTTCGAGCGTGTTCGAGTTCCCCATCTGAATGTACTCGTCCGTCTCGGCGCGCCACTCATACACGTCCCGAACGTTGATCTCGTCGTTCTCGGCGGAGTACTCGTTGATTTCAGTCAGGGACTTGTTCCGGCGGACCTTGTTGCCGTCGACCCGCGTCTGGGTCTGAATCGACACTAGGTCGAGTGCCGTAAACAGCGTCTTCGAGACGTTGATCGGTTCGGTGGTGAACCGCTTGATGACCTCGCCGACGGAGTCGGCGTGGAACGTGGTGTAGGTGGTGTGGCCCGTCGACATGACCTGAAACAGCGTCCGGCCCTCCTCACCACGGATCTCACCCATAACGATGTAGTCCGGGCGCTGACGGAGTGCGGCCTCAAGCAGATCGAACTCGTCGACATCACCCTTGTCG
This sequence comes from Haloarcula sp. CBA1129, assembly GCF_008729015.1. Classification (NCBI taxonomy): domain Archaea; kingdom Methanobacteriati; phylum Methanobacteriota; class Halobacteria; order Halobacteriales; family Haloarculaceae; genus Haloarcula; species Haloarcula sp. CBA1129. Next base: position 1,456,286 of record NZ_RKSM01000001.1, read on the forward strand.
TCTTCACCAAAGGATGGCCGCGTGACACTTGCCACCCAGTTCCGCTGTGGCAATTCGACCTCACGCGTGTCCTCGATGGAGACAATCTTGGAATTCGACGGGATGAACAGTGAAACGGCGTTCAGGCTCGTCGTCTTCCCCGAGGCAGTACCGCCAGCGAAGATGAGGCTCTTGTTGTTCTCGATACAGAGCCAGAGGAACGCCATCTCGTCCAGTGAGAAGGTATTCCAGTTGATGAGGTCAATTGGCGTAAAGGGGACGTCCTTGAACTGCCGGATAGTGTAGTTGGTCCCGTGGTCGGACACTTCTCGGCCCAGTGTCAACTGAGCACGCGACCCGTCTGGCAGCGTCGCGTCGACCTGTGGCTGGCGCTTCGAGATGCCCTTTCCGGAACGCTGGGCGAGTTTCACGACGAAGTCGTCGAGTTCACCTTCGCCGTGTTCGACGTTCGAAATTATCTGCTCGTAGTCGGTGTGATAGACGAACACCCGGGAATTGTACCCGTCACAGGAGATGTCCTCAACGTTGATATCATGTTTGACGCCGTCGATGCGGGCGTAGCCGACGAAATCCCGCTTGAGCATGTACAGCAGCTTCTCGACCTGATACTCGTTCAGTTTCGGGTCATCGTCTTCGAGAATAGCCGGCTCAGGACGTGTCGAAATTCCGGAGAGTTGTCCCGCAGTTTCACTTTGTGTTTCCTCGTCCAGTCCGAACAGTTCCTTGACTTGTCCGAGAACGCTCTCTTCACCGCTACTGGTGACTGAGCCGTTGTAGAGGTCGTACCGCGAGAGGAGTTGTTCGGCCTCTCGCTGGATGACCTGTGCCCGGTCGGCGTCGGTCCCCTGAACGATCACGTCATCCTCGGAATACTTGATCGCTGTCTTGAGTTTGCCCGAGAGGAACTCCCGAAGGTCGATCTCGATATCGGTGAGATACGGCTCGATGACGTAGTACTTCTTCTCGTTCTCTTTCCGAGAGTGGAAGATGATGACGCAGGCGTAGGGCTTGTTGACCCAGTACCGTTCCAGTTCGTTGAAATGAGACTTCTTCGACTGCGGAACGGCTTTTTCGAGGTCGTAGCGGTTGACGACCGTCGTGTGGCCGTCTCGCGTCGAGAAGAATTCGTCTTCGTCCAGTTCCGAGTTCACGTCGACGGTGTTTTGATCGACATACTCGTGGAGTTCACTCGCAATGTCTTCGGCGGCAGACAGGTTGTTTGCCGTGTGTTCGGGCTCGAAGTTCAGATACTCACTCTCATCAAAGGGAATAACTTCGCCGTCACTGTCACGGGGGAGACTGCCGTCCTCGTAGTAGTACTCCTGTTTGAAATGCTCCCATGTGTAGATATCTTTCGCAACCGGCGTCGTGGTTGGGTCAAGATACTCTTCGAACGGCGCTTGCAGCGTTTTGCCGGCACTCGCCGCGTCTTCGAGTCGCTGACTGAGTTCTCTCGGCTCGAAGCCGAGGTATGCGCTCCGGTCGAACCGCCCCCCATCGTGTATCTCCCGGCGGAGATCATCCCATGTGTATTCGCCGACCCGTACAGGCTCGTCAGTCAGGTGTCCCCCACTGTTGACCTGCTCTGACTCACCTCCCCCAGTCTCATCGATAGCCATTGTTATTCATCTCCCGTTAGGCAGGAAAAAACTTTACCCCCACCAATTATCACTGAAAAAGAGTTTTCGGCTGTTTGTACCACGGTCTCGTTACGGTAGTAAGTGGACCATACTGAATGTTTCGCCGAGGGTAATTATCAATTAAGGAACGATTCTATCCGGGCCATCGCTTCTTTGAGATCATCGAGACCAGTCGCGTACGACACTCGAAGGTGGCCCGACCCGCCCTCACCGAAAGCGGTTCCGGGCACGACTGCGACCCGCTTTTCCTGAAGCAGACTCTCGGCAAACTCACCGGCATCATCCCATGGACATTCCGGGAATGCGTAGAACGCCCCAGCCGCCGGGAAGCAGTCCAGCCCCATCTCGTCGAACCGTGTGAGGACGTACTTCCGGCGGCGGTCATACTGGGCGGCCATCTCGGTTACCTCGTCGCGGCAGTTGTCGAGTGCCTCGATGGCGGCGTGTTGGGCCGTCGTCGGGGCCGAAAGCATCGAGTACTGATGGATGCGATTCATCGCTTCAATGGCTTTCGGCGGGGCCATCGCGTACCCCAGCCTGAACCCAGTCATCGCAAAGGCCTTCGAGAAGCCGTTGAAGACGACGGTCCGCTCACGCATCCCGGGAAGGGTAGCGATAGACGTGTGGTCGTGTTCGTACGTGAGGTCGGCGTAGATTTCGTCGGCGAAGACGAGAAGGTCGTTTTCGCGACAGAAAGCCGCAACAGACGCCATCTCTTCGGCCGTCATCGTCGCTCCGGTGGGGTTGTTCGGATAGCAGTACACGAGGGCGTCGGCGTCGGCCGCACCGGACGATTCTAGTACCTCCCGGGTGAGTTTGAACTCGTCTTCTGCGCGCGTCGGCACGTCGATGACGTCGATGCCGGCGAACGTCGCACCGGGGACATAGGAGACGTAACAGGGTTGGGCTATCGCGATGGAGTCACCGGGGTTCAGCAGCGCTCGAAAGGCGAGATCGAGGCCCTCGCTCGCGCCCGCAGTGACGAGAATCTCCTCGTCGGGGTCGTACTGTAGACTGTGCGTGGCGGCCTCGTAGTCCGCGATGCGTTCCCTGAGCTCCCGCTTGCCGCGGTTGGCGGTGTAGGAGGTCTGGCCGCGTTCGAGCGACGCGATAGCCGCTTCACGGGCCGCCCATGGAGCTGAGAAATCCGGTTCGCCGACCCCGAGCGAGATGATGTCGTCCATCTCTTCGGCCAGTTCGAAGAACCGTCGGATGCCCGAGGGCGGCACGCTGTCGACCCTGTCTGCTGGTTCGAACGTCATGGTGAGACGGACAGCCGGTCGTCGTCGTCGTGGTCGTCGAACTCCATCCCCTGCTCCTTGTACGACTCCATGATGTAGTGGGTGACCGTCTGTGTGATCTCGGGAATCGGCGCGATTTTGTCGCTGATGAAGTGTGACACTTCACGCATCGAATCGCCCTCGACCTCCAGATCGAAGTCGTAGTCACCACTGACGAGTCGAAGTGACGTCACTTCGGGGAACTTCGCGATTCGGTCGGAGATGTCGTCGTAGCTGGTCTCACGGTCCAGCGTAACGTTGAGTTCAACGGTGGCGCGGACGCGCTCTTCGTCGCTTTCGACCGCATTCCAGTCGACGACTGCTTGGTAGCCGCGGATGATGCCTGCCTCCTCGAACTCATCGATGATCTCAGCTACCTCGGTTTCAGAGTAATCGGTCAACCGAGCGATGTCCTCGGTCGTGTAGCGGGCGTTCTCCCGTAGCAGGTCGAGTATCTCGCGGCGACTGCTCATACAGTGCCAGCAGAGTGACGCGGACAAAAGCCTTGCTCAATAGTGAGAGAGCGTCACATCATTGGGACCGAGATACACCAGACAGTTTTAGTATCTCTGCCGGTTAGGTGTCGACTAATGTTCGAAGAGGGTGGCCAGCGGGCTGATTCTGACACAGGATGGGCACACGTCGCGAACCACGACAAGGCGGCGACAGTTATTAACACGCTACTCCGTCTGGATGCGGACGAGAGGTATACGAAAACAGCCCTGAGTGAAGCGGCCGGCGTGCCGCTGAAGACGTTGTATCTCGACGGGACGCTCGAAGAGCTGGTGACGGTCGGGCTACTGGAAAAACACGAAGCGGAGGGGGAAGAGACGTTGTTCTCGGTCGATGATGGGAGCGCAGCGTTCGAGGCAGCGAAAGCCTTCGATACGGCGGCAGCGACGTCGAGCGAAGTCGACAGGTGAGCAGAAAGTAGCGATTGTAAAGGGAGCCTAGCGCGTCCGTGGACTTTTAGCGCCGACAGTCGTAGTGAAGGTCGATGGTTTCACTCGATTCGGAATCCGACGTGCTCGGGCGTGGGGACGAAGCACCGACGTTCGAACTCCCGGGAGCGGACGGGGCGACGTACTCACTGTCGGATTTTGCGGACAAGGACGCACTGCTGCTCGTATTTACGTGTAACCACTGTCCGTACGCGAAGGCGAAGGTTGATGAATTGAATCGCCTCGCAACGGAGTACAACGATCTCGCCGTCGTCGGTGTCAATGCCAACGACCCCGAGGAGTACCCCGACGACTCTTTCGATCGAATGCAGGAGCTCGTCGAGCGCGGAGAGGTACAGTACGACGCGTACCTGTTCGACGAGTCACAAGATGTCGCAGCCGCGTACGGCGCCCGCTGTACCCCCGATCCGTTCCTGTTCCGAAACGACGATGAGACGTTCAAGCTGGCATACCACGGCCGCCTCGATGACGCCCCGAACCCCGATGACGAACCAAGCGAGCGGGAGATGGCCGGACACGTCGAGACGTTACTGACTGGCGACCAGATAACGGCCGTCGAGAAACCGTCCAGAGGCTGCTCGATAAAGTGGAAATCCGGTAACGAACCGGCGTACTGGGACGTCTGAGTGGGGCGTCCAGAGTGAACAGCGTTTTTAGCTGAAAACGAGCTCGTGGTTGTGTGAACGTGATGTGGATAGCAGCTATCTGGGAGTGACAGGACCCGCACCCGAAACCCGGACAGTGAGAAGCAGTGTCAGATATCGTCTAGCGACTCGAACCCACTCCAGCACTCACAGTCGAGGTCGTCGATGGATGTGACCTCGTCCGGAAGCGAACTTATCGGCATCCCGTCGTCAAATTCATCACACTCTTCGATGTGGATAGAAAAGTCGCCACTCGCCATAATGGGCATGGACAGTAATACGGCGTAGTACTGCAAAAATCCTCGGACTCGAGGCTGTCTGTCACACACTGGGAACGGGCCACACCGTGGAAGGCGATACAGGCACGGTCTCAGATCAAGCGTTTGCCAGTGGATGTTATCATGTGTCAAGGGAACGCTTATTTGTTGATGGCTTTATGGTTCCTGATACGATACAGTACGCAATGAACTCCGGGAGTGGGACAGTAGACCAGCCTCTGAAAGAAGCTGCGTCGGTATTGGTGCTTGCACGCGGTTCAAGCGACGCCGAACGAGAGGGATGTGCCGGCTTCTTGGCTGAGCAGGGGGTCAGTGAGTCGAAGGCGATCTGTGTCACGATGTCTGAGTCCCCCGATTCACGCCTCTCCCTGTGGCAACAGCACCTCGACGACGAGATGCCCGAAGAGGCGATCATCATCGATGCCGGCAGCGAGTTACCGGCTAACTCACAGGCAGCGGCGTCTGGCGCATTTCCCTCATTAACGCTTGATACCCTTCCCGCGACAGTGGAACCGATAGACATCGGCGCGACTGTCTCTCGCCATCTCGGTCGACTGGAACAGGCAGATGCGCCGCTACTTCTATGCCTGCATTCGCTAACTGGACTACTTGAGTCATGGGAACGTAACCGCGTCATCGCGCTGGTGACTGCGTTGAACCGACAATGTGCCGAAATGGATGTCTCGAGCCATCACCACATGGACCCAGAGGCCCACACGGAAGAGACAGTCGAGATGTTCCGACCGCTGTATGATGTCGTGTACGAGTACCTCCCGGACCACGGCTGGACCGTCACGGGGTCGAAGGACACGGACGAGACACCGACGTTCCGGAACACCGTCACCCCACCCGGCGGCGTCAAGAAGGGCGACCCGGAGGAGCCCGAAACGATTCCGATTCCCTACTCGTTTGACCAAGTTCTGGAACTGATCTCCGCCCCACGGCGCCGCAGTCTCCTGTATCACTTGAAAGACCGCTCGGAAGCCGAAGTCCCGCTGGACGACCTCGTCGACCGGGTCTACGAACGCGAGAAGGCCATCCCGGCTAGGGCGACGCCCAAGTCACGCGACGAAGTTGGCGTGTCGCTGGCACACAATCACCTGCCGCGGCTGGACGATCTCGGAATTCTCTCATACGAGACAGCGGGAAACACCGTCGAGTACTACCCCAATCCCGCGCTGGAATCAGTGATTCAGTACGTCGAACGCCTCGAACTCGGGTAGCTCCGGCCCGGACCCACTCATTTATGTCACCGCTACCGGCATAGCCCGATATGGACGAAACCCCGCTCCCGGGAGTGACAGAACAGTTCGCCCGGACACTGGCGCCGGCCAGCGATGCAATCATCGAGGAGATGGACGCCAAAGCCGACCGAGAAGGGTTCCCGACGGTCGGCCCCGCAGTCGGCGGGTGGCTCCGCCTCGTCACCCGGATGGTCGACGCCGACCGTGTCTTCGAGTTCGGCTCGGGGTTTGGCTACTCGGCGTACTGGATGGCACCCGCTGTGCCCGACAACGGTCAGATCGTCCTGACGGAGATCGATGCCGACGAACTGGCGGAAGCCCGCGAGTTCCTTGACCGCGGCGGGTTCGCCGACCGGGCCGCCTTCGAGCATGGGGACGCAATCGAGACCATCGAACGCTACGACGGCCCGTTCGACGTGGTGCTCATCGACAACGAGAAGCACCGGTACGCGGAGGCGTTCGAGGCCGTCCGTGAGAAGGTGCCAGTCGGTGGAGCCGTAGTCGCCGATAACATGATCGAGGCCGGGCCGCTGGAGTTCGAGGCGGTACAGGCGTTGCTGGAGGGCGACGACATCGACGCCAACAAGACGAGTCGCGGGATCGCCACCTATCTCGAACGCGTCGGCGACGACCCGGCGTTCGAGACCGGACTGCTGCCGCTCGGTGAGGGTGTCGCTGTGAGCGTCCGTGTGGAGTAAGCAAAGCAGTACCGACACGCTCTGATTCTCGCCGACGAAAATGCGGGTGCATAGCTTATGTATGAGGACGCACAACTCAGCGGCAACGCTGGTCCTAACGAATGAGTCTGATGATAGATATTCGGAAGCTCGGGTTGTTCAATCAGATGGCTAAAGAGGGCGGAAACACCGTTGCGAACCACCTCAGCCAGATGACGGGGATGGAGACGGAGATGGAGATCACGAAGATCAACTTCATCGATATCCCGGATATCAAGACACACGTCGGCGACGAGAAACAGATCGGTATCAGTATCGAAATGGTCGAAAAGCCTCACGGTCACATCCTGTTCCTGTTCAACGCCGCCAGTGCGAAGGACCTCGCCACCGGGATGATCGGGGATATGGGTGAAACGGACCCGAACGCGAGCGGCTTCACCGACATGGAGCGCTCGGCGATTCAGGAGATCGGGAACATCATGACCAGTGGCTTCATCGACGGCTGGGCGAACGTCCTCGATACGACAATCGACATCTCCACGCCGAACTTCACGTTCGGCCCCGGAAGTGGGATGGTGGACCAGCTCGTCGGCGACCGCGACAACGAGATGGCACTGATGTTCGACTCCCGCGTCCACGCACTGGAATCCGACATCAACGTGAAAGTGTACACGTTCCCGGAACTCGAAGAACTGGTCGACCTGATGCAGGAAATCGAAGTGTAAGCAGTATTACGAGAGAAGGGCGGCGAGCACTGCTGATGAACTCCTTTTCCCTCATGAAAGATTTAGCAGTGTTTCTTGTACCGTGAGCCCCTGCGTCATGATATGCCAGGAGGAAGCCCGCAAACTCTACGACCGTTCCTGTGGCGTGCAGAGACACTGTATCCGGACACAGAAGTCGTCTCTCGTACCCACGAGGGTATCGTCCGTCACGACTACGCGGAATATGCCGAGCGGACGGCGCAGTTAGCGAACGCAGTCGAGGAGGCCGGCTACGGCGACGGCGAGCGGCTCGGGACGTTCTGCTGGAACCATAGCCGTCACTTCGAGACCTACTTCGGGATACCGGGAACCGGGGCGCAGTTACACACTATCAACCCGCTCCTGCCCGACGAACACATCCAGTACATCGTCAGCGACGCACAGGACGAGCTCATTTTCGTCGACGAATCGCTCCTGCCGAAGCTCGAGGGCGCGGCGACAGAAGATCCGGAGTCCTTCGAGACGGTCGAGCAGTTCATCGTGATGAGCGAGTCCGTCCCGGAGACGGACCTTGACGCCGTCGCCTACGAGTCGTTCATCGCCGACCAGCCGACGGAGTACGACTGGCCCGAACTGGAGGGGGACCGCCCTGCAGGCCTCTGTTACACATCGGGCACGACTGGGCGACCGAAAGGCGTCGAGTACACCCAGCAGATGCTGTGGAGCCACACGATGGGCATTCAGTCGCCACAGGGCATCCCAGTCGACGACGACGACGTTGTAATGCCCGTCGTCCCGATGTTCCACGTCAACGCGTGGGGCCTCCCGTTTTCGACAACTGCAGGCGGGGCCAAACACGTCTACCCCGGCCCACAGCCCGAGCCCGCAGACCTCGCGAAGCTCATCGAGGAGGAGAACGTCACCGTTACCGCTGGCGTCCCGACCGTCTGGTTGGGGCTAATGGAGTACATCAAAGAGAACGACGTCGACCTCTCTTCGCTTGAGCGGCTGATTGTCGGCGGAAGTGCCGCCCCAGAGGCGATGATCCGGTTCTTCGATGACCACGACGTGGAGCTCGTCCATGCGTGGGGGATGACCGAGACGGCACCGGTGGGTGCGGTAGCGTCCCTGCGAAGTGATTTAGAGGACGCCGACTACCAGACGCAACTGGACAAGCGCTCGAAACAGGGGCTTATCACGCCCGGGCTGGAGTTCCGTGTCATTGACGACGACGGCAACGAGGTCCCACACAACGGCGAGGACTTCGGTGAGCTACACATCCGCGGGCCGTGGGTGACGACGGAGTACTTCAAGCGGCCGGAAGCGAACGAACAGGAGTTCGAGGACGGGTATCTGAAAACTGGTGATGTGGTCTCCGTCGACGAGGACGGTTACATCAAGATCGTCGACCGGGCAAAAGACGTTATCAAGAGCGGCGGAGAGTGGATCTCCTCGCTCGAACTGGAAAACGAGCTGATAGCACATGACGGCGTGAACGAAGCGGCAGTCATCGGTGTCCCACACGAGCGCTGGCAGGAGCGCCCCCTCGCGATGATCGTTCCGGCAGCCGACGCCGACGAAGACACGCTCGGTGATGAGCTCCGGGAGCACATCCTCGATTCCTACCCCAAGTGGTGGGTCCCGGACAACTTCATTACCATCGACGAGGTCCCGAAGACGGCGACCGGCAAGTTCGACAAGAAGTCGCTCCGTGACGAGTACGCCGACGAATCACTCGTTGAGGGTCGCGTCCCCGACGATGCTGCCCCTGAGTAAGAGCGTACGGAACGGTTACTGGACGCCAGCGACGAGACTCCGAACTTCGGTCTGGTAGGTGTCTGGCTGGAGGCCGAGGTCGACATCGACGGTGACTGTAATCCCGTCGCTCAGGTCGGTTTCGACGGTCTGTGCGAAGTTCTGTGCCGGGTACGCACCGCCGGAGATGATGACGAAGTCGCCGTGGTGCCAGACGGCAAACATCGCCGAGATATCGATGTCACTTGCCGGAATCTCGACGACCTCGTTCTCCGTCACGTCGAAGGAAATCCCCTCGAATGGGTACACGGCAGACAGTGCCACCGTCTCGGCTGTCTCACCGGTATCGATATCGATTGTGCCCTCGCCGGATTTCTCGATGTCGGTCAGCCCCTGTGCCTCCATCTGCTGTTCGAAGCTGTCGCGGGCATTTGTTCTGACTTCGGCCAGCAGTTCTTTGCGGCCCACGCCGGCTGGAAGGTTGTCCAGATTGGGGCTGAAATCCACCCGCGTGGCGAAAAACACCGAAAGCGCAGTCTGCACCTGATCGAGGGTTCGGTCGGCGACACGCGCCTGTAACTGTTCGTCGACGTACTGGACCGTACTGGAGACGGCTTCGACTGATACCGGGCCATAGTTTCTGTCGAACACCGTTTCTGCGGACTGGTCCGTTCGCGTCCAGCCGCCGTCGTTCAGTTGCTGTTTCGGAACGTCGGGTGGCGGTGCCTCAGCTGCGGCCAGAAACGAACACCCCGCAAGCCCGGCGGTCCCGAGGCCGGCTCCGGCAAGCAGGTAGTCTCGACGATTCATGTCCGAGGGAGGTCACAGCCATGCAAAAGCGTGCTGGCCGATTATCAGGAGTTTTGGAGAAACAACTACGACGGTGTTTGGCAGAGTTCCACGGAGTATATGAGTACACAAACCATGATAATTCCTATGGATCTGCTATCCGAGAAACTCGTTCCAGAACACGCACACGAGGTCAAGGAAGAGGCTCGGGAGTTCGCCGCGGAGCATATCGAACCAGTCGCGGGTGACTACTATGCGTCCGGGGAGTACCCCTGGGAAGTGCTCGAAGCGGCCACGGAGGCCGGACTCGTCGCACAGGATATCGGTGAGGAGTGGGGCGGGAGCGGTTACGACCTCCAGCAGATGCTCGCGATGGCGGAAGAGCTGTACAAAGCCGACGCAGGAATCGCGCTGACGATCCAACTCGCCAGCTTCGGCGCTGAGATCGTCGAGGACCACGGCGCAGACTGGCAGAAGGAAGAGTTCCTTGAGCCCGTCGCCGCCGGCGACCAGCTTACCGGTCTCGCCGTCTCAGAGCCGGAAACAGGGAGCGACCTCGCCGGGATGACGACGGCCGCCGAGAAGGACGGCGACGAGTGGGTGCTCAACGGCGAGAAGTACTGGATCGGAAACGGTGTCGAGGCCGACTGGGTAACGCTGTACGCCAAGACCGGTGACGACCCGAACGACCGCTACGGGAACTACTCGATGTTTATCGTCCCGACGGACGCCGACGGCTACCACGCCGAGCACATCCCCGAGAAGATGGGCTTCCGGGCGTCCAAGCAGGCCCACATCGTACTCGACGACTGCCGCATTCCGGAGGAGAACCTCATCGGCGTCGAAGGGGCCGGCTTCTACATGCTCGCCGAGTTCTTCAACCACGGGCGCGTCGTCGTCGGCGGCCACGGCATCGGCCTCGCCGCCGCGGCCATCGAGGAAGCCTGGGAGTTCGTCCACGACCGCGAGGCCTTCGGCAAGACCGTCGATGAGTTCCAAGCGGTCCAGCACAAACTGGCCGATATGCAACTTGGCCTCCAGTCCGCCCGAGCGCTCACCTGGCACGCGGCCGAGCGCGTCGCGAATCAGGAGAACGCCGGCTACTGGGCCGCACTGGCAAAAACCCAAGCGACTGAAGCCGCGATGGACTGTGCGGAGAAGGGGATGCAACTCCACGGGGGCCGGTCCGTCCTGACCGAGAACCGTATTTCCCGCGTGTACCGAGACGTGCGAATTCCAGTCATCTACGAGGGAGCCAACGACATTCAGCGGAATCTCATCTACAATCAGGCCCCGCTGTAACGGATAGAGGTCAGTCGAGCAGTCTCGATTGCTCGATTGCGTCGAAACGGCGTATTTTCGCAGGCACACCACCCTTCGAGTGTTCTTCGGCGAAGTCTGGTTCCCCTGTACGGCAGTTCGTTATTGGGCGGTCCGAACCGCCCAGTACACCAAGCGGGTCAGTCACTGTACAAAGGGTCCAAGACCGCTCATATTGGGTCAGTACACCACCCTACAAGTGTTCTTTCACTGCCTTCAGGTGTTCCCAAATCGGCTACAACTGCCCGCGGACAGTGTACACCTGTTCACACACCACCCTGCAAGTGTTCATACAAGATTGTTCGATCAAACGAAGTTCCCCTGAGACACCACGCTTCAAGTGTTTTGCGCTGTGGCTCGACGTTCCGATACGCCCTGTCACACCACCCTGCAAGTGTTTCACGCACTGAGTGAGAGACGAGAGTCCACGGGGACACCACCCTGCAAGTGTTCCGAAAAGCCCGTTTTGGACGGTTTTCTCGTCGAATCGGAGTTCACACCACCCTGCAAGTGTTTTCGAAACGGAATACTGTACCGCTGTTGCGAAAGTCAACAGACACACCGGTCTGCAAGTGTTCTACACACTGTCCGGGGAGCAAATAGCACATGATGGCCCTGTTGGCACTTCGATTTCACGATCTATTGTGGGCACACACACCACCCTGCAACTGTTCTGGACTGCACAGTAGAGAGACTACTGCTGAACACACACACCACCGTGCAAGTGTTCTGCCGTGTGAGCGGGTGGGGTGTGTAAGTACGCTGGCTACGTGAACTGCCAGAGGTTCTGTTGCTCGTCGTCGGTTGTGTCCGGTGCCTCGAACTCGGTGGCCTCGTCTTCCAAGTAATGTTCGAGAATTCCGTTGACGTTACTCGGCACGGCGTCACTGTAGGATGACTGGAGCGCAGCGTTGATAATGTCGGTCGGGTCGTCGGTGACCTCGTAGATGTACTTACGTCCGCCCTTCCGGCCGAGGTTGCGTTCCGCAGAGCGGACCAGCCCCTGCATCGAGAGCTGGTCGAGAAACTCGTAAATCTTGCGCTCGGATTTCACGCGGCGACCGCTCGACTCCGCAATCGAGGAGTAGAGGTTATAGATTCGCTTCGTCGACGCCTCGTGTTTCGGTTCGATGAGTGCAAGCGTCGTCGCAAGGTACGTCAGCGCCTGCTGTGAACTCAGGTCATGTTCGAAGTAATCGAGGAGTTCGTCGGTCTCGATAGTGTCCGTCGCCCGGCGGGTGTGTGCTTCCGTCACGCCATCTGCACCCTCCATTCGTGCGTACTCCCCGGCCTTTTCGAGGATGCGGAGCCCCTGCCGAACGTCACCGCGCTCTTGTGCCGAGAAGGCCGCCGCCAGTGGGACGACATCTTCGCCGAGCACGTCCTCCCGGAACGCGATGTCGGCGTAGTAGCCCAGAATATCCCGAAGTTCAGTTGCGTCGTACGGGCCGAACTTGATTTCTCGCTCTCCTAACGTCGATTTCACCTTGGGTTCCAGCACGTCAACGAACTTGAGGTCGTTTGAGATTCCAATGAGCCCGACCTTCGCATCGGTGATCGGCGTGTTCTCGTTCGCTTCAGCTCGGGGCAGTTCATAGAGGAAGTCGTTCCGTGCGTCCGCGGGAATGTTGTCGATCTCGTCCAGAATAATAAGAACGTTCCCACCGACAGCCTCGATCTCTTCGTAGAGGAACTCAAAGACGCTATCAGTGCTGTAGCCGCTTTCAGGAAGCTGGTTTTCGGGCTCTCGGAACTCGTTGACAAGGGTGTTGACCAACGCATACGCCGACCGGTAGTTCCGACAGTTTATCGGGCCGACAACGGTGAGCGGGATATCCTCGGCCTCGGCTTTCTCTTCGAGTTTATCGCGAACCCACTTCGTGACAGCAGTCTTGCCGACGCCCGTGGGACCGTAGACGAAGACGTTGTTGGGGTCGTGACCGACGATAACATCCTGAAGCGCGTTGATGTAGAACTCGATCTCCTCGTCACGGTGAAAGATCGTATCCGGCGTGAACGTGTCTTTTTTTAGCGGTTGCTTTCGTTCGAAAATCGCGTCAGTCCCATCGAACGGGTTCTCGTTCACGTCGACCATCGTAACCCACTTTTTGAGTGACTATATATAAAACCAGTGACCATCGTTCAAGTGTTTCAAGTGTTTCTACGTCGAGTAGTCACACACCACCCTGCAAGTGTTTCTTCGGCCACCCTCGAAAACAGTGACAAGCAGTATGCTCTGTCGACTCTTGATCTAACACACTTGAGTCCTGCGATTCTATATCCTCTGCGTTCTAGACTAGAACTAGGTCTAGTACTATTTTTTATATCTTATGGTTTAGGAAATAATATCTGGTTAGCTAAAAATAGCCCTGATGACTTTATTGATGCTATAACACCCCTAAAGCCAATTCTATACGCTTCTGAGAACCGGCCCGAACACAGAACTCCGATACAACTAACCGACTCTTCACTCGTTTAAATACGTATGAGGGGACCCACCCCTCCCCACCCCCACTCCTACCAACACCGAGAACACTTGCAGGGTGGTGTGTGTGGGTCCGCTCATACCGAGCGCGATTTAATATAAAAAGAAGTGGCATCACCGGGCAGACGAAGCCAACTGCACGCTTGCGAGCGGGTGTTGCAGCGAGCAAGGCCAGCCACAGTGCCGACCGGGGCCGCGTACAGGTGGCCGAAACTTCGTCGTCGACGGCCACAGGGTCGCGACGGCCGCGAACCGCGGAACAACGGCGCGTGGAAAGAGAAACGATGCCGCGAACGGCAACGAGCCGCTGGGGCCGAGGCACTGCTCAGCCATGACCTCTCGGTATTCGAGGGGGTGTCCGGGACAGGGGACTGAGACGCAGTCCATGACAGATTAGTCCGACACAGCGACAAGCGTTCGGCGCTTACTGTCGTCGGTTGCCACGACCAACCGGTCTTCGTGGCGCTCAACGACAGCCCACACGCCGAAAAACAGGTGTAAATCCAGTTCGAGACCATTGAGGCGTTCGCCGGTCTCTTCGATACGGAACTCGTTGGACTCAGCAACGTTCGTCATCTCAACCGCGGATACCAGCTGACGGCGAGCCGTGGTGATGGCCAATTCGAACGCGGCTCACTGTTCGAGATAGCCGTATGTCTCCTCCAGATAATCGATGATCCAGTCGACCGTGGACTCGTCGTAGGTCCAGAAGCCGTAGAACTCGCGCGGTTCGCGCTCCTCGGCTAATAGAGCACATTTCTGGGTCGGGTCACCGCCGCCATCGAACACGACGAACCACGAGTCAGCAATCTCGTCCGACCGCTCCAGATGCAACGAGAACGTGCTGTACTCGGGAGGCTCGACATCAGGGACGGCATAGGCGTGGACATCCACGTCAGTCTCGCCCAGCCGTTCGTAAAGATCGAGTTCGCCCTGCAAAGTCGAGAGTGTCTGGAAGCCGGCGTGTAGTGTTCCCTGTCCCACTCGCCACGCGCGGTCCTCGATTTCTCGGGACGCGGCGGTCATCCGCTGGATCGACCACGAGGTGAACATCGTCTCGTCGAGGTGATCGAGAATGGACGCGTACGGGCTGTTGTCCCGCGTGATGTACCGTCGACCTTCGTTGAGCGATTCGGTGAACGAATTGAGACTCGCGGCCGCGATAACCGCTTCATCCTCGCTCAGCGTGATGAATTCGCCCGGTCGCCCGCTCTCGGTCTGCTCGCTCTGTACGTGGACGTTGCGGTCCGCGAAGCGCTCGCGCAGGTCTTCGGCCGCTGCTGGCCCAGCGTTGAAGACAGTCAGTGTCTTCTGATG
This sequence comes from Haloarcula sp. CBA1129, assembly GCF_008729015.1. Taxonomy (NCBI): domain Archaea; kingdom Methanobacteriati; phylum Methanobacteriota; class Halobacteria; order Halobacteriales; family Haloarculaceae; genus Haloarcula; species Haloarcula sp. CBA1129. The sequence continues at coordinate 1,471,381 of NZ_RKSM01000001.1, forward strand.
ATCCTCAACGCCAGCGATGAGTTCCGTTAGCGACATCCTCGACTATACATCGGTACTCACTGTGTTAGGCGTTGCGGGAGGACATTGCATGGCTTACTATTGGTGGATGACAAGTATACCGAGGACGGATAGATCGGCCCTGTGATAATGTACCAATAGTGACGAACCCCCATTTCGAAAACAGCAATGTGAGGTCCTGAGCCGAAAGATAACGATTAATGAGTGGTGATGTAGTGGAAAATCTTTAGTCATGGCCCCCTAACGGATTGATACGGCACCAGAGCTGGGGCCGAGGATTTCACCATGACAGACAACGAACTAATCTGGCGAATCGCCGGTGGTTCCGGTGACGGAATCGACTCGACAAGCCAGAACTTTGCGAAGGCCTTGATGTGGTCGGGGCTGAACGTGTTCACACACCGTCATTACCCGTCGCGTATCCGCGGCGGCCACACGTACGTAGAAGTACGTGCCAAAGACGAGCCAGTACAGTCCCGCGGGGACGGCTACAACTTCCTGCTGGCACTGGGTGACTCCTTCGCCCGAAACCCACAGGAAGAGGCCTACTACGGCAAAGAGGAGCTCAAACCGCTGTACGAGAACTTCGACGACCTCCGTGAGGGCGGCGTCTTGCTGTACGACGAGGGGCTACTCGACGACGAGGACGTCGACGAGATCGGTCTCGAAGAAGCCGCCGAGGAGAACAACTGGCACGTCGTCCCGATGGACCTCCGCGGTATCGCCAAGGAACACGGCCGCGAGATCATGCGGAACACGGCCGGTATCGGCGCGACTGCGGCCATTCTCGACATCAGCACCGACGAGTTCGAGAAGCTCATCAAACAGAACATGAGCGGCGACATGCAGGAGGCGAACCTCAACGTCCTGCACGACGCCTACGAAGCCGCCAGCGAACTCGACATCGATCACGACATCGAGGTCCCCGAGGACTCTCACGACGAGGAGCAGGTCATTCTCTCGGGCTCGAACGCGATCTCATACGGCGCAATCGACGAGGGCTGTCGCTTCATCTCGGGCTACCCCATGACTCCGTGGACCGACGTGTTCACCATCATGTCACAGCACCTGCCCGAGTTCGGTGGCATCTCCGAACAGGTCGAGGACGAGATCGCCGCCGCCGCGCTGGCGCTCGGTGCGTCCCACGCCGGCGTGAAGGCCATGTCCGGGTCCTCCGGCGGTGGCTTCGCGCTGATGTCCGAACCGCTCGGACTGGCAGAGATGACCGAAACGCCGCTCGTACTTGTCGAAGCGATGCGGGCCGGTCCCTCGACGGGGATGCCGACCAAGCCCGAACAGGCGGACCTCGAACACGTCCTGTACACGTCACAGGGTGACTCCGCCCGCGTCGTGTTCGCACCGGCGAACATCCGCGAGTGTTACACGCAGACTCGCTCTGCGTTCCGCATCGCCTACGAGTACCAGATCCCGGCTATCGTCATCTACGACCAGAAGATTCAGGGCGAACTCCGGAATCTCCCGGCCAGCCACTTCGACGAGGAACCGAACGCCGACCCCGGCGCGGTCCTCACCGAAGAGGAGATTCAGGACGCGGCACACCACTCCTCCGGGAAGTTCCAGCGGTTCCTCCACGAACCCGAGGACGGCTCGAACGTCAGCCCGCGCTCCGTGCCGGGCCAGAAGGACGGCCGCTTCCTCGCGACCGGGAACGAGCACAACCCGTCCGGGCACATCAGCGAGGACCCCGAGAACCGAATCGCGCAGATGAACCGTCGGCTCAACAAGCTCGACGACATCCGTGCTGATCTGGACGAAAACACGTCTCACCAGACCTACCACGGACCCGACGAGGCCGACTACGGCATCCTCGTGTGGGGTAGCCAGCAAGGGACCGTCTTCGAGGCCGTCGACCGACTCAACGAGAACGGTCACTCCGTGAAGGCACTGGGCGTCTCCGACATGGCTCCGTATCCGAAGGAGGAAGTCTCCGAATGGCTCGAATCAGTCGACGAGGCGCTCGTCGTCGAGATGAACGCCACGGCCCAGTTCCGCGGCCTGACCCAGAAGGAACTCGGCAAGTACGGTGACAAGATGTCGAGCCTCCTGAAGTACAACGGCAACCCCTTCGAGCCCGCCGAGATCGTCGACGGGTTCGAGTCCAGCATCGACGGCGAGGAACTCGCCGCGAGCAACATGAAGTACGTCCCCGCGGCAGGTGACTAACCAATGAGTGCATTCTCAGCAATCAACGAAGAACGCGAGATCGAGCGCGACGAGTTCACACCCGGTATCGAACCGCAGGCGACTTGGTGTCCGGGCTGTGGCGACTTCGGCGTCCTCAAAGCGCTCAAGCAGGCCATGCCGGAGGTCGGCAAGAACCCCGACGAAGTCGCGCTGTTTACCGGTATCGGCTGTTCCGGGAAGCTCAACAGCTACTTCAACAGCTATGGCTTCCACACCATCCACGGCCGCTCGCTGCCCGTCGCCCGGGCCGCGAAGCTCGCCAACCCCAACCTCGAAGTCATTGCGGCCGGCGGGGACGGCGACGGCTACGGTATCGGTGGGAACCACACCATCCACACGGCCCGTGAAAACCACGATATGACCTATATCGTGTTCAACAACGAGATTTTCGGGCTGACCAAGGGCCAGACCTCGCCGACGTCGCCGAAGGGCCACAAGTCCAAGACACAGCCCCACGGCTCGGCGAAGTCGCCGATCCGCCCCCTGTCCCAGCAGCTCAACGCCGGCGCGACCTATATCGCCCGCACCGCTGCTGTCAACCCGAACCAGGCCAAGGAAATCATCGCCGAAGCCATCGAACATGACGGCTTCGCGCATATCGATTTCCTCACCCAGTGTCCGACGTGGAACAAGGACGCGAAACACTACGTCCCGTACACGGACGTCCAGCAGTCAGACGAGTTCGACTTCGACGTCTCGGACCGCGCGGAAGCCGCCGAGATGATGCGAAAGACCGAGGAACGCCTGTACGAGGGCGAAGTGCTGACCGGTCGGATGTACATCGAAGACGAGCGCCCCTCCTACGGCGAGGAGAAGCGCCAGATCGGTGAGATGCCCGAGGAGCCGCTTGCAGAGCGGTACTTCGACGAGGACGCAGAGTGGGAGCGAACCTACGACAACCTCCTCGAACACCACAAATAAGGGTCGCTACCGGTCTTCGGACACCACCTCGAACGTGGGTTTCCGGTTCGGAAGATATTTTTTCATGCACCGAAAAGATTAGTCCATGAGTGCCGAGTCTACGGAGCGTCGAATCCTGTCGGTCCTTGAAGAGGACGCACAGGCCTCGTACGCAGAAATCGCGGAGCGAGCCGACGTATCGAAGCCAACAGTCCGGAAATACATCCAGAAACTCGAAGAGGAGGGCGTCATCGTCGGCTACTCAGCCGATGTCGACCCGAAGAAGCTGGCGGGCCAGTCGATTGCCCTAGTCGGCATCGACATCGCGAGCGATTGCTACGTCGAGGCCACGCGGAACCTCAAGGAGATTCCGGAGATGGAAGAACTGTACACGTCCAGTGGTGACCACATGCTGATGGCGGAAGTCCGAGCGATGGACGGGGACTCGTTGGCGGACGTCATCGAAGACAAGATTCTCGCGCTCGACGGTGTTACCGCCGCGCATCCGTCGTTTCTCCAAGAACGGCTGAAGTAACGGGTTTTTAGACGCTCCAGCGCTGACTGCACGGTATGCTTTCTCGGCTGGTGCTCGGACTCGGGCCGATGGCCGCGGACCTTCTCGACGCGATTAGCGACGACCGTGGCGAGCTGGCAGTCGTGACCCAAGACGAGCACCGTGCTGAAACGCTTCGAGCGGACGGCATCAACGTCCTCGAAGCCGACCAGACTGACCCAGCTGTTCTCACGGACCTCGATATCAGACCCGAGAGCGTCATCGTCGCCAGCGAGGACCCCGGACGGAACGTTGACGCGGCGACGGCCGCGCGTGACTGTTTTCACGACGCGTTCCTCCTCGCCTACGCCGGCCACGACGCGACGGCGGACCAGCGCGACCGACTCGACAGCACGGCGGACCGGCTGGTCACGCCGGAGGCAGTCGTCACCGACTACGTCACCCAATCGGGCGGTGACGAAGGAACGCGGACCCGCCAACTCCATCAGGTACTGCGAGACATCGATGGCCACCTCGCCATCGTCACACACGACAACCCCGACCCTGACGCGATTGCCAGCGCTGTCGCGCTTGAGGTGCTGGCGGAACGGGCCGATTGCGAGGTGACGATCTGCTATTACGGGGAGATTTCCCATCAGGAGAACCGGGCGTTCGTCAACCTTCTCGAATTCGACCTCCGGAGTCTCGATGCCGATTCGCCGGCTGAACTAGAAGCGTTCGACGCGTTCGCGCTGGTCGACCACTCCAGAGCCGGTGTCAACGACCAGCTCCCGCCGGAGACCCCTATCGACATCGTTATTGACCACCATCCACCGCGTGTCCCAATCGAAGCCCGTTTCGTCGATCTCCGGAGCGGCGTCGGGGCGACGAGCACATTGCTCGTCGACTATCTCAAGCGGTTCAACATCGACATTCCGACGCCCATCGCGACGGGCCTGCTCTTTGGCATTCAGGTCGATACGAAGGACTTCCGCCGGGAGGTCGCCGCTGCTGACTTCGAGGCCGCAGCACATCTCGTGACGAACGCCGACATGGCGACGCTCCAGCGTATCGAAGACCCGAGTGTGAGCCCGGAGACGCTGTCGGTCATCGGCCGTGCAATTGCAAACCGCGAACAGGAGGGGTCGGTGCTCCTGACCGGTGTCGGCGAAATAAGTGACCGCGACGCGCTCGCACAGGCGGCCGACAGGCTGCTCGACCTCGAAGGCGTACAGGCGACGATGGTGTATGGCGTCGTCGACGAGACGATCTACGCCTCCGCACGGGCGCGCGGAGCGGACATCGACCTCGGCGAGGCCCTGCGCGACGCCTTCGGGCAGATCGGGTCCGCGGGCGGTCACGCCGATATGGCGGGCGCACAGATCGACGTGGGGATGATCACCGTCGATGATCGTGAGGAGTCGCTGGAGGAGATCGTTCGTTCTATCGTTTCAGACCGGTTTCTCGACGCCATCCAGTCACGGTCCCATCGATTGCTCGGGCGCGTCTACGCCCGCACCGACTACGACGTAGCTGCGTTCACGGAATCGACAGCGCTCGGCCGGGACGGCGAGGATACTATCGCGACGGCTGGCGACGCGCCTGAAGACTCGGTTGACGGCCCGGCCGGGGACTGGAACAGCGACGTGATGCGTCTGGAAAACGGCGATGAGGCCGAGGGTGACACCGACGAGCCAGCACAGGCGGACGACACGGCTGACCCAACGGACGACAAGTCAGAACACGGGGACGACAGCCCGGAGACGCTCGTCGAACCCGACGACAACGAGCCGTCGTAAGCGAGCCTTTTTTGCCGTCGGTCGAGAACATCGCGCCGATGGAGGAATCGAGTCGACCGACGGTCGGAGACTACATGACACGCGAGGTTGCCACCGTCGAACTCGACGACACTGTCGGGGAGGTCGCCCGACGTATCGCTGCTGACGACAAATTCAGCGGGTTTCCGGTGACAGACGGCCGCCGCGTCGAAGGGTTCGTCAGCGCGCGGGACCTGTTGCTCGCTGAGGACCACGAGCCGATGTTCCGGGTGATGTCCGACGACATCCTCGTGGCCCACCCGGATATGGCCGTTCAGGACACCGCCCGCGTCATCCTGCGGTCGGGCATCCAGAAGCTCCCGGTCGTCGACGACGCCGGCCACCTCGTCGGGATCATCTCAAACGCTGACGTGATCCGCTCCCAGATCGAGCGGGCGACCCCGGGGAAGGTAGACAAGCTCGGCCGGACGCTGGAGAACATCCACGGCATCTCGACACACGAGGACCGCCGAGAGATAAATATCGACGACTTGACCCCGACACAGACGACGGTGTACGCCGACGAACTCGAAGGGCGGGTGTACGAACTCGAACGTGGGCTGGCAGAACCACTCGTCGTCATCGACAACGGCGGGGACCTCCTGCTGGCGGACGGCCACCACCGCGTGAAAGCCGCTGCGCGGCTCGATATCGACGAGATGGACGCCTACGTCATCGTCCTCGACGAGACGGTCGAACTCGGGATGGCCGAGACGGCCGCAGACTCCGATCTGGAGTCGATCGGTGATATCGAAGTCGTCGACTACGCACACCACCCGCTCGTTCAAACGACGGAACGACTCCAAGACTAGCCTCGGGTGCGTGGTTGACGGTAGCACCCCACTTTCCCCGAACCTTCTTACTAAATCATGACATACACGGAAGCATGTTCGACGAGTCGGACCTCCAGCGCATCCGCGAGCAGAAAGACGAGTGGGAAGCCGAGACACTGGACCCCGTACTGGACGCCTACGGCGAACGCAAAGAGCAGTTCGCGACGGTCTCAAACCTCGATGTAGACCGACTGTACACGCCGCTCGACGTCGATGACCTCGATTACGAGGAAGACATCGGCTTCCCCGGAGAGGAGCCATTCACACGCGGCGTCTATCCGACGATGTACCGCGGCCGGCAGTGGACCATGCGGCAGTTCGCGGGCTTCGGCACCGCCGACGAGACCAACGAGCGGTTCCACTATCTCATCGACGAGGGCCAGACGGGGCTGTCGACGGCTTTCGATATGCCGACGCTGATGGGGATCGACTCAGACGATGTGATGGCCGACGGCGAGGTGGGCAAAGAGGGTGTCGCCGTCGACACGCTGGCAGACATGGAGCGGCTGTTCGACGGCATCGATCTCGATGAGGTGTCGACCTCGTTTACGATCAATCCCAGCGCTCCCGTCATCTACGCGATGTACATCGCGCTGGCCGACCAGCAGGGGGTCTCGCGTGAGGAGATTCGAGGGACCCTCCAGAACGACATGTTCAAGGAGTTTATCGCACAGAAAGAGTGGGTCATCCCGCCGGAGCCATCGCTGAAGCTCGTCACCGACACCATCGAATTCGCCAGTCAGGAGACCCCGAAGTTCAAGCCCATATCCGTGTCGGGGTATCACATTCGGGAGGCCGGCTCGACAGCCGTACAGGAACTCGCCTTCACGCTCGCGGACGGTTTCGCATACGTCGAGGACTGCCTGAACCGCGGGATGGCCGTCGACGAGTTCGCCCCACAGTTGTCCTTTTTCTTCAATTCGCACAACTCAATGTTCGAGGAGATCGCGAAGTTCCGCGCAGCCCGGCGCATCTACGCCCGCGTGATGGACGACTGGTACGACGCGGAGGCCGACGCGAGCAAGCAGTTGAAGTTCCACACACAGACTGCAGGCCAGTCACTGACCGCCCAGCAGCCGCTGAACAACATCGTCCGCGTGACGATTCAGGCCCTCGCTGGCGTGCTGGGCGGGACCCAGAGTCTGCACACCAACAGCTTCGACGAGGCGCTGGCGCTCCCATCCGAACAGGCGGTTCGGGTCGCTCTCCGGACACAGCAAATCATCGCGGAGGAGTCGGGAGCCGCCGACATCGTCGACCCGATGGGCGGCAGTTTCGCCATCGAGTCACTGACCGACGAGGTCGAAGAGAAGGCGATGGCCTACATCAACCACATCAGAGACGAACTCGGCGACGGCTCGGTCCGCGACGGCGTCATTCAGGGGATTCAGGACGGCTACTTCCAGCGTGAGATTCAGGACGCCGCCTACGAGTACCAGCAGCGCGTCGAGAGCGAGTCAGAGGTCATGGTCGGCGTCAACAAGTACACTGTCGAGGAAGATACCGAACCCGAGATTCTAACCGTTGACGAGGATGTACAGGAGCGCCAGCGGGACAAGCTTGCGACAGTCAAGGCAGAGCGCGACGACGCGGCCGTGGAAGCGGCACTCGACGAACTGCAGCAGGTGATCACCGACGGCGGGAACGTCATGCCCGTCATCATCGATGCGGTGAAAGCTTACGCGACCATGGGCGAGATCATGGCCGTCTTCGAGGCAGAATACGGGAGCTATCAGGAAACGGCCAGCGTCGCATAACGGAGCACAAGCGCCGAACTATTGGCAGCCAGTCCAGACAGCCGCTCTACTGTAGTGGCCTTGTATTTTTCAGCGCTTCTGATTGTGTGGTCTGAGCAAATCGCTACCGATGTCGAGCAATGCGTGTCACTGGGACGCTAATTACGAACTGGCTGTGTCGTCGATTCGCTCGGAGACGTACACGACGAGGCCGAGCAACACGCCGAGGACGACACCGATAGTGACGAATCCGTAGACAGCGACGCCAAACGGTGTCGGCGGCAACGCGATGACGCCGAACAGTTCCGGTTGGAGGTCTTCGGGTCGGATACTGCCAAGTACGAACCCCATCACACCGGCGAGAACAACAATAGCAACGTACAGACGAAGGACAATTCCCTGTCCGGACCTGCCCTTGGCTTGCTCGGTCATGTGGGAACAACGGCTCGGAGACGATTAGCCTTTTTCACTTCCACGCCGTAGCTACCCTATGTCACAGAAGGAGCTGTTGTTTCTCGTCCTGACTGGAATCGCGCTTATGATGTTCGTGACGGCTATGGTACTTGTCTCCGGCGCAAGCTAACAGGCACTGTAATCTCGTCTGGCTACGAACGACAAAAGCAGGCTGAAACAGAATCCGGGGTGCTTACGAGTCGTCTTGTTCTTCTTGGCCGCCGTCAGCGAGCAGCGACGGGTCTTTCTCCGGCTCCTCGGCCGCGAGCTGCTCGTCGAACCACTGGAACTCACGGTCCAGCATACCGTCGCGTTCGAGGTTCCATGGGTCGCCGTCCTCGACTTTCGGCCCTTCGAGCCAAGACTGGACGATGTTCCAGACGAAGAACAGCTGGCCGATGAACAGGATGACCGCACCCACCGTTGCCGCTTGGTGGAAGGTGCTGACCTGCGTCAGCGGTGCGATAGCGCCGTCGAACTGGTAGGTGGCGTACCGCCGTGGCATTCCGAGGTAGCCGAGCGCGAGCATCGCGAAGAACGTGATGTTGGTCCCGACCATCGAGAGCCAGAAGTGAGCCTTCCCGAGGGTACGCTGGTACATCCGGCCGGTGAACACCGGGAACCAGTAGTAGATACCGGCGAAGGCCGCAAAGCCGATAGCGCCCATCACGATGTAGTGGAAGTGCCCGACGACGTAGTAGGTGTCGTGCAGGATCAGGTCAATCGGGATGGAGGCGAGGAAGACGCCGGTGACGCCGCCGATGATGAAGTTCGAGACGAAGCCGATACAGAACAGCATCGGCGTCGTCAGACGGAGGCGGCCGTTCCACATCGTCGTGATCCAGTTGAACGTCTTGACGGCGCTCGGTATCGCGATAGCCAGCGAGACAGCCATGAACGACGCCCGGAGCCGCGGATCCATGCCCGTCGAGAACATGTGGTGGGCCCAGACGCCAAAGGAGAGGACGCCGATGGCGAGCGTCGAGTAAACGACGAACTTGAAGCCGAACAGCTTCCGACCCGAGAACTTCGGCAGGATCAGACTCACGAGGCCCATCGGCGGCAGGACGAGGATGTACACCTCGGGGTGGCCGAAGAACCAAAACAGGTGCTGCCACAGCAGCGGGCCACCGCCCTCGACGGCGAAGAACGTCGTCTGAAGGTTCCGGTCCAGCAGCAGCATCACGATGGCGCTGCCAAGCAGCGGGAACGCGAACAGGATCAGCGCGGACTGGGTGAGAATCGTCCACGAGAAGATATCGAGGTTCGCCCAGTTGACCTCCTCGTGGCGTTCCGTGAAGATGGTCGCGATGAAGTTGATCGCCCCCATCGTCGCCCCGATACCGGAGAGGTGCAGCCCAAGCAGCATCAGGTCGACGCCGGGGTTGGCCTGCTCGACCGACAGCGGCGTGTACATCGTCCATGCCGTGCGGGCCGGCTCGATCATGTTCTCGGTCACCGGCGCGAGGAAGAACCCGGCCCAGATAAGCAGCGCGGCGGGCGGGAGTATCCAGAACGCGATGGCGTTGATACGCGGGAACGCCATGTCATCAGCCCCGATAAGCAGGGGGATGAAGTAGTTCGCGAACGCCGCGATGATGGGCGTCCCGAACAGGAACAACATCGTGATGCCGTGGCTCGTCAGGATGGAGTTGTAGGCGTTGTTTCCAAGGATGGCCCCGGCGGGCGTGACGAGCTGGAGGCGGATGAGCATCGCCATGATACCGCCCACGGCGAATGCGATGACGGCGTACACCCCGTACAACAGACCGATGTCCTTGTGATCGACCGTTGTTAGCCAGCGAATGATACCTGCGGGTTTCTCACGGTTGATGACCGCTGTCTCGTCACCCGTGACGGCCCCGCCACCCGCGAGCGGCGTATAGGAACGCCAGTTCTCGACACGGGTAAGAAGCGCGGCGACGCCGACGAGGAGGACGGCCATCAGCCCCGTCAGCACAATATCTCCTGCTACCATAGTCGTCCTTCAGGACTGGGACATTATCAAAGGGTCGATTCCTGCAGCAACGACGATGCTCATCCGGCATTGAAACCGCAGAAAGAAGGGACGCCTCACACTGTTTCCCGGCGGCGGGTGCGGTCGGTTTCAGAAACGGTCTGTCTGGAACTGCCCGCTCAATCCTCGTGGCCCAGTTCGCCGTTCTCTTTCTCAGCGTTCTCGACGGCCTTCCCCGCATAGTAGGTCAGGACCGCGAGCAACAGGAACATCGAGATAATCAGTGCGAACTGCATCCCGGTGAAAACGGGATCCGTTCCGAACGCCGGGAACGCGGCGAACGCGACGATGAAGAAGAAGAGAATCCCGAGCGGGATGACGTTCACGGTGAGGTCGAGCAGGGTGTCTTTTTCGAACCCGAACAGTGCCATGCCTCCCCGTTAGAACAGGCCAGTAAATAGAGTGTTGGTTTCGGTCAAACGTCCGGGTCCCCGTCTCAGGCCGCGGTCTGTTCCATTATCGAGGCGACGCCGCCCATCGCGATCATCACAGCACCCGCTGCGGCGACGGCCACCAGCCGAGTGAGGAGTGGCCCGGTCCCGACATTCGACAGCGCGATGTCGGCGACTGGGACCTGCCAGAGCGCAAACGCAGCGGCGATGACGATAAGAACTACCCCTACGCCCAGCAGGGTCGGCCACGGCCGTTCCACGTACCCGGACTCCGTGAGGATACCGGCGATACTCCCGCCAAACAGTATCAACCCGAAGACAGCCACTGGAAAGAGCCCGACGAACACGCCGATCTCTGACAGTGCTAATCCGAGTGCGACAAACAGCGGCCACGGACTCGCAGTCGGATACTGGTCGCTTAGTCCCGGCTCCTCTGCCATACCACTACTTACATTCGAATCGTCATATGTCCATCGGACCGCGCCCGTGGGCACAAACTATTTGTCCACCATCCGGCTTGGTGAGAGTAATGAGTACACACACGGTCGAACGGATCGACGGCTGGGAGTCGGTTCCGTTCGACGGCGGGTTCGCGGGCCTGCGGGACCTCGCTGGACAGGAGTTCTCCGGTGCGGTCATCACGGGTCCGACGCGCCTGTTCATGTTGAACGGGACCGTCGTCGGTGTCCTCGACGGCACCATCGAGGATTTCGAGGACGCGTCGGGAACAGCCAAGCGGTCTCCCCACGAGGCGTTGCCACTGCTTGCAGTGATGCAGGAGCGCGCCGACGAGGTGAAAGCACAGTACTACACTGAAGACACAGCGCTTGCGCAAGTCGACCAGACGCTGTCGAGCGGCAACTTTACCGGCTTTATCGAACTCTCAGAGAACGTCCTCTCGGGCGACTACTACACCGTCTATCATCAGGGCCGCTCGATGAGCGTCGCGTGGGTCGGCAACTCCGACAACCTCCTCACCGATGACGAGGCGTTCGAAACGGCCAACGACGAGGTCGGCATCTACGAGGTCATGCCGGTCGACATCGAGCCGGTCGAGATTCCAGAATCGCCGGAAGACGACGCGGACGAGCAGTCGGCAGACCCATCGGCTACCGGTGTCGATCCGCTCGAGGCAGGTGACGAGACGGTTGTCGCCGATGACCCGGCCAACGCTGGGACGGTAGATAACACGCCGCCCGAGGTGTCAGAGCCGGACGAACCGATACGGGACGACGCCAGCAACGAACCGGCGGAGACGCGACCGGAGACACTCGAGAACAGCGGAGCCGACGAAACCGACGATACCGGGAAGACTCAGGCCGCGGCAGAGTCGACAGCGGACCGTGGTCCCGCAAGCAGCGGCCCACCGGGATCGAAAGTCACTGGTGCGACTCCGGGCCGGTCCCGCCGTGGTTCCGAGTCGGATGCACAACCGAACGGGGACGAGAAGCCGGATGCGGACAGCCGACCCGAGACCGAAACGACCGGTCGGGCGACGACAGGCACCGACACCGCGACACAGACAGAACCCGAGGATAATGCCACCGAGCGAGGGACCGAGGTGCGTGAGGCTGCCGCGGAGGCCGAACCGAAGCGGCCGTCGACCGAGTCGTCACAGACGCAAGAAGCCCAGCAGGCGAGCGACCGCAGTTCGCCGACACAGAGCGACCAGACGGCCCCGACAGGCCATCGCGCCGACCCTCCCGAATCGAAACCGAGACAGAGCGCGGAGGCACAGCCGTCACAGGCACAGCCCGGGACTGGAGCGGCAACTCCGACACCGGACGCCGGTTCTGGCGGATCAAGCGCGGACCTCGAAACGCGTTCGGTCCCGTCGCTGGACCCGAACAAGTCCGGCGGTGCACAGGAAAGCACGACGACCAGCGTGTCACCCGCCCAGACGCCGCCGACAGGCGGACAGCAGGTATCGACGCCACGACGCGACCAGCCAGCACAGGACGACTCGACACCGTCGACCGAATCCAGTGTGCAAGGACCAACACCGGCTCAGGAGACCCATAGCACAACTACACAGGACACACAGTCGGCCGAGACACCCCAGCCCCAGCCTTCGACAGGGGACCAGCGACAGTCGCCTGCCGACGAAGAGCCGTCACCGCGCGAGCGGGAGCGCGTTGCAGAACTCGAATCCGAACTCGAACAGCGAGCCGAGACGGTGTCGGACCTCGAATCTGAGCTTACAGATCTTGAAGCCACGAATCAGGAGCTTCGGGACGAGCGCGACCGGTTGGAGTCAGAGCTAGCCGATGCGCGGGCCGAAATCGACCGGCTGGAAGAACAACTCGACGAGCAAAACAACACCGCCGTAGAGGGCACACGGCTCAGTGCCGGCGAGGCGATAAACGGGACGAACCTCTTCGTCAGGTACAACTCGAAGGGCAAGGCAACACTGGAGGAGGCCAGAGACGGCGATGCGAGCCGCGAGGATGTCGAGGCGAACCTCAGACTGGAGTACCACACGCAGTTCGAAGCCGAGGGTGCAACGGTCAACGGAACGCCATTCGAGGAGTTCCTCGAAGACAGCATCCAGTACCGCTTTGTCAACTGGCTCATCCGGAACCTCCTCTACGAGATCCGGGACACCGGACACGCGGGAGCGATGAAGGACCTCTACGAGGGACTGCCAGCTATCGACCGCGCCGAACTGAACGGCAACGTCACGGTGACCTACACGGAGGACGGACAGGAGAACCGCTCACAGGAGCAGTTCGACGTCGTCGTCCGCGACCGGATGGGGAATCCGCTGGTCGTCGCAAACATCAACGACTCGCGCGAACCGGCCTCCGAGGGCCAGATGTCGGACCTCATCCGGAACGCCGAGCGGGTCGGCAACGCCTCTGGGTCGCTTGCATCGGCGTTTCTCGTCACGAGCAGTTTCTTTGAGCCGGGCGCGCTCGAAACCGCCGAAGACGCCACTTCCAGCGGGCTGTTCAGCCGTGATAAGCGGAAGAGCTTCGTGAACCTCTCGCGTAAGGAGGGGTTTCACCTCTGTCTGTTAGAAGCGAGAAACCAGGAGTTCCACCTGGCGGTCCCGGAACTCTGAGAGAGAAGCTTAGCCTTCGATTTCGGCCGCGTCTTCGATCTTCATACCTTCGAGCTTGTCGATGATTTCGTCGACCTTCTCGTCGAGGTCGTCGACGAACTCACCGGTCTGTTCGGTCGTGATCGCACCCTGGCTGGAGGGCTCGATGAGGTTCTCCTCTTCGAGGACGCGCAGGGAGTAGCGTACCTTGTGGTGTGGGTAGCCGGTTTCGTTGGACATCTTCACGATACCGATAGGCTCGTTCTCGATAACCATGCGAAGCACCTGCAAGTGGCGCTCCAGCATGTCAACTTCCTTTTCAAGCCTGTCTATCATGGCAATTGTTAACTTGTGTTTGCGGTATTTAAAGGTTCTCCCTCGGCGAATCGCTACAACGTTGATACGTTCGAACAGGGGTGTCTTAAAACCGTCGTAACGGTTCACATGGGTACTGCTCACGAGCGTGAGTTCCGGACCGTAATCTGTTTATCACGGTGGCTGGAAGGTGCGTGCGATGACCGTAACCATCGTCGGCTCACAGCTCGGCGACGAAGGGAAGGGCGGCATCGTCGACCTGTACGGCGACGACGTGGATGTCGTCGCGCGCTATCAGGGCGGCGACAACGCCGGCCACACCGTCGTCCACGAGGGCGAGGAGTACAAGCTCTCGCTGGTTCCGAGCGGAGCCATCCGCGGCAAGGTCGGCGTACTCGGCAACGGGTGCGTCGTCAATCCGCGAACGCTGTTCGACGAGATCGACACGCTTCAGGAACGCGGCCTCGAACCGGACGTCCGCATCGCCGAACGAGCACACGTCATTCTCCCGTTCCACCGCGTGCTCGACGGTATCGAGGAGGAACTAAAGAGCGAAACGGATGACGAAGTCGGGACGACAGGCCGGGGTATCGGCCCGACCTACGAGGACAAGGCCGGTCGCCGCGGCGTCCGCGTCGGCGACCTGCTTGACCCGGACGTGCTCCGGGAGCGCCTCGAATACGTCGTTCCGCAGAAGCGAGCCGTCGTCGAAGACGTGTACGACCTCGACGTCGATGACCTCGACGACCCGGACGCCTTCGATGTGGACGCCCTCTTCGAGGAGTTCCGCGAGTTCGGCCGCCGCTTCGAGGCCGAGGACATGACCGTCAACGCTGGAGCCTTCCTCAGCGCGACCATTGACGAAGGCCAGAACGTCATGCTGGAGGGCGCACAGGGGACCATCATCGACATCGACCACGGGAACTACCCCTACGTCACGTCATCGAACCCGACGGCCGGCGGCGCGGCGACCGGGACCGGACTCAGCCCCGGCGTCGTCGGCGACGGCGAAGTTATCGGTATCGTGAAGGCGTACCTCACCCGCGTCGGGAGCGGCCCGCTGCCGACCGAACTCGGCGGCGTCGTTGGCGACACGCCCGGCTACGACGAGCAGGGCGAAGGCGAGAACGAGGAGCTGGCGAACTACATCCGCGAGGAAGGCGGCGAGTACGGTACTGTCACCGGTCGACCGCGACGTGTCGGCTGGCTCGACCTGCCGATGTTGCGCCATTCGACGCGCGTGTCCGGCTTTACCGGAATCGCCATCAATCACCTCGACGTGCTCGCCGGCCTCGACGAAGTGAAGGTCGGCCACACGTACACGCTCGACGGCGAGGAGCTGGCGTCGATGCCCGCGACCACCGAGCAGTGGAAGCGGTGTGAAGCCAACTTCAGGTCATTCGACGGCTGGCCCGAGGTCGACTGGGCGGACGCCGCCGACGAGGGGTACGACGCACTGCCGGAGAACGCGAAAGCCTACGTCGAATACATCGAGTCCGAACTCGACACGCCGGCCTACGCCATCGGCGTCGGCCCCGGCCGCGGCGAAACTATCGTCCGCGAGCATCCGTTCTAACGGGCTTTCCCGCCTAATTCGACGTTTGAGTGCTCACCTACCGTTGCCCAGCGACGGGGCGACACCCACTGGGAGAGCGGCAGACTTTTGCGACCGCCGGTCTTGACTGAATGTATGAAAGAGGACCTGATGGAAATTATTTGCTGCCCTCTGGACAAGCACGACCTCGACCTCGAAGTGACGGAGCGCGACGACGGCGAGATCATGTCGGGCGAACTCGTCTGTACCGAGTGTAGCGAGACGTTCCCCATCGAGGACGGGATTCCGAACCTCCTCCCGCCGGACATGCGCGACGAGGCACCGGCCTGAACCTTTTTTTCCTCGCACCGCGGAGTCACGTCCGTGCCTGACTCCCTGCCCGTGCACCTCAATCGGACGGACATCCACAGTCTGGAAGTGCCAAACGAGTTCGACGCGACAGGGAGTTTCGACGTACAGTTAGTCAACCACGGCGAGGCACTGCACGCCCATCTTCACCTCGACGACTCGCTCTCTTCTGTCGCATCTCTCGACGCCACGAATCACCACGTGCGGGCCGAGACCGACCGACTGGTCAGGGTGACCGTCGACGGTGATGGACCGGTCCGTGGCAAGCTGAAAGTCGTGACAGGCTACGGTGCCGAGACCCGGTACATCGACATCTTCATTCCGGAGGGCGGGACCGAGAACGAACCGGTCATCGTCGACGACGAGCTGTCGAAACCACAGCCGAAACCAGCTACGGAGTCAGAACCCAGCCTCGAAGACCTGTCCGCGGGGCCGCTACTGGCGGCTGGCGGCTTCACGGTCCTGATTGCGGGACTCATCACGATGGTACTCACCGGGAACGTGCTGTTGACCGTCGGCGCAGCCCTCGCGGTCACAATCGCGCTGGGACTCCTGTCCGTCGCAGTCCGCTCGTCCTGAAACCCGGTTACTGTTCCGTCTCGACGCCGCCGAGGTTCCCATCCTCATCGAACAGCTTCGCCCGCAGGAACCGCGTCCGGTACCGGTTGGCTCCCTCGTAGATGTCGGCCTCACGGATGTCCTCGGCCTCGCCGTCGGCCACGGCGTCGATGATATCCTCGATCTGTTCTTTCTCGCTGGGGGTGAGTTCGAACTCGTAGGTCTGGGTACCCTCGCCTTCGAGTTTCGTCCACTGGCGTGCGCCAGCGATGACCAGCGAACAGGGTTCACGACAGGGGAACGTCCCCGATCCGCCGTCCACGTCGAGGTCTGTCTCGTCGTCGTACTGCCACTCTCGACGCTTGAGACACTGGGAATCGTCACAGCAGGCCTCGGCGACCCAGTTGACGTGTTCGTAGCCGTCGCCGCGGTCCCAAGTCTTGACGACCCCGTAGATTCCCGTCTGACGGTCGACAGTGTCTCGCCAGTGGGTCACGTCGAGTTCGCCTTCCCGCTCGCGGTGCCAGTTCGCAATCGTGGCCGGATAGAACGTGTCGACCGTCGTGACAAGCTCGGCCGCCGATAGCTCGGGGAACGCCCAGCCGGTCTGGAGTGACGGTGCGGTCTTGAGCGGGCGGTAACCGCCGTCGTCGTCGTGTTTCGCGATTTCGCGAGCCTCCAGCGGGTCCTCGTATGTGTCGAGGTCTGCAACAGGCGTTCCGTCGTCGTCGGCGTGGCGAAGCTCGTACACCCGGCTTCCTTCGTCGGTCAGTGTCACGGAGACCAACAGCTCTCCCCATGTTGTGGTGATTCCGTCCTGAAGGCGGTCGTACCGGTCGGGGACTGACGCCTGCTCTGCCGCTTCGAGCCACCGGAGGAAGGCCCACCGTGACTCGGTCTGTGGGGCGGTCGCGTGCCAGAAGTACCAGTTCGAGATGTACTCGGGGTACGACGATGACAGGGCGTCGAGGTCCGCGATAGTCGTCGGCTCGGAGTCCTCGGCTGTCTCGACGGCGTATCGCTCACCCTCGACCGCTGCCTCGATGCCGTCGAACGCGATGCCGTCCGACGCTGCCTCGGCGAACGCCTCGATACGGGTGTCGTCCATACCCTCGCCGTAGGTGTTGGACCGGGAAAAGTCGCCTGTTCCGGCAATCAGAGCGGCGATAGTTCCATGACCGCTAGTATTATATTTTAGGGAAGTGGGGCGTAATTCATGGAATATTCGTGGAGACAGTCCACGCCCGGGGGTGGACGGCGTGGACTGGCCGACTGATCGGGGGTTGCAGGTCCGGATGGGCGTAGCTGTTGTCTTGGTAGGGCTTCTCCCGGTTGGCTTCGTCTATGCGGGCCTCGCTGCGATGAATACGGCCGGGATATGGCTGGCGAAACTGGCAACCGACTGGGTACTCGCCGGCCGGTTCTACCTTGAGCCGTGGCTGGTCGTCGGTGTCGTGCTCGTGGGCTTTGCCACACAATTCACTGTTGGGGACACCATCGCCCTGCAGGCGCTTGACGCCCGTCCTGTCAGTGCGGATGACAGACCTGCTCTTGTCGACAGTGTGGCGAGACTGTCGCAGTCGGTCGATCTTCCGACACCGTCAATCGCCGTCGCAGACAGCGATGCGCCGAACGCCTTCACCGTCGGCGGGAGAACCGAGAACGCGACGCTGGTAGTGACAACTGGCCTGCTTGACGTACTTGACGCCACGGAGCGAGATGCGGTCATCGCTCACGAGCTCGCACACATCAAGAATCGCGATGCGACTGTGATGTCGCTTTCCTATCTTCTCCCCTCGTTTACTTACAGTCTTGCCGGAGGGACTCTGGGACTGCTTCAGGCTATCCCCGGTGCATTTACCGGCTTCCATCACACGGACAGCGACAGCGCCCGGAGCCTCCTTCTCGGTGTGGTCATCCTGACTGTCAGTGCGCTGCTCACACTCGCTATCTCCGCCGTCTTCTGGCTCGCCAGTGTCACGCTGTTTCGCGTGCTCTCCCGATACCGCGAGTACGCAGCCGACCGCGGTGCCGTCGCTATTACCGGTGACCCGGCGGCACTCGCAAGCGCTCTGGAGACTATCGACACCGAACTGACGGCAGCGCCGGACCGCGACCTCCGGGCGCAGGACGGTGGCCTCGGTGCGCTCTGTATTGCGCCTATCGACGACACGCAGTTCGCTGACGACCCCGATCTGGTCGCCAGCGACGTGTTCCCCGAAACGCATCCACCGACCGAGGCCCGTATCGAACGTCTAGAAGAGATGGCCGGGGCGGGCACATTATGACAGCGTACAGCCGTCGGACAGTTCTGGCGGGCCTCACCGGCGTCATCGGGTCGCTCGCAGGATGTGGCTATCGCCCGGGCCCGGGCGACAAGAAGTGGGAAACAGCCGACATTGGCGGCCGCCTCGTCACGCTGGTGGACGGGACGCTGTTCGAGGTGACCTTCGAGACGACGGACCTCCTCGACGACGCCAAGACTGGCGAAGTCGCACGGTACAGTACTTCTGACGGCTCCCGGTCGGGCCGGTTTGAGGTAACAGGCGTCGTGAGTGACTGGGCCAGTGACGGCACCCAGCTCTATCTCGGGACAGCAACGGGACGTGTCGTCGCAGTGGCCGGCGACGGACGGTCGTGGACGACAACCGTCCCGGGCCCGGTATCGAGTATCGCCGCCGCTGACGACCGTGTGTACGTCGGGACCGAGCGCGGCACCCTCCGCGCGTTTGACACAGCCGACGGGACCGAACGCTGGTCGAAGTCGCTGGCAGTCCCCGTGGAGCCATCAGAGAGCGAGAGCCCGACCCTCGGCGCGGGAGCCGACGGGCTCGCCGTCGACTGGGGAACCGGCGACGAATACCGACTCAGCGTGTATACGCCTGCTGGAGCCAGTCGGTGGAGTCATCCCCTTCAGCGCAGTCTCAACGGTCGGCCGCACGTGCACGGTGAGACCGTCTACGTTCGCTCGGAGCACCTTCGGGCGTTCGACCGTGTCTCGGGATCGCGTCGCTGGGTGAACGAGGAGATCAGCATCCCGGACGGGCCGTTACGGTTCAGCGCTAGCGGTGAAATTATCTACGTTCCGGAGCGACACGCACTGCTCGCTGTTTCCA
Organism: Haloarcula sp. CBA1129; assembly: GCF_008729015.1. NCBI lineage: Archaea > Methanobacteriati > Methanobacteriota > Halobacteria > Halobacteriales > Haloarculaceae > Haloarcula > Haloarcula sp. CBA1129. The sequence continues at coordinate 1,491,180 of NZ_RKSM01000001.1, forward strand.
CTGCTGATGGCGAAGAGCAGTGGCGGTTTGGCGACCAGCGGTTGGCGGGCATGGAGCGGGGGCGATCTGCATACGAGACAGATGTCGGGGCTACCGGTGCGGTTCCGGCCCCGGACGACGGCTCAGTGTTCCTCAACACGAAACACCACGGCCTGTTTCAGTTCGGTGAGGACGGCAGCCTTCACTGGCATGAGCCACGTCTCGACTTCAGTTTTCTCTATGCTATCACAGAACAGGCGATACTCCACTCGGGCACCGAGGCAATCGTTGCCCGGTACCGCTAGTCACCCGTTGCGGGGTTCGCACCGCCGGTCTCCTCGCGAACCTGCTCGATGGCGCTGCGCACGTCGGCCCCGGCATCGGCTGCCCGTTCGAGGACCACATCAGCAGTCAGCGGCTCTGTGCCGACCGCGCCGGCGTACCAGATGTCGTGGCCCTCGACGGTTGTCGGTACGTCGTAGCCCGTCCGGTAGTCGTCAGTCAAGCCCATGTCCTCGGGGATATCCTCCTGCGTGTGGAAGCCGTCGGCGATGAACAGCGGCACGACGACGATATCTTCGCTCTCGAAGTAGTCCGCGACGTCGTCGACCTCGGGGTCCTCGTCCATGAACAGCGACTGCACCTCGTCGAAGCGGTCCCGCTCGCGGATGCGGTCGGCGTGGTACTGGATGGCCTTCGCGGAGTTCTCGTTTCGCTCCGTGCCGTGGCCGACGACAGCGAGGCCGAACCCTTCACCGACATCAGGGTCTCCGGTGACGGACTCGGCCCGCTGGACGATGACATCGCTCATCGAGTCGTGTGTCCCGACCGGGCCACAGTAGTGGACCGTCTGGCCCGTGTCTTCGGCGGTCAGCGTCGCGTTGGTCGCGCTCGTCCCGTCGGAGTCCCACAGCTCGGGGTCCCAGTCCTCAAGTCGGAACTCCCGGGGGATGACCTGCTCGGTGAAATACCCCTCCGAGATGAACAGCGGGATCAGATACACCTCGTCGGCGTCGACGGTCCGCAACGCCTCCCGGAACGACGGTTCCTCCTTCCAGAAGGACTCACGGACCTCGGTGAACGCGCCGGTCGCCCGAATCGTGTCGGCGTGGTTGTAGGTGGGCGTACTCGACTCGGCGTTCAAGTGGGAGCCATGAGCCGCGATAACGAGTGCTTCGTCCATAGCCACTGGTTGGTGCGAGCCGTCCTTAGGGCCTTCGTTGGCCTGCACGGATAGCCGGCAGGCTGTTCACTGTTGAACTCCGGAAGTGTGTAGTTGCTGACCGATGCTGCCCGATCACAGCCCGAACAGGAGGACGTAGAACAACAGTCCGGCTGCTGCCAGCAGTGCGGCGTGTCCCAGCGCGCCAGCAGCGACAACAATGCCACCAATGACTCGTTCCGCCGGTTCCAGAGGCTGTCCGAAGGCCTGCCGTTCGCGTTGTGCAATAGCCATTGTCCTTTCCTCATGTAGAGAGTGGGCATCCAGAGACACAATCCCCCCTGACTGTTCTCACTTGCTGGGAGCAGGCCACAATTCTGCGGGTCCAGCGCGTCCGTCCCGTTATTATGGCGGGACGGAACAGACACCGCTGACACTCTGCTCAGTAGAACCGCATCGCTCGTATCGATGGAACCGCTTTTGGCCGCGCCGTTCGTGCCTGACGCCAATGTCACTCGCAGCCGCGACCAGAGACGCCGTCCGCGAGCGCCCGTTTCTCTACGACGCACTTCGGGCCGGGATCGTCAACTACACGGCCGCTGCGCGCACGCTCGACATCGACGGTGAGGCGGAAGCCATCGCGACTGCGCTCCGTCGGTTCGCCGAGGAACTGGAAGACGCTCCGACACACGACAGCGACGCTCGCGTATCGATGCAGAGCGGGCTCGGGCAGGTCGAGACGACCGACGCCGGGACGGATGCCGTCCTCGAAGTCGGCGGTACTGCCTTCGCCGAGGACGCTGGCTCGCTGACCGGCATCGTCGCCACCGGCGACCTGTCTCCGTCGGCGCTTGCCGAAGTGTTGGGACGCCTGCGAGCGACAGACGTTCCCGTTGACGCTGCCGGTGTCACCGACGACGCGCTCGTCGTAGTGGTGAGCCGCCGTGCGGGACCGGACGCGCTCCGGGTAGTCGAAGCGACAGTACAGGGATGAGTCGCCTTCCGACGGCTTAAAGCGGGCGGACACAGTTCCCCCGATAATGACGCTTCGCGTGACGAACACGTTGACCGGTGAGAAAGAGCCCTTCGAGCCGCGCGACCCAGACTCCGTGTTGCTGTACTACTGTGGGCTGACGACTTCCGACCCGCCCCACCTCGGCCACGCGCGCGGCTGGGTTCACGTCGACGTGATGGCCCGCTGGCTCGACCATCTGGGCTACGACGTCCACCACGTCGAGAACTTCACCGACGTCAACGAGAAGATCGTCGCCCGCGTCGGCGAGGACGGCGACAGCGAGGAGAGCGTGGCCCGCCACTACGTCCAGCAGGTCATCGAGGACATGCGGTCGCTCAACCTCGGCCGTGCAGAGGTGTACCCCCGCGTCTCCGAGCACGTCCCGGAAATCATTGACCTTGTCGAACGGCTTGTCGAGCAGGGTCACGCTTACGAGCAAAACGGCTCCGTCTACTTCGACGTGACCAGTTTCGAGGAGTACGGCAAGCTCTCGAACCAGTCCGTCGACGACATCGAATCACAGGGTGTGGACACCGAAGGCGAGAAGCGCCACCCGGCGGACTTCGCGCTCTGGAAGGCCGGCGGCGTCGACCCCGAGGACATCGCCGAGCACCAGCATCCCGAGGCCGCGCCGGCCGAAGAAGCCTGCCAGACCGCCCAGACATGGGAATCGCCGTGGGGTGAGGGTCGACCCGGCTGGCACATCGAGTGCTCGGCGATGTCGATGACCCACCTCGACGAGTCCATCGACATCCACGTCGGCGGGCAGGACCTCGTCTTCCCCCACCACGAGAACGAGGTGGCCCAGAGCGAGGCCGCGACCGGCCAGCAGTTCGCGAAGTACTGGCTCCACGTCCGGCTGCTGGAAACCGAGGAGGAGAAGATGTCCTCCTCACTCGGGAACTACTTCACCGTCAGCGACGCCGTCGCGGAGTTCGGCCCCGACGTGCTCCGAACCTTTCTGCTGTCGACGGCCTACACCTCGCGGGCGACCTACAGCGACGAGACCATCGCCGAGGCCGAGGAGCGCTGGGACCGACTCTCGCGGGGCTACGAGCGAGCAGTCGAAGCCTGCGACGATGTGGATGCCTACGCGAAGGTAACCGACGAGACACTTCGCGACGCCGTCGAGGACGCCCGCTCGGCGTTCGAAGCGGCAATGAACGACGACTTCAACACGCGGGAAGCGATGACTGCACTGCTTGATCTGACGGCAGCAGTGAACTCCCACCTAGATGCCCACGAGCAACGGGACTACCACGGACTCCACCGTGCCATCGAAGTGTTCGAGGAGTTGGGTGGTGGCATCCTCGGGCTGGCGTTCGGCGATGATGATAGCGGTGACGTGTCGCTTGCCGGCGACGTTGTCGATCTGGTTCTGGACATCCGTGAGCAGGAACGGGACGCCGGCAACTACGAGCGCGCTGACGAACTCCGGGACGAACTCGACGCGCTCGGTGTCGAGGTTCAGGACACCGACGACGGGCCGACATACCGGCTCTGAAGACCAGCAGAGCGGTTCGTGCCGCTCATCGCCCGTCTTTTGGAGTCCAGATAATGCCTTGAACGGCCATGTACTTTATATACTGGACACGGTGTAGGAACAACAATGCGAAAGGGGATACTCACGCTTCTTGTCGGACTACTCGTCGTCTCGTCTGGCTGCGTCGGCTTACTGACCGGGGAGACAGTCGAATTCGACTCCTCGCCCGCGTCAGTCAGCGACAGTGCACTCGAAGAAACCGGCTACGAACAGTCGATGGCAGACGAACAGACAATCGAGCGGACAGTGACCGTCGCCGGTCAGGAGCGAACGATTCGCGTCACGAACCACGTCCGGCAGTACCAGCGTGGCATCGATTTGGGGCCGGTCGGTGAAGTCAACGCCGGCAGTTTCATCGTCTTCTCGACACCCAGCGCCAGCGTTGCGGGCCAGACGCTGAACCCCGCCGCGAGCTGGTCCAACGAACGCCTTGTCGAGGAAGTCGCCAGCCGGAACGACCAGATCAACGACGTTCAGTTCCAACGGAACCGCTCGGTGGAGTCGCTTGGCGACACCCGTGAAGTATCCGTGTTCTCCGGGACGACAACCATCGAAGGTCAGGAAGTCGATGTCCTGATCCACCTCACGAGCTTCGAACACGAGGGCGACGTGGTCGTCGCCGTCGCCGTCTACCCTGAACGGATCAATGACCGGGAGAGTCCGCGAGTCGATACGCTGCTCGGCGGCCTCTCACACTCAGGGAACTGACTGCGGGGACACTGTTTTCTTCCGGGCCAGTGATGACGGAGGCATGACTCGGCTGTTTATCGTCGGCGTAGCACTCACGCTTGTCGGCATCGCCGGCTATGCCGTCGGGACGACCGTCGCCTATCCCGGCCGGTCCGCATCAGTGACGGCGGTCATGGTCGGCCTGACGGTGGCGGCCGTTGGTCACGCCACGCCGACGGAGGATACACCGTGATTTCCGCAGTGGTGTACGCCGACGGACAGGCGTTAGAGTACGAGGATTTGGCGGCTGCCCGAACCGCTGTCGGGACGACGTGGGTTCACGTCACCGATGCGACACCCGCTGAGGTCGAGGCCGTCAGCTCCGCCTTTGACCTCCACTCGCTGACTATCGAGGACATCAAGAACGATGTCCGGGCCAACGTCCAAGAGTTCAACGCCTACACGTTCGTACTCGTTAAATCCGCGTCGCTTACGCCCGGCGATACGACGTTCGACAAGGAGGTGAAAACGACGCCGCTCGGCCTGTTTATCGGCCCGGACTGGCTCGTCACGCTGTCGACGGGAGCCGTTCCGGCCGTCCAGCGGGTGATGGACGCCGTCGGCCGCGGGGACGAGCGACTCCTCCACCGCGGCCCGGATTTCACGGCCTACCGGGTCATCGACGTCATCGTCGACGCGTATTTCGACCTACTGGACGAGATCGAGACCGATATCGAGCAGATCGAGGAGGAAGTGACCACCTCCACTGACATCGAAACGCTCGAACGGATCAACGATGTCCGTCGTGACCTCCTCTCGTTCCGCAAGCAGGTCTGGCCCGCCCGCGAAGCCATCGGAGTGCTCGCCCGTGGCGATCCCAAGCAAATCCAGCCACAGACGGAGAAGTACTTCCGGGACGTGTACGACCACCTTGTCCAGATTGTCGACCTGACCGAGACGTACCGCGACCTTGTGGCGGGGGCGCGAGATATCTACCTGAACACGGTGTCTCAGTCGACCAACGAGGTGATGAAGATGCTCACCGTCGTCGCGACCATCTTCATCCCGCTAACGTTCGTGGTCGGCATCTACGGGATGAACTTCGCCGACAGTCCGTACAATATGCCGGAACTGGGATGGGCATTCGGCTACCCCGCGGTGATGATTGGGATGGTGATTGTCGTCGCTGTCTTGCTCGCTCATTTCCGTCAGCGGGGGTACCTATAGCATCAGTGGGACGAGCAACACCCCCATTAGGGTCGCCCGCCGAGCCCCGAACTTCGGGGGAAGATGACCCACCGCCGTCGCCGCCCCGAACGCTCCCACGCCGACCAGCCCCGCGAAGAGCGCGGAGAGACAAACGAGCACCGCAATCACCGACAGCGAGAGGTACGTCGGGTCCAGTCGGCCGACAATCCGGAGGTAGCGGTCGCCCAGCGTCGGAACGAGTATCGCACCGGCGATTGCGGCGATAGCGACCGCGGCGAGCAGTGCCGGCAAGACGAGCGGCACGTCGGCACGGTTGAGGGCGACGAGGACGCCGGTTCGGGGCGTTCCCAACGAGATGAGCGCGAACAGCGCAAACACTGCCGTCGCCGTATTCACGCCGCTCGTCGTCACGATGAACGCCCGCGGCCCCTGATCCGCGATGAATCCGAGCGCGAGCGTGGCCGCGATGGCACTGGAGACCCCAGGAATGTAGCCCACAGCACCCCCACAGAGCGTCCCGATGCCCGCGAGCACGCCGACCGTTCGCCGCGGCGTCGTCACCGTCGCGTCGGCCTGCGGTGGGACGCCGTCCCCTTCGATGGCAGCCAAGAGCACTGGAGCGCCGAACAGCCCCGAGAACAGCGGGACCAGCACGTCCGACACGGGCAACGCACCAGTGACAGACGCGTCCAGCAGGCCGAGGCCGAGCAGTCCGCTGGCGGCCAGCGAACACGCCGCACCGACCCGTTGGCGGTGGCCGGATTCTGTGACCACAAGCAAGACGGCGACTCCTGCGAGGAGCACTGACAGCCACGGCCGGATCAGCGGATACGCATGCTCCATTACCAGCGTGAGTGGAACCGCAAGGGGGACGGCAAACACCACGGCCAGTCCGCTCCCCAGCGCTGAGAGGCGAAGCGCCTCCCGGCCCCGTCCTTCGATGACCAGCTGGTGGCTCGGCAGCGCGCTGGCCGCCATCGCCGGGTCCGGAACACCAAGCGCCAGCGCCGGAATCACATCGAGAAAGGTGTGTGTCACACCGGCCGCCAGCATCGCGACGCCGACATAGAGCCGCGGCCCGGGCAGATCGCTTGCCGCGGCGGCGAGCAGGAGCGCGAACGTGTTTGCGTGCAGCCCCGGGACGAGCCCGCTGAGTGTTCCCAGCCCGACTCCCGCCCCAGCCGCAGTGAGTAGCGCGAGCGTCGCTGTCGGGTCGACTGCGGGGGGCCCCGGTAGCATACCGGAGCGTGGCCCCGTTCCCGTATTTGAACCTCTGTGTTTCTCGGCTCGACTATTTCTCTACAGCGTGGTGTGGCCCTACTGGGCCATGCTCGGGACAGGTGCCGGCAATCGGGGTGGCGTTGAGACAGCAGTGCCGACTGTCGGTCGCGACCAGTCCCGTCGAGAGTTCGCTCCCGCAGAGGCGACAGCGGAGAGTCGATTCAACCATACGTTGCCTTCCGACCGAAGCCATCTGAATCTGGCGAGCTTTTTGGTGTGTCGGCCATTCGTATCCACATGAGCAACGAGTCCCGAAAGTCAGCCGGCTTCAAGGACCGAACGCCGGTGACGGCGGCCAGAGAGACGCTGCTGGACGCCGTGGCCCCACACGAGCGGACGGAGCGCGTCCCGCTGCGCGACGCCGACGAGCGCGTTGTCGCGGGCGAAATCACTGCTGAGCGAGCGGTGCCCCACTACCGGCGGGCGGCGATGGACGGGTTCGCCGTCAGAGCCGAGGATACATTCGGCGCGAGCCAGCGGTCGCCGGAGTCGCTCCGGGCCGGCGACACAGTGACCACAGGAACAGCGGCCCGCGTACACACGGGGAGTGAACTCCCGGAGGGTGCCGACGCCGTCGTGATGGTCGAAGAGACGGAGGTGACCGGCGACACGGTCACGGTGTTCGACGCGGTCGCGGGCGGAGAGAACGTCGCGCCAGTCGGCGAGGACGTGGCGGAAGGCCAGACGCTGTACGCGGACGGCCACAGGCTCCGCCCGTCGGACCTCGGCCTGCTGAAATCAGTCGGGAACGACGCCGTCGAAGTGTACGAGCGGCCCACGGTCAGCGTGATTCCGACCGGGGAGGAACTGGTGCAGGACGACCCCGAACCGGGCGAAGTTATCGAGACGAACGGCCAGACCGTCACGCAGTACGTCGAGCGCTGGGGCGGTGACGCGACCTATCGCGACATCGTCACCGACGACGTCGACGCGCTCCGGACGGCCATCAGCGACGACGGAGACCACGACATCGTCGTGACGACCGGGGGGTCCTCCGTCGGCGAACGGGACCTGCTGCCGGAGGTCGTCGACGGAATCGGCGAGGTGCTGGTCCACGGCGTCGCACTGAAGCCGGGCCACCCGGTCGCACTGGGCGTTGTCGAAGAGACGCCGATACTCATGCTTCCGGGCTATCCGGTCGCCTGCATCGTCAACGCCGTCCAGTTCCTCCGACCGGCGCTCCGTCGGGCAGGCCACCTCCCGGCGACAGAACCGCCGACCACCGAGGCTGAACTGACACGGAAGATAGCCAGCGAGCCGGGAACCAGAACCTACGCTCGGGTGGAACTGCACGACGCGGACGCGAACGAACAGCCGACCGCGACCCCGACGCGGGCAAGTGGCTCCGGCGTCCTCTCCAGCGTCGCGCTCGCTGACGGCTGGGTCGTCGTACCGGAGTCCGTGGAGGGGTACGACGCCGGCGACACCGTGCCCGTCGAGGACTGGGAGTGGTCGCAGTGAGCGACCGCCGCGAGTTCCGCGATCTGGCGTCGCCCGAGGAGGCCCACAAAGTCGTCGCGGGCCTCGACATCGACCCCGACCCGGAGACGGTCCCGCTGGCTGAGGCTCGCGACCGCGTCCTCGCGGAGCGAGTCGACGCCGACATCGACGTGCCAGGATTCGACCGCGCGAGCATGGACGGCTACGCGGTCCGGGCCAGAGACACCTTCGGCGCTGACGAGGCCGACCCAGTGGCGCTGTCGGTCGCCGGCGAGGTCCACGCTGGCGAAGAGCCCGACGTAACAGTCGAGTCGGGGTCCGTCGCGGAAATCTCCACCGGCGCGGTGATGCCCCCCGGCGCGGACGCCGTCGTGATGGTCGAGCGAACGACCGAGACCGACGACGGCGTCGAGATACGAACCTCGGTCGCGCCCGGCGACAACGTGATGCTCGCCGGCGCAGACATCGCGGCCGGAGCGCGCGCGCTCGGCCCCGGAACGCGCATCACGCCCCGGGAAATCGGGCTCCTCTCGGCGTTGGGTGTCGACGAGGTCCCGGTCCGTGGCCGACCACAGGTCGGCATCCTCTCGACCGGCGACGAGCTCGTCCGACCCGGGAACCCCCTCGACAGCGCCGCCGGCCAGATATACGACGTGAACAGCTACACGCTGGCCGGCGCGGTCGCGGAGGCCGGCGGCGAGCCGGTGATGTACCCCCACGCTGGCGACGACTACGCGGAGATGGAGCGGTTGCTCCACGAGGCAGCCGACGAGTGTGACCTCGTCCTCTCCTCGGGGTCGACCAGCGCGAGCGCGGTCGACGTCATCTACCGCGTTATCGAGGAACGGGGCGAACTCAGGCTCCACGGCGTCGCCGTCAAGCCCGGCAAGCCGATGCTCGTGGGCACAATCGGCGACTCGGCCTACGTCGGGCTGCCGGGGTATCCGGTGTCGGCGCTGACCATCTTCCAGACGTTCGTCGCGCCGGCGGTCCGGGACGCCGCCGGACGGGACCCGCCACAGACGGCAACGGTCTCCGGGACGATGGCGGTTCAGGAGCGCTACGGTGAGGGACGCAGGCGCCTCATGCCGGCCGGACTGGTCGAAGACGAATCGGGGTCGCTGCTGGTCTACCCCGTCGACAAGGGCAGCGGCGCGACGACGAGCCTCGTCGACGCGGATGGCTTCGTCGACGTACCGCCGGGGACGGACTACCTTGCGGAAGGGGAGGCAGTCGACGTGACGCTGTTCTCCCCGGCGGTCAGGCCGCCGACACTCCTAGGTATGGGGGAGGACGACCCGCTCCTCTCGCGCCTGCTCGACACGGTCGACCGCCCGCGGTATCTCCCGCTCGGGTCGACCGAGGGACGCCGCCGCCTCGGCAACGGCGTGCCCGACATTGCCGTCGTCGCGGGTCCGACCGCCAGCGACGACGAAGCCACCGATATCGGCGGCTGGCAGCGTGAGTGGGGGCTGGTCGTCGGTCCTGATACCGACGTGTCCGGTCTGGGCGACCTCGTCGACGGGGACTATCGCTTCGTCAACCGCGACACTGCTTCCGGACTGCGCCGGAGCTTCGACGACGCGCTCGATGCCTTCGGCGAGGAACGCGGCGTCGGCCGCGCCGAAGTCGTCGATGCCATCGACGGCTACGAACTCACGACGAAGGCACACGAAAGCCCCCCCCGGAAGGTTCTGGCCGGCGACGCGGACGCGGGTCTCGGTCTCCGCGCCACGGCGGCGAAACTCGACCTCGGGTTCGTCTCGCTGGGAATGCAGCCGGTTCGGGTACTCATGAATCCCGACCGCCGGGAGAAAGACAGCGTGGGTGTGCTCGCCGAGGCACTCGACGACCTCGATGCACTGACCGACGGGATGGCCGGCATGGAGCCATAGTAACGAGAGGCGCCAAACCGCGGGGACTCCCGCTGAGAAGACGCTGCAGTGTCAGCGGAGACCCACGACCTGAAGGCCTAAAGACGAGCGGGACCGACTGAGTCACAGCGATGACCAACACACCGGTCGCCGGCGACGTCGAGGCCCCGTTCCGGTTCGAGTACGACCCCGCGACGCTCCGATACGCCCCCGACGCCGCGCGGTCGCTGGGTACGGAGCTTGACGCACAGGGCTACGACCGCGCGCTGGTCGTCTGTGGCACGACCGTCGGTGAGACGCAGGCCGTGATGGACCCTATTCGAGAGGGACTCGGCGACCGACTGGCCGGCGTCTTCGCGGAGACGACGCCAGCCAAGCGGCTCGGCACTGCCTACGACGGGCTCGAACACTTCCGCGAGGTCGATGCCGACTGTCTCGTGGCCGTCGGCGGCGGGAGCAGCCTCGACGTGGCGAAAATCATCAGTGTCCTCGCGGCCACCGACCGCGACCCAACCGCCGTTGGCCGGGCGTTCGTTGATTCCGGAACGATAGCTGTCCCGGAAGCGGAGCTGCCGCCAATTGTGGCCGTCCCGACGACGCTGGCCGGCGCCGACCTCTCTATCGTTGCCGGGGTCACCGCTCATCCCGACACCTGCCCCGTGAACGAGCCGGCCAGTGGCGGCGTCGGCGACACGAACCTGATGCCTGCGGCCGTCTGTTACGACCCCGAACTGATTGCGACGACGCCCCGATCAGTCCTCGCGGCATCGGCGATGAACGGCTTCGACAAGGGCGTCGAGACGCTGTACGCCGCCAACGCGACGCCAATTACCGACGCGACGGCGGTGCGCGGCCTCAACCTTCTCACAGAAGGATTACTCGCATTTGGTAACGGCGACGACGACCCGTGGGTGTATCAGGCGCTCACACAGGGCGTCATGCTCGTCCAGTACGGCATCGCACGGGCCGACGGGACGACGCTCTCGCTGATCCACGCCTTCGGTCACGGACTGACCCGGACCTACGAGGTCCAGCAGGGCGCGGCCCACGCAGTCGTTGCTCCGCACGCCCTCTCGTACCTCTTCGAGCAGGTCGACGGCCGGCGGTCGCTTCTGAGTGATGCGCTCGATGTCGGTACTGCTGACGACCCCGCCGCTGCGGTCGTCGACCGTGTTCGCGATGTTGTCACGGCGCTGGGACTGCCGACACGACTCCGGGACGTAGATGGGCCAAATCGGGAGGAGTTCCCCGAAGTCGCAAACGCTGTCCTCGAAGACTCGTTCATGGCGAACGCGCCGTCGGGACTGGAGCCCACAGAAAATGACATCGTCGGCGTGTTAGAAGCCGCTTGGTAGAGGCCGCTGAGCGGTTGCCGTTCAGTCGCAGTGGCGGAGGCAGCAGCATACCGCGCGAGTGGAACGAGCGCGGTTTCACGTCTCGCGACCAGCGGGAGCGAGACGGTCGTTTTTAGCGTAGATTTTTGCGAGCCGAGCGGGACCGAAGGTCCCGCTGGCCGTGCGAACGGGCGCTCCGCGCCCGTGAGCAGAGAGTGGTGCCCGCAACACGCTCTACGAGCGCGCGAGGAAGGGCGACGAAATAAAAAGGTACTACATGTCGGGCCAAGCCTTGGCGGCCCGGCCGACACCGGTCACGTCGTTGATCCAGCGGGCGGCAATCGCCTTTTTCAGCAGTTTCGCGGGCATTCCGCCGAACGTTTCGATGGGGACGTTCACGACGTCGTGGGCGACGGCTTTCTCGCCAACCGAGACGACGGTTCCCTTGTCCTTGTGGGTCCATGTTTTGAGCGGCTGCCCGCGCACGGCGCGGGCGAGGTTCTCGCCGGCCACCTCGGCGGCTTGCCAGGCGGCTTGGGCCGTCGGCGGGGCGGGCTGGTCGCCCGGCTGGTCGATCAGCGCCGAGTCGCCGATGGCGAAGACGCGCTCGTCGTCGGTCTGGAAGTTCCCTTCGGCGTGGACCCGGTGGTTGCGTTCGTCCTTGTCGAGGTCGACCTCGTGCATACAATCCCGGCCGGTGATACCGCCGGTCCAGACCAGTACGTCGTAGTCCAGTTCGTCCTCGTCGCCGATGTACACCGTCTCCTCGTCGACCTCGCCGATGAACTCGCCACATTTGATGTTCACATCGGCTGCTTCCAGACGCTTGCGCAGGGCACCCTGAAGCTCGGGGTCGCTGTTTGGCAGGACCTGATCGAGGCCTTCGACCAGATGGATGTCGATAGGCGCGTTGTGTTCGTCGCGGAACTCGGCGACCTCACCCGCGGTCTGGATGCCTGAGAGGCCGGCGCCGCCGATGACGACCTGCGCGGGGTCGTTCGTGGAGGCCTCACGAGCGGCCTGCTGAATATTGTCGTGGATCTCCAGCGCGTCGTCGAGGCTCTTCAGCGTCAGGGCGTGCTCTTCGAGCCCATCGATGCCGAAGAAAGCCGTCTGCGAGCCCAGCCCCACGAGCAGGTAATCGTACTCGACAGTGTCGGAGTCAGCCAGTTCCACTTCCTGAGCGTCGGTGTCGATACCGACGACCTCGTCCTGCACGAAAGCAGTCGAGGGCTGTTTGATCTCGTGAACGGGAATGGCGATGTTCTCCTGCACGCTCGGGTCCCGAATACATCGGTGGGACTCGTGTAAGACCAGATGATAGTCCGTCTCGGAAACCCACGTTACATCCACATCCGTCTCACCGTTTAGCTCGTCCTCTAAACTCTTGATTGCCCCCGCACCAGCATACCCCGACCCGAGTACGACCACGTTCTCTGTCATAGGCCACTCTCCGGAGTCATTAGATACAAACCCTTTGGAATCGGTCCACGGCTCCGCTGTTGTCCTCGCATACTGCCTGACGGTCGTGACGCACCCACCTACGTTTGCAGTCGCCTTCGGTCACGCCGTTTGTGTAAAACAGCGACTACTGTTTCTAGAGGCGTCTCGTAATTACCTATTTACAGATACAGTCTATCGCTTCTAGCCGACCAATTGAATGAGGAGTAAGGTTAATCGGGCGCTAACAGACAGTACAACGGTTTTCCGACCGTTCGGATTATTCGGCGCTGGAACGGTCGGCCTCACCCGGCGCGGCCCACGTAACGGCGTTGTGCAATAATTTCTGGACGACCGGCTGGTGGTACACCGGAAACGTCTCGTGGCCGGGTTGAAAGTAGAATATCCGCCCTGCCTCACGATAGTAACAACACCCGCTGGGAAACACCGTGCCGTCATCACACCAACTTACGGTCACTAGGGTGTCCGGTATCGGCAGGTCGAACCCCTTTCCGTAGATTTCGGCACGTTCGAGTTCGAACTCCTCGGGAAGCCCGTCGGTAATGGGATGGCTCGCTTCGACGACCCAGACGTGCTCTCGCTCGCCCTCTTCGCGCCAGCGCAGGGTTCCGGTCGTTCCCATGAGCGACTCGAACGGCTTCGACTCGTGACTGGAGTGGAGCGGAATAAATCCCATTCCGTCACGGACGGCCTGCTCGACGCGGTTCGCAGTCGCATCGCTGACAGCATCGTGTGCGACATCGCCCCACCACAGTAACACGTCAGTTTCCGCAAGTACCTCCTCGGTTAGTCCGTGGGCTGGATTGTCGAGTGTCGCTGTCTGTACGGTGTGGCCGTATGAAGTAAGCATCTCAGCCAGCGTCGTGTGGATCCCGTCGGGGTACATCGCATTTGCCGGACCTGTCGCCCGTTCGTGCTGGTTTTCGTTCCACACGGTGACTGCAACCATATAAGAATACACTGAATAACCGGGGAAAAATATGACTACTCTCTCTTCGCTGAAAGACTGACGCTCTGAACAGTTGGGACCGCTTGGAGTCGTAACCGTGCTTCAGGAACCGGCAGTTAAGGACACGCTTGCGGATGGTGGGTTATAGTTCTGGGCAGGCATCGTGTACGAGAGTCCACTGCGTATCTTGAGGGAAGTCTCACACAATGGATGCCAGCTGCCTGCGCAGGGGTAGTTATTAGCCGGCCGCAGCCGAAATCCAGACAAGATATGAGCGATTCACCGGAGAAGCTCTCTGTCTGGTGTGCTGGCGAAGAGTGGTGCCCCATAACCACGACGGCTTCCCTTATCGGGAAGAAGTGGCACCCAGTTATCATCCACCGATTGCTTGATAACGGGCCCTCAGGCTTTAACGAACTCAAAGAGAACGTCGATGGGATTTCTTCCAAAGTGCTCTCTGACAGCCTCGAAGACCTACAAGAGAAAGGGCTCGTCGACCGGGAAGTCATCAACGAACAGCCGTTTCGCGTCAATTACTCGCTAACCGAACACGGCGAGTCATTGGAGTCCGTGATCACCGAAATGGCGGCGTGGGGCCAGACCTACCTGCAGGAACCGACAGAGGCCGACGAGCCCACGGAGTAGGTCCGCAGGCAATCGCTTTTGTTGCTGCCCGGCGAACTTCCGTGTATGCCCGTTGATTCAGACGACGAACTCCGCGAGATTCTCGAATTGGACCGCGTCGCCGTCGTCGGCTGTTCGACCAGCCCCGGCAAGGACGCCCACGAGATCCCGAAGTACCTCAACACACAGGGGTACGAAGTGATTCCGGTCAATCCCTTCGCTGACGAGATATTCGGGCAGAAGGCGTACGACTCCCTATCGGAGGTCCCCGGTGAGATAGACATCGTCGACGTATTCAGGCCCAGCGACGAGGTCAGCGACATCGTCGATGCGGCACTGGAACGTGACGACGACGCCGTCATCTGGCTCCAACTCGGCATCCACGACGACGAGGCCGTCGAACGCGCTGAAGCGGCCGGCCGACGCGTCGTTCAGGACCGCTGTATGAAGCCGACCCACCAGCAACTGATGTCCTGAATTGGCAGCTGACGGCTGGCCGCGGCTGACGAGACCATCGCCCGATACGGTTTAGTCCGTGGCTGGGCCACATCCGGAGTATGCTGCCGTGGGAGCCAGAGGCGTACTGGCTCGTCCGGGTTCTATTTCACCGGGCGTTGGCGGTCATTTACCTGCTGGCGTTCCTCGTCGCAGCCACACAGTTCCGGCCGCTCGCGGGCGAGGACGGCCTGCTCCCGATTCAGCAGTACGTCGAGCGCCACGCGTTCCGTGACCGCCCCAGTCTGTTCCATCTCTATCCGAGCGACCGCGTAATCGGGGTCACGGCTTGGGTCGGCGTCGGGCTCTCACTGCTCGCGTTCGTCGGGTTCCCGTCGTGGCTCCCGGCTCCGTACGCGGTTCCGGCGTCGATGCTGCTGTGGCTCCTGCTGTGGGCGCTGTACCTTTCCTTTGTCAACGCCGGCCAGACCTTCTACGGCTACGGCTGGGAGTCGATGCTGCTGGAGACCGGCTTCCTCGCGGCGTTTCTCGGCGCGGGGGCAGCAGGGCCACCGGTCGCTGTCGTGTGGCTCCTCAAATGGGTGCTGTTCCGCAATATGTTCGGGGCTGGGCTCATCAAACTGCGCGGGGACGACTGCTGGCGGGACCTCACTGCGCTGGACTACCACTACGAAACGCAGCCGATACCGAACCCAGTGAGCTGGTACGCCCACCACCTGCCCGACCGGTTCCACCGGCTAGAGGTGCTGGGAAACCACGTCGTCGAGGTCGCTGTGCCGTTCCTCTACTTCGCGCCACAGCCGTGGGCGTCAGTAGCGGGGGTGGCGACCATCGGCTTTCAGGGCTGGCTCATGTTGACTGGGAACTTCTCGTGGCTCAACGCCCTTACCATCGTTCAGGCCATCGCGACGTTCAGCGACGGCGTCCTCACGTCGATACTCCCCGTCGCTGCACCGAAGATGAGCGCGCCGCCGCTGTATCTGCAGGCGCTGTCGGTGGTACTCGCGGTGGTCGTCGTTTGGAGGAGTATCGACCCGGTCCGGAACATCCTCTCGGAGCAGCAGGTGATGAACACCGCCTTCGACCCGCTTCGGTTAGTCAACACCTACGGCGCGTTCGGCTCGATCACCCGCGACCGCTATGAGATTGTCGTCCAAGGAACCACCGACGATGTCGTCACAGCCGACACGGAGTGGCGGACCTACGAGTTCAAAGGCAAGCCCACGGACCCCACACAGCGGCCGCGGCAGGTCGCGCCCTACCACTACCGGCTGGACTGGCAGCTGTGGTTCGCGGCGATGGCCCCTTCGCCGCGCCGGAGTCCATGGTTTCTCGCGCTGATAGACCGGCTACTGGCTGGCGATGAGGCTACCGAGGACCTCCTCGCTTCTGTGCCATTTGCGGAGACCACACCAACGCACATTCGCGCGGTCCGCTATCGGTATCGATTCACGACGCCCGAAGAACGCCGCGAGACCGGTCAGTGGTGGAAGCGTGAACGTGTCGGCACCTACGTCAGCCCAGTTGACGAGGGCGACCTGCGACTGGTCAGAGTCTGAGACGGTTCGTCAGTCCGAGTCGTCCCTGCGCGCTGGCGGCGTTTTCGACATGACCTTCCCCCACTTCGAACGGTTATCGGCGACCTGCCGATAGGCTCGCTCGCGGAACCGCTCGTAGTCCTCGAACTGCCGGAAAAACGAAACTAGCGGCCGCGCCGGCTTGCCCATGTCTGTGTAGGTGAGCGCGGTTTCGATGGATTCGCCACAGGAATACACGTCTCCCTCGGTCACCAGATGCGAACAGGATTCGTAGTCGTCTGGCAGTCGCTCCAACAGGTCATCGTCGAGCTCCGAGAAGCCGACGATTTCGAGGTCGGACCGCTCGTCGATGAAGTCCGCCCACCACGTACAGAAGCCGCAGTCGTCGTCGTAGACGAGCGTTGCATCGCTCATATGCGATCTACGTACCCGGGGCACAAACACCTGTGGTTCAGCCGGCAGGAATTTACAGCCGGTCACCGGAGGCACGGACATGGAGCGGTTCGTCACACTGGTCGTGGCCGGCGGGCTGGCTCTGATGGCCGGCCTCTGGATGGTCCAACTCGGGGCCTCAGTCTCGGGCGTCTGGGTCGGCGGGGTCGTGCTCGCATTTCTGGGGCTGGCTGCCCTCGGGATCGGTATCAGTCAGGAGTTGTCGCCCGACTGGTGACAACGGCATGGCCGGGACGCCAACTGTTTTGCCCACCGCTCTCTTGAGAGCGGGTATGGACGAGGATGCGGTCGCCGAACTCATCGAGGAAGCGCTTCCGGAGGCACAGGCGACGGTCACCACACCGCGGGACCCAGACGATGACAAACACTACGCCGTACGCGTGGTTTCGCCGGCGTTCGAAGGCGAGCCGCTGGTCGACCAGCACCAGCTCGTCCACGACGCGCTGGGGGACCATCTCACGCGAGATATCCATGCCATCGAGCTGACGACGCTGACACCTGCGGAAGCCGAGTAGCCGTGTATCCCGAGGGCGTGGCCTTGTTTGCCCCGTCGGTACGCCTTTATTGCCGACGCCGTTAGTGAGGGTATGGCATTCGAGCCCGAAGAACTTTCCCCGGAAGAGGTCACGAATCAGGTAGACACCGTCATCGAGGACAACGAGGTTGTCCTGTTCATGAAAGGCAACGAGCTGATGCCACAGTGTGGCTACTCGAAGAAGGCCCTCGGATTGCTGCAACAGCACCGCGACGACATCGAAACAGTGGACGTACTCAAGGCGACCGACGCCTATCGGGAGGCCTTAGAACGCCACAGCGGACGCGAGACGATCCCACAGACGTTTGTCGACGGAGAGTTCATCGGCGGCAGCGACATCCTCGAACAGCTGCACGAACGCGGCGAACTCGCTGAAAAAGTCGGCCAATAACAGCGGTCAGGAGCGCTGGCGGCGTTACTCTTCGTCTTCGTCTTTCATGTCGCCGAGCTTGTCGACGAGGTCGCTCGTCGAGGCCTCCGTATCGAAGGAGACCGACCCGTCGTGGTCGTTCTCGTGGACAGCAACGCCCTCGCTGTCGTCTGCGTCTACGTCGTTGTCCTTCTGTTCGGATTCATCGTAGCTACCAAAGCCCATACAAATACAACTCGCAGTCTCACACTAAAATTCGCCGGTTCCTGTCGAGACACGACCCTACGGTGACATAACGAGACAAGCAAAGGTTCTTTACCATGCTTGCACTCCCGCTAGATAACGGCAATTGAGGGCCGTGGTTTTCCGACGGCTATCGGGCCTCCCATCTCCAAACTTATGAGTTCCGCAGACGAGACACTTGATCGAATTAAAGCACAGGTCGAAGAAGAGACACCGGACGACATCGAAATCGAGTCCGTCGCTTTCGAGGGGCCGGAACTGGTCATTTACACGCCGGACGCACAGACGGTCGCCAACCGCGACGGTATCGTCCGGAACCTCGCCCAGACGCTTCGAAAACGGATCAACGTTCGGCCCACACAGGACGCGCTGGTCCCGCCGAACGAGGCCGAGGCTCGAATCACGCAGACGATTCCCGAGGACGCTGGCGTCCAGAATCTGGATTTCGACCGCCAGACCGGCGAAGTGTTCATCGAGGCCGAGAAACCCGGCCGCGTCATCGGCCGTCACGGCGCGACGCTGGACGAAATCTCGGCCTCTGTCGGCTGGACCCCTGAGGTCGTCCGCACGCCGCCGATGGAGTCCTCGACCGTCTCGAACGTCCGGAACTACCTCAAGCAGGAACGCGAGGAACGGCGGGACATCCTCCAGCGTGTCGGTCGCCAGATCAACCGCCCCACTACGAGCGACGAGGACTGGGTGCGACTCACGACGCTGGGCTGCTGTCGTGAGGTCGGGCGCGCCGCCTTCATCCTCTCGACGCCGGAATCCCGCATCCTCATCGACTGCGGCGACAAGCCCGGTGCCGAGGGCGAGGTCCCGTATCTCCAAGCACCCGAAGCGCTCGCCGCGGGGCCGAACTCCCTCGATGCCGTCGTCCTGACCCACGCGCACCTCGACCACTCTGCGCTCATTCCCATCCTGTTCAAGTACGGCTATGACGGGCCGATCTACACGACTGCGCCAACGCGGGACCTGATGGGTCTGCTCCAGCTGGATTATCTGGATGTGGCCTCGAAAGAAGGTCGCACCCCGCCCTACGAGAGCCAGCAGGTCCGGGACGCGCTGAAACACACGATTCCACTGGAGTTTGGCAACGTCACCGACATCGCGCCGGATATCAAACTCACGATGCACAATGCCGGCCACATCCTCGGGTCGGCCGTGTGTCACTTCCATATCGGCGAGGGTCGGTACAACGTCGCTTTCTCCGGAGACATCCACTACAAGGACACCCGCCTGCTCGACGGCGCTGTCAACGATTTCCCGCGGGTGGAGACACTCGTGCTTGAGTCGACCTACGGCGGCAAAAACGACTACCAGACCGACCAGTCCGACTCCGAGCGGGTCCTCAGGGACGTCATCAACGAGGCCCACGAGAAGGACGGCAAAATCCTGATTCCGGCCTTCGCCGTCGGGCGGTCTCAAGAACTCATGCTCGTCCTCGAAGAAGCGATGCGGGAGGGTGATATCCCGACGATGCCGGTGTACCTCGACGGAATGATCCGGGAGGCGACGGCCATCCACACCGCGTATCCGGAGTACCTCCGGGACGACCTCCGTCAGCGCATCCTGTACGAGGACGAGAACCCGTTCCTCGCCGAGCAGTTCGAGCAGGTCGACGGCGGCGACGAGATGCGGCGTGACATCACCGATGAAGGGCCAGCGATCATCCTGACCACCTCCGGGATGGTCACCGGCGGCCCAGTGATGTCATGGCTCCGACTGCTGGGCAGTGACCCGGACAGCACGATGGCCTTTGTCGGCTATCAGGCCGAGGGGACGCTCGGTCGGCAGATCCAGCGCGGCCAAGACGAGATCACGCTCGGCGACACGAGCGGGCCACGGGCCGAACGGGTGAGCCTCAAACTCAACGTGGAGACGGTCGACGGCTTCTCCGGCCACGCCGACCGGCAGGGCCTGGAGTCGTTCGTCGAGACGATGCACCCGCGACCGGAGAAGATCCTCTGTGTCCACGGCGACGCGTCCACGACCAACCAACTGTCCTCTGCGCTGTACCAGAAATTCAACATGCGGACCCACAACCCGAAGAACCTCGAAACGTTCCGGCTCTCCTGAGCGCCGGCCTCAGCTCTCTTCTGAGAGGTTCAATCCGGCAAACAGCCGAGCCGAGATTACCTGCTCGACGATGTCGACGAGCACGGTGTCATCGCTCGTGTAGTCGGCGAAAATACCGAGTGGCACTTCACCGCCAGCCATCTCTCGGTGGCCGCCGGCGCTCCCGACGTCGTCCAGAGAACTGTTCAGCACGTCGCCGATATGGACCCGAGAGTCCGTTGAGCGGGCGCTGAGTTGGATGGTGTCCTCGACGATACCGAAAACGATGGCCGTATCGACGCCCTCAAGCGTCGCCAGATAGTCGGCCGCCTGCGGCAGCGCGTCCCGTTCCGGCGTCCGTCCGACGTGAGATATCAGTACCGAGCCACGGACCGTCCGGTTCTCGATTGCGTCCGCGATTGCGTCGACAGTTGCACCGCTGACCGATGGCGAGGAGAGCTGTCGCAACAGGTCTGAATCGGCCGCGTCCGTCAGAAAGCCGGCGGCTCCGTACTCATCAGGCGTCACGCCGCGAAGAAAGCCCAGTGTCTCGCGTCGAATCGCGAACAGTAGCGCCGTCGCCAGACGGTCGTCGAGTTCGATGTCGAGGTCCCGCAGGTACTCGGTCAGTATCGTCGCCGTCGCCCCGATCTCTACCCGGTGGTCGACGAACCGAGCTGTGATGTCCTCGGCGGGATGGTGGTCGATGACGATGTCGACCGAGATGTCTTCGGGGACCCGGTTGTTCGACCCCGGAATCGAGTGATCGACGAAGGCGAGCAGTTCCAGAGAGTCCCGGCCGGTCACGTCGGCCGCGTCGAACTCCTGAATGTCCATCTCGAGCAGATTGACGAACGAGCGGTTCTGCTGGTGGGATATCTCGCCGCTGTAGAGGATTCGCCGCTCATCGATGCCGACGGCGGCGGCGATACGGCCGAGCGCGAGCGCGCTGGCCAGACAGTCGGGGTCTGGGTTGTTGTGACAGACAATGGTGAGCGACTCCCCCTCTCCGAGTAGGTTTTCGAGTTCCGTTGCGGGGCGCATCTATCACCCGACGCTTCGGGCTCCTGATACAAGCGTGTGGGGGATGTGGCCCGTCACAACCGGGCACGCAGCTGTTGGACGAGGACGCCGAGGACGAACGCGAGGCCGAGGTTGACGAGGACGCCGAGGAGGCCGATTGCCGCGACGACCACGATGTCGTCCGTTCTGGAAACGCCGGTCCAGCCCAGCTGGAGCGCGATGAGGACTAGAATGACGCCGAGCAGCGCCGTCGGATAGGCCGCGATGACGCCGACGGCGAGGAACGCAGTCAGCACGTAGCCTGCGCCGAGTATCAGGTTCGCGCCGGGCGTTCTGGCACCGAAGGCGTACTTCCCGGCGACGCCGCCGCTCCCGTGACACATCGGGAACGCGCCGAAGGGAACCGCAGCAAGATTCATCAGTCCCATACTGTTCGAGAGCTGGTCCGCAGACACGTCCCGGTCGAAGTAGTCCGCGAGCAAGACTGACGTGGCGAGCGCAGCGTTGCCGACTGTGACCGCAATCTGGGCGAGGACGGCTTCCACCGTCTGTACCGACACCGTCATGGTCGGGAGCATGAACATAGCGTCGACGGCGGGGACAGCCGGCGTCGGCACCCCGGTCTCCGCGAGGGCGAGGACCACTCCGAGGACGAAAACGGCGAAGGCGCTCTGCCCGCCGTGGCCCAGAACGGCGAGTACGGCCACCACACCGACAGCGACGGCCACGAGCCGCGGATCGCTGAGTCCGAGACCGATGCCTGTCTCTAGCAGGACCAGCGCGACGCCGAGTTGGATTCCCCGGACGACGGTATCGTCGACGTACCGATTGACCGTTCCGAGCGACTGCGTCGTTCCGAGCACGAGCAGGATACCGGCCAGCAAAAGCCCCGCGACGACCAGTTCGCCGGTGGAGATGGTCCCGGCGATGACCAGTGCGGCGAAGGCCTTCATCGGCTCGATGGAGATGGGGACTCCGTAGTACAGTCCCCAGACGACCTGAAAAATACCGAACCAGACGAGCATGACCGGGAGCGAGAGTTCCGTGAGAACGGCGACGGCGACGACGACCGGGAGTACCGTCGCCGAATCACCGACTGCGCCGGTCAGTTCGTTCCACGACAGCGAAACCGTCGTCCAGTCGCGGAACGGGACGCTCATCCTGACAGGATTTCACGACGGAACAGTAAGAGCGTTTGGCCGGGCCGGGCGCTACTCGGAGTACTCGTAGGGCGCACGGTCCCCGTCGGTGTCGATGTACGCCTCGTTAATCTCCCACTCGCCGTCCTCGGTCTCGACCATGTACTCGCCGTAGTAGGGGACGCGGGTGTCGACCGTCTCACGGAACGCGGCCCGCATCGACTCCTTGGTCGTGCCGATGTCCCGCAGGTCGTCGTTGCGGTTCAGACAGCCCTTGAGATAGCCGTCGTGGGTGAGCCGCACGCGGTGGCAGTTCGCACAGAAGTTCTCGTTGCCGACGGGATCGACGATTTCGACCATCCCACTGTTCTCGTTGTTGACCGGCTCGGTCCGCACGCCGCCGTCGGATGCGGCCAGCGAAGTGGCAGTGGTCCCGGTATCGGCGGCCTCCTCGCTGCTGTGTATCCAGTAGCGCTTGCGGTCGTGCATCTCCCGGTGTTCGACCGTGTCGGCGCGGTCTTCCAGCCAGTTGTGAACGCGGTCGATGTCGATGGCCCACTCCGGATGGCCGGCCAGTTCCGGCATATATTCGATGAGCTGGAGCTGGAGGCCGGGGTTCTCGGCGACGTGATCGACCATTTTCGGGACGTAGCCGGCGGTCGGCTCGAACACGACCATGTTGAGCTTCACCGGTTCGAGGCCGGCGTCCAGTGCCGCTTCGACGCCTTCGAGGACGCGGTCGTAGGCCCCGCTCTGGGTCAGCTCGGCGAAGGCCTCACTATCCAGTGCGTCCTGCGAGACGTTGACCCGCGCAAGACCAGCGTCGACGAGGTCCGGGGCGCGGCCGGGGAGGAAGGTGCCGTTCGTGGTCATCGACACCTCCATCTCGTCGGGGGCGCGCCTGACGATTTCCTCTAAGTCCTCCCGGAGCATCGGCTCTCCGCCCGTGAACTTCACCGAGTCGACGCCGAACTCGGCGGCGACTTCGAGGAAGGCGACGATAGTGTCGGCGGTGAGTTCGTCGTCCTGTGCCTCCATCGGGCCGCGTGTGTCTCCCAGCCCCTCGTTGTGGCAGTAGACGCAGTCGAAGTTACACCGGTCGGTAAGGGAGACGCGGACGCCGGACACCTCGCGACCGAAGTCGTCTTCGAGCATTTCCTTGCTAACTATTCACAGCACATCCTCTTAAATGGCGTGACTGACCCGGTCCGGACACCCAATCAGCGGGGTAACGGTTAATCCGAATACCGCCGTTCAGTGCGTATGGACATCGTCGACGCGCTAGACGCGTGGCGGGGAACGACCTGTTTCGTCGGCGCTGGCGGCAAGAAAACGACGATGGCGACGCTCGCACGTCGGCTCGACCGCGCCGTCGTCACCGCGACGGTCCGGATTCCGATTTTCGACGGGTGGGTCAAGGAAGTCGTGGTGACAGAGACTCCGCGGACGGCAATCGACGGGGCGTCAACGTGGCCGCTGGGCGTCGTCCCGGCACAGGAGCGGCCGGACCGCTACCGCGGCTACGACCCGGAAACCGTTGCCGACCTCGCCGACATCGACCACCCGATTCTGGTGAAAGCCGACGGCGCGCGGATGCGGGAGTTCAAAGCGCCGAGCGACCGCGAGCCACAGCTACCCTCGACGGCATCGACGGTCGTTCCCATCGCCAGCGCACATGTCGTCGGTCGGGCGCTGACTGACGACATCGTCCACCGGGTCGACGAGGTGGCCGCGATTACCGGGCTTGACTCCGGTGACGAAATTCAACCGCGAGATGTCGCGGCGGTGCTCGCCAGCGACCGCGGCGGGCTCAAAGACGTGCCAGCCGACGCGACTGCGGTTCCGCTGCTCAACATGGTCGACGACGACGAACTCGAAGCGAGCGCGCGGGCCGTCGCCGAGGCGGTTCACGAGCGGGCCGACGTTCCGCGGGTCGTCCTCGCCGAGATGCGGGCCGAGGACCCGCTGGTGGCGGTCATCTGAGAACGGGCGACAACAGCCGCCATCTTTCAAAACCGCTCGGCCGCGGCCTCGAACTCCTCGTGAGTGTTGAGGTTCTCGAAGGTCGCAGGCGTGGTGTGTTCGAGGATCTCCTCGCGCTCGACGACGACGTAATCGAGGTCGAACAGCGGCTCGACGATTTTGTGCTCGCCGCGCTCCAACGCTCGCCGGCAGGCGTCCCGCATCGAATCGGTGTGGTACACTGCCTGTGTCGTCTGGAACCACTCGTCCGGGCGCGGGACCGCGGCCTCGTGGGACGCCGCCCGTTCGAACAGATAATCGACGAATTCGGGATCGACGGACGGCATATCACAGGCCACCACGGCGGCGTATTCGCTGTCGACGGCCTCCAGCCCGGTCGCGATGCCCGCCATCGGTCCTTGGTCGGGGTCCTCGTCGAGTGCGAACGTCGGGTCGAGTACGTGATCCGATAGCGCCACTCCAATAGCCTCGACCTGATCTTCGCGGCAGTTCACGACGAGTTCGTCGACGGCCTGACCCAGCCGGTCGGCGACACGGCGGATCATCGGTGTCCCCGCGAGGTCGGCGACGGCCTTGTCGCTGTCTCCAAATCGCGTCGACCGGCCGCCTGCGACAATCACTCCTGCGCGCATACCCTGACTTCTCGGGTCTGGTAGAAAGGCGCTTCGTGCCTGATTGCTGTGGGTAATCCTTTAGTCGACAGCCGGTAGAATGAGGGATGATGACAGTAGCCAACCGGGACCGGATGCTCCACGTCGATCTGTCGTCGGCGTCGGTCGGGAGTCGACCGGTTCCGGAGCGGTGGCGTCGGCGGTTCGTGGGCGGCAAGGGGCTCGGCGCTCGCTATCTGTACGACGAACTCGACGCCGGCACGGACCCGCTAGGTCCGGAGAACGTCTTGGCATTCATGCTTGGACCGGTCTCCGGGCTGCTCCCCGGCGAGACGCGCTACGCGGCGGTCACGAAGTCGCCGTTGACCGGCGGCTTCCTCGACTCATACGCTGGCGGGACGTTTCCGGACACGCTGGCCGGCGCGCTGCAGGACCACGTCGGGCTTCTGGTCACCGGGCGCGCCCCGGAGCCAGTCACACTCGTCGTCGCGGACGACGGCGCGACGGTCGAGCCCGCCGAAACGTGGGGCCAAGACACGACAGAGACCGACACAGCGTTCCCCGATGCTGCGGTGGCGTGTATCGGCCCGGCTGGCGAGCGGGAAGTCGCGTTCGCGACCATCGCCTCCGACGCCGGCGAACACCACGCTGGCCGGGGCGGTGCCGGGGCAGTGATGGGCGCAAAGCGACTGAAGGCTGTCGTCGTCCGCGGCGACCCACCGACGGACCTCGCGGAGCTACGGGAACAGTACGCCGAGCGGTACCGCGAGGGCGATACCGGCCGGTGGCTCCACGCCAGCGGCACCGTGGAGACGGTCGATTTCGCGAACGAAGTCGGCGCGCTCTCGACGCGCGGCTGGGAAGACGGCCAGTTCGAAGGGGCCGACGGCGTCGGCATCGAGGCCGTACAGGAACTCGCAGCACGTCGTGAGTACGACGACGAGGGCAGCCCCGGCGGCTTCCGCGTCGAGACCGAAGATGGCGAAACAGTCCCCCGAGGGGCGACAGCCATGAGCCTCGGGGCCGGCCTCGGCATCGACGACTTCGACGCCGTGGCGGCGCTGGGCGAGACGTGCAACCGACTCGGCCTCGACCTCATCAGCGCCGGCAGCGCCGTCGCATGGGCAATCAAAGCTAACGAGGCTGGGCTGCTGGAGCGGTCGCTCAGCTTTGGGAGCCCCGACGACGCGCGAGCGCTGCTTGAAGAGATCGTCGACCGGGAGACGGACCTCGGGGACGCACTGGCCGAGGGCGTCGACGCCGCATCCGCCCGCCTCGGTGGGGACGACCTCCTGCCGACGGTCAAGGCCATGGAACTGCCGGCATACGACCCCCGTGGCGCACGAAGCATGGCGCTGGCCTATGCGACCAGCGACCGCGGGGCCTGTCACCGGCGGGCGCTCCCAATCGAGCGGGAAGCCTTCGACGGCGACTGGAGTCCCGAGCGGGCGGCCGCCGCCGTCATCCGCGAACAGGACCAGCGCTCGGTGCTGTGGTGCCTCGTCGTCGATGATTTCGTCGGCGACGCCTTCGACGACCTCGGCGCGGAGTGGCTCGACGCCGTCGGTCTGGATACGGACGGAAATCTGGCCACTGTCGGCGAGCGGGTCTGGACGCTCACTCGCCTGTTCAACGTTCGTGAAGGCATCTCGCGGGCCGACGACGAGCTCCCGGCGAAACTACAGGAGCCGCTCGATTCGGGGCCGAACGCGGGCGCGGCAATCGATACCGAGTCGTTCGACGCGATGCTCGAGGCGTACTACAGCCAGCGCGGCTGGGACGCTGATGGCCGCCCCACCCCAGAGACCATCGAGCGACTCGGTCTCGCGGACGCCGTCGACGCGGCGACACGACCAGCGGACACGACACTCGGAGAATGACAGACGAAATCGACCTCGACGAACTCGACGTACAGGACGACGAAGAGAGTCCGAACCGGGGAGACTGGTTCTGGAGCGGGGAAGGCGACCCCGAAGACGAACCCGACCCCGGGACCGCATCGGTACGGCCCGACAGCGACGCAGAGACCGAGCGTTCCAGCGCGGACACTGGTACTGATGCGGACACCGGTATCGAGACAGGCGGAGCGAACACCGAAAACACGGAGCCCGCTGGCCGGCCGGTCCCCCACGTCCCGCGGGAAAACAAGAACAAGCCGGTCGGTATTCCGACGGATAGCGGCGGCGCAGGTGGCGCAGCCGCGACTGACAGTGACCCCGCCTCGAACGTCGCCGAGGACCCCGCCGCCGGCGAGGAGTCCGTAGACGCGAGCGGTCCTCACGGCGGCGGTATCGACGATATGACGATGGCCGTAACCTACGACGCGGCCCGCCAGCTCGCTGACCCACAACTGGTCTTTCGCGAGGCGCGGGGGTGGGCCGACTGGGTTGGTATCGTCGGTGACGTGGAGGCGTTCGTCATCAACAAGTACCAGCGCGACCACGGCATCGACGCCGACTTCTTCAGCGGCGCAGGACAAGAGCCGGCCGAACGGCTCGCCGATATCAACGAACACTCGATGTTCTACGCCGAACGGATGGTCCTCGTCGGCCGCCCGGACGACGAGCCAATTGCCGAGCGGACCGGCTGGGAGTTCATCCCGCTTGCCGACGCCGCCGAGAAAGCGGGCTGGGAACTCGCCGACGAATGACGCCCTATATTTATAACGCTCGGTAGCCATTGTCATACACGAACGACAATGACACTCCGAACCGCGGTCCAACAGTCGAAGATACTCACGTTCGTGGTACTGGGTGCGTTCGTCTGGCTGTTACTGACACTGTTCGAAGTACTGTCGACCGTCGAATTCGCGACCGGAACAGCGTCGTTTGTCGGCCAGAACGCGTTGGGCGGCATCGCTGGAGCGATGGTGTTAGTTATCGTTCTCGGTGCGCTCGTCGTTCTGTACTCCGAGATTACCGAGTCGGATCCGGCCCCACAGTCGTGGCCCCCGTCAGACGAATGACGTACTACAGCTGCGAGGAATGCGGCCAGATGATCGACCTCTCGGCGTTCGAGGGGCAGCCGCGCCGACAGGACTGTCCGGTATGTGAGGAGACGACGCTGTGGACGCCTGAGTTCGAAGGCGAGGGGGTGTCGTTTTGACGCTCGCCTTCGAGGTGAGTGACCGGCTGTACGAGGCGGCTCAGGAGTGGGCCGACCGGCGACTGGAGGACATCGACGAGGCGATGGAGACTAAGGTTGAACAGGCGCTGCTGGAGATCGAGCATCTCGTCTCCCAGTCCCACGACGTTGACTTCGAGGTCGACGGCCGCGAGATACGGTACGAGCCAACCGAGGAACTGTCTGCGTTGCTCCGCCGACAGGCCGAGGAGAGCGGAATCAACGAAAACGCGGTCCTGAAGATGCACGTCGACCTCTATGCGAACGCGTTCCTCGATGAGGTCACGGACGAGCAGAAACCGCCGGGAACGCCGTCAGAGTGACGGCACCAACACTTAACACCGGCCACTACGACAGATGACATACAATGGCACACGAAAAAACTGAGTGGAAACCGAAGGGTGCGACAGAGACGTTCAACGGCTTCGAGGTCTGGGATCACGGCGTCTGGCCGGGTGACATGAACCAAAACGACACGACAACAGACGACGAGGAGTGACCCCCTGCTTGCGTCCGGTCCCGCCCCGATTTTGCGGTTCAATTCGACGACCCAGCGACAGCTACGGGGCTGGGAAGGCCCGCTTATCACGCGGCGGGACGTAGAAGTTCGAACGAGAGGCGACCTCGATAAATTCCAGCAGGCCGTTGTTCTGCCGGTCCCGGAGTGCCTCGTGTTCTTCCCGGAGCCACCAGCCGTTCATCGCGTCCCGGACTTCCTCGAAGTCACGCGGGTGTTCCTGTAGCGAGAGGAAGTGAATCCCAGCTTGGCCGCCGTCAATCGTGTTGAAGTCCCGCCGGAGGAGAATCGGCTCCCCGTCCTTGCGGGCGCGGGCCACCTTCTCGAAGTGGCCGACTTCACCGCCCTCGCTCGCGTGTTCACGGACCATATCAGCGAAGGGGAGGTCACCCCTGCCGATGTCCTCCGGGGAGAACTCCGCCGAGAACAGCCGCTTGACGCGGTCAGACTGGGCGAGTTCCCACCAGTTATCGAAGGCTTCGTTGATTCGCGAGAGGTGTATCGTCGTCCCGCCGGCGTAGGGGCCGGCGTCGATGGTGACGCGGTCCTCGCTGGCCTGCGTGCCGGACCGGCCGGCGAAAAAGCCGGAGAACATATAGGATTCCTCGGGGATATCTGCGGGGACGCCCTCCGCGTCGGCGTGGGCCGCCGGGAGTCCCCCGCCGATGAAACCGCCACGGCGGTCGGCGACGGAGAACACGTCGCCGAGTCGTCCCTGAATCGCCGCGTCCGCGAGCATCGGCCGCGTGTCGAACATCGCTGACTCGGCGGCTGTGAGGGTCGACAGAACATCACTCGCGAGGACGAGCATCGCGTCGAAGGCCTGTAGGTCGGGGTCGTCCGTCCGAGAGAGGACCCGCGGGCTACGTATCGGTGACGAATCAAGCGACCCGTAGGTGTCGAAGTACTTGGTTCCCCAAGCGAGCATATGGAGGAGTCCCCCACTGTCGAACTCGTAGGCGTCTTCCAGTGTTCGCATCGCCAACTCGACAGTCTCCGCGGCCGACTCCGAGGGAGCGCTATCGAGGTCGAGCATGAATAGCCGGAAATGACGTGGTATCAGGTCGTTACCGGCGGCATCGCTTCGAAGGCGCTCGTTCCAAGCGTGTTGCCGTATCGGGAGTTCGTCGGCTCGGGGGTTCGGGTTCAGATCACCCGTTGGCGACTCCGCCTGCCTGGCCAGCAGGGATGAACAGCCGCTGAGGCCGGCCGATCCGGCGAGTGCGGAGAGTCTGAGCAACAGGCTGCGGCGGGATGTCATGGTAAGGTATCACAGGGGTAGGGCTACGCGGAGAAAAACTTTGTCTCAAGAGAACAGGTCGCAACGGTTTTTTACTTGCCAGTCCGTACCACAGTTCATGTTAACTATCCTCATGCACTCGGAATCGGGGCTCAATCTCCCGTTTCCACCCGATATGGGCGCGGCAATCCTCGGTGTTGGGCTGGTCGTCCTCGCCGTCATCACGTACGATATCTATCAGCAGCACTGGGCCGGGGAGGGAACCTGATGGCCGCCGAACAATCGAACTCCCGGCTGACTGCTGTGTCACTTCTCGGATATCTCCGTATTCTGGTCTACACTCTCGCCACGCTCCTTGCGCTGTCACTGCTTGTCGTCGGAACAATCGGTCTCATCGCGGAACTCAAGGGGAGTTGGCACTGGGCGATCCACCTCGAATCGACGCTCAGCTACATCGGCCTGTTCGTCAGCCGACTGCTGGTCGTCCTCATCCCGCTGTTCGTGGTCCTCGTCGTCGGTCGGCGGGTGGTGCCCGATGCGTGAGCGACTGCGTGCGAACCCTTTCGGGGTCGTCGCGGCCGCCTCGGTGACGCTGCTGTGCGTCCTCGTCGCGGCTGCGGGAGCCGTCGCGGTCATCGCACGGTTGGTCAACTCTTGGCAGTCGCTCTTTTTGATGGAACAGACAATGGCGTTCCTGCTGCCCGCGGTGAAGATCCTGCTGGGTATCGGACTCATCGCAAGCATGGGGCTCGTCCTCCGTATCCGGTAGCCGCCTGCTACCCGACCTGAGCGACGATCTCGTCTTCGAAGCGGACCAACCCCTCGCAGATGAGCGCCGCCGCGAGGAAGAGTCCGTCATCGGACTCCTCGCGCATCTCGTCGGTGAAGTCGACGACCCACTCGCTGAGGTGTTGCTCGATGAACACCCGTTCGTAGCCGACGGTCTCCTCGTCGCCCTCGCGCTGGCGCTCGATGAGATACCGCAGGAACGCCAGCTCGACGGCGATGAAGTCGTCTTCTTCGGGGTACTCCTCGGGGGGAGCCCATCCCGCTGCGGCGTAGCTGGCATCGACCTCGGCGAGCCCCTCGCCGATGAATTCTGTGTCCTCGCGGTAGTTCGTCTCGTGGGGCAACACTGGCGGCCGCGGGCCGACGAGCAGGTTCGTGTACTCCCGTTCGAGGTCGTCCTGCACCGCCGAAACCGGTCGGTCGATGTTCTCGTCTATCCACGTCGCAAGCACTTCGAAGCCCTCGTCGAGCTGGTCGTTGATGGAGTCTTCCGGCAGCTGGATATCGCCGCCCAATAGCCGCTCGACGAACGCTTCTTCCGGCACGTCCCAGAACACGTCGATGACGAAATCCACCAGTTCGAGGCGGGCCTCGTAGACGGCCGCGTCGTTCATCGCTTCTCCCCCTGATCGAACAGCAGGCGACTCCGACAGTCGCTACAGTACTCGAAGACGCTGTGGTCGGCATCAGGGGCCAGCCCCTCGACCTGCTCACCGACCTCCTCTTCGATTTTGTCGGCGGAAGCGACGCTGGTGAACGGCTTGCCACAGCGAACGCATTCCAGCATGTCGCCTTCGTGGACCGTCACCCAAGCCTCGCCGCCCCGGTTCTCGGGGAGCAAGGAAAGGTCGAGCCCGTCGTGCATCGTAATCGCCGTTTCTGGACAGCCCTCCTCACAGAGGCCGCAGTTCACGCAGTCAGCGTGGTTGAACGCCAGTTCGCCCTCGCCGGTCCGCTGGATGGCGTCAGTCGGACAGAGGTTCGTACAGGTCGGCGTCAGCGTACACGCGTCGTTGACGTCCATGACGCCAAAGTCCTTCAGCCCGCGAATCACCTCGCGTTCGGGCTCGACGTGATTGAGGATTGTTCGGACGCTCTCCAGCGTCCAGCCGTGACTGTCGAAGTCAGGGTTGGGGCGGGGCTCCTCGCGGTCGGCGTCGCTGCGGCCGGTCGCCTCGTAGTCGCCGGCTGGAATCGGCGACTCATCGAGTCCGAACTCGACGAAGCCCGACAGCGATTCGACAAAGGCTTCGGGGTTGCCAGCCTCGGGTGCGAAAAAGCCCACTCGGTCACCCAGTCCGAGGTCGGTCGTCGCCTGATTGAGCCGGTCGACCAAGTCCTGTTTGGGGTCCGGGCCAGAGTGAAGACACGAGCCGCCACAGCCGACGATGGCGACGCCGTCCGCGCCGGCCGCGAGCGCGTGCATGACGTGGGCCTCGCCGACGGTGTCCGTACAATTGACCTGTACCGGAAGGATGGGCGGGTAGTCGAGGGTGCCCGACTGGACGGCTTTGCGTCCGTGCGCCTTGAGCCGTTCCGCGGCGTACTCCGAACAGACGAACGCGACGACCTGCGTGTCGATGCCGCTGTCACCCCGCGAGAGCAGGCCTCCGTCCGCGTCGTCTTCCAGCATCGCCTCGACCTCGCGCGCGAGCCGTCGGTTCGAGGGCTCGCGGAGCTGTGTCGCGCCCGTCGGGCAGGCGCTCGTACAGGCCCCACAGTTCTCGCAGGCGGTCTCGTCGAACTCGACGGAGTCGATAGTCGGGCGGTCGACCGCGCCGTGGGGACAGGCGTCCACGCAGGCCGTACACCCCTCTTGACTGGACGCGCCGGCGGCACAGACGTCCATATCGAGGTCGAGGAACTGCGGTTTCTCGATGCCGCCCAGTTGCGATTCGACGGCGGCGATAGTGCCGGCGTCGACCGGCCCGGTGTAGAAGCCCAGTCGACCACCGCGGGCATCATCGCGGCCATCGGGGTAGATGACCTGATCGACTTCGACGGTGCGGGTGACGCCGTCCAGATCGATGGCATCGGTCGGGCAGGTGTCCGTCCACTCGCCGTCAGGGGCGTCCGGGTGGATGTCGACGGGGAACTCCGTCACCATCCCGTCCGGACCCTCCCGAACACAGTCCATGCAATCGATGCAGTCGTCGGTGACGCGGGCTTCCAGCGTGAGTTCGTACTCGCCGTAGGTCCCCTCGATGTCGACGACGCGCCCGCGCTCCATCGTCACGCCACCGAGCCCTTCTACGTCGGCGAAGTCCCGGCCATCCGCGATGAACGTCACCTCGGCGTCGTCGGTCAGCGAGCGCGCGGCCCCGGGATCACCGACGACGGCGACGCGGTTGCCGGCGTCTTTCGACACCGTTCGCGACGGCGCTTCCTCGCGCAGGCCGGCCTGTTTCGCGTTGATGAGCCGGGCCGTCTTCTCGGTGGCCGCAGTCTCGTCGTGGACCCAAGCGTTGGTTTCACGGTGGTCAACGAACACCGACGCCTCTGGATGCAGGTCGTGTTCGTCGGCCAGCCCGCGGATGCGGTCCTGACACGACGGTTCCGGCGTCGTCGCGATGACCTGATCGAGGTCGTACTCCTCGATGACCTGTGACATTCCAGCCAAGCCGTCCTGACAGAGCAGTTCGGAGCTGGCCACCACATCGACATCGTCGACACCGTCCCGAACCGCTTCGAGATCGATGTCACACGAGCCCCCACAGGAACACACAAAGGCACCTGTATTCATTAATGATGCAAAATCCTGTCCCAGTAATAGACCTTGCGGAGTGTTCACACATCTATTCGTGAATATAACCCCAAATATTTGGACAGGGGAAAAATTTCAGGGATTCTCGTTCCAAACTATGTCACATTTTATCATGGATGACTGAGAATTTGTGCCACGTCTAGACAGACAATGACAAACCAAATTGCGTGGCAAACGCGGACAGCATCGGTAATGGGTGGGCACCATTCACCATGAGTACACAACAGGAACCAGTCTCACTGGATCTCGACCGGCGCTCGTTCATGAAGGCGAGTGCGCTCGCAGGGGGCGTCGCCCTCGGCGTCAGCGGCGCTGGTCGGGCACTTCAGGAGGACGGCGAGGAAACGGACGGGACAGATACGGACACCGAACTGACGAAGACGATCTGTAACTACTGTTCGGTGGGCTGTGGCTTCCGCGGTGAGAAGGAGGGCAACTCCTTCGTCGGTATGGAACCGTGGCATGAACACCCAATAAATGCCGGGTCGCTGTGTTCGAAAGGGGCCGGCATCTACGAGACGGAACACTCCGAGAAGCGCCTCAAACACCCGATGATACAGGAGGACGGGGAGTGGCGCAAGCTCGGCTGGAACGAGGCCTACGACCGTCTGTCGACCGACATCCGGGCGCTGTGGCCCGACGACGACACCGCCCCGGCAGAGGCCGTCGACGTCGAGGCAGAACACAGCCGCGAGAGCGTGATGTTGCTCGGCAGCGCCCATCACTCCAACGAGGAGGCCTACGCCATCCGGAAGCTGGCGGCGTTCATGGGCACCAACAACATCGACCATCAGGCGCGTATCTGCCACTCGACGACGGTGACGGGGCTGGCAAACACTTGGGGTTACGGCGCGATGACCAACACTGTTCAGGACTACCGGAACTTCGACCTGAACATCATCATCGGCCAGAACCCGGCCGAAGCACACCCCATCGCGATGCAGCACATCCTCGAAGGGCAGAAACGCGGCGGGACCATCCTCAATCTGGACCCGCGATTCACGAAGACGTCGGCCCACGCCGACGAGTTCATGCGGTTCCGTCCGGGAACCGACGTGGCCCTGATGATGGGCATCATCAAAGAGCTACGGGACAAACACGGGCTCGCGATGGACCCTGACGCGGACGAGAGCGGGCAGAACATGCTCACTGACCGCGTGCAGGGCTGGGAGGACGTCGACGCGGAACTGGACGAATACGATAAGGAAACTGTCGAGGAAATCACGTGGGTGTCCGCAGCGGACATCGAGCGCATCGCGGATATGATCGATGAGGCCCGGCCCCACGTTCAGATCGAGTGGGCGATGGGCGGAACCCAGCACAACAACGGCACTCAGAACATCCGCTCGTACGCCATGGCGAGCCTCGCCTCCGGGAGCGCGGCCCGGAGCGGCGGCGGCCTGCAGGTCATGCGCGGCCACGCAAATGTTCAGGGGGCAACCGACCTCGCGGTCGCGAGCCACATCCTGCCGGGGTATTACGGGCTCTCAGCCGGCGGCTGGTCGTGGTGGGCTGAGATCTGGGACCGGACGCCAGAGACCAGCGGCGACACGTCGTTTGCGGACATGTATAACCGGTTCGAGCTGATGCCGCCGGACAAGTATGTCCGCCAGAGCCCGACCTACGAGGGCAGCGAGGACGCGAACTCGCTGCCGCCGAACAGCGACCACGGCCCGAACAATCCGGCGGAGAACTCGATGATGTTCCAGAACGGGCTGACGGTGGCCCGCTGGTTCGAATCGGCGCTCGACAAAGAGAACCGGTATCAGGAGACGCCGATCTACCAGCCCGACCAGACGAAAATCGCGTTCTTCTGGGGGCACTCGGCGAACTCCATCAGCGAGATGGAACAGATGAAAGAGGGGATGGAGAACCTCGACTTGCTGGTCGTCATCGACGTGTTCCCCTCGGTTGCAAGCGTCCTCCCGGATTACGAGGACGGACCGCCAGTGCTGCTGTTGCCGGCGTCAAGCCAGTACGAACACCACCGCTCGCTGACCAACACGAACCGGTCGGTGCAGTGGTCCGAACCGGTCCGCTCGCCGGCACACAACTCCAAGCCGGACCTCCAGATCATGCAGGAACTGGCCGGCTATCTCGGCTTCGGCGAGCACTTCGACTGGGGCGCGGGCTCGGAGCTGTACAACGGTAAATCGAGCTACGAAGGTGTTGTCCGCGAGTTCAACCTCGGGACCAACACCATCGGCTACCGGCAGACCCCCGAACGGCTCCAGCAACACTTGGAGTACGACTGGGCGTTCTCCAACGAGGACCTCAAAGGGGCCGAGGGGACGCCCGTTGCGGGCGAGTACTGGATGCTCCCTTGGCCCTGCTGGGGCGAGGACCATCCGGGCACCCCGATCATCTGGAACGACGACTTGGATCCCAACAACGGAGGGCAGGACTTCCGGACCCGCTGGGGCGTCTCAGCACCGACCCCGGACGACTGGGACGCGATGCCGACAGACGACGAGTACCCGATGCAGGAGACGCTCGACGCTGTCGGCGACCGGTACGAGAGCCAAGAGGAAGCCCTCGACCTGACCCGTGCACCATACAATCCGGCATGGGCTGACTCGGACGACACGGCCGCAGACGGGATGATACACGGTATTCCGGAGTACCCGGGCTGGAAGGTGACGCCGCCACAGAGCCTCGTCGACCCCGAGCAGGAGGTCCAGCCGGACGAACTCACCATCCCCCAGCAGTACGCGCTCGACAATCAGGAGTCGGTGTACACCGCCGCGCAGGCGCTCAATAACCCTGACACGGGGAGTGCGGTGTTCGACGAGTACCTCGAAACGATGATCGGCGAGGGAGTCGACCCCGAGTTCTACGAGCAGTACGACTTCAAACAGCCCGACGCGCCGACCGGGCGCGGACGGGCACGCGCCGTCGTCTGGAGCTTCCTCGATAAGGTGCCGGTCCACCGCGAACCTATCGAGGGGCCGGATACGGAACTGCTGAACGAGTGGCCGGCTAACGGCCAGCAGCGGAACTTCTACCGCCTCGACCAGAACAATCTGGTCGAGCAGGAACAGGCCACGGACATCATCCACAACCAAGACGACGGGCCCGATCTGGACACCATCATGACCAGCGGTCGGCAGGTCGAACATCAGGGTGGCGGTGCGGAGACGCGGAACAACATCCACACTGCCGACCTCCAGCCACACATGTACGCTGAGATAACGCCGAACAAGGCGGAGGAACTCGGCGTCGATGGCGGCGACCTCGTCGTCATCTCCTCGACCGACCGCGGCTCCGTACTGGTGAAAGCCCGCGTGACCGACCGACCGAACGACCGAGAAGTGTTCTTGCCATACCACTGGGGCGGCGTGTTCAAAGGCGAGAGTCTGGAGGACAAGTATCCCGACGGCCACGTTCCCTACGCCATCGGGGACTCTGCCAACGCCATCACGTCCCGCGGCTACGACGTGGAAACCCAGATGCAGGAGACGAAGGTATCGATGGTCGCGGTCAATCCGGCCACGCCGGAGGTACTGGAGCGGTACAACATCGACGTGGACCTCGACTTCGACTTCCCGCAAGACGTGAACGACGTCGGGACACAGAAGGACTTCGACGTCCGCGACAACTCGACGGTGCAATGAGGTGAGCTAGTATGTCAACAGGTAACGAAGTAATGCACGACGGCGTGATGAGTACCGGCGAGGACGCGCGTATCTTCCCGGACGTCGAAGCGTGCATCGACTGTGGCGGCTGTGTCGTCTCCTGTAAGCGTACGTGGGACGTCCCACGTGACGAACAGCGAATCAGCATCGCGACGATGCTCGAAGGGCAGGAGGCCGCGTCGGGGCTCAACGCCAGCAGCGGGCAGGCGATGGAACAAGGCGAGTCTCCGGGTGAGACTGCGGTGCCGATGCAGTGTTATCACTGCTCGAACGCGCCCTGTGTCTCAGTGTGTCCGACAGACTCGCTCATCTCGAAGGAGAACGGCTTCGTGCGGGTCCGGGACGACCTCTGTATCGGCTGCCAGTACTGCCTCTCGGCGTGTCCGTTCGGCGCGCCGCAGTTCCCGGACGAGGACAGCGGCGTCGCCGATCTCGTCGGCAGCGGTGGCAACATGGACAAGTGTACGATGTGTGAAGAACGCCAAGACGTCGGCAAGGGGCCGGCCTGCGCCGAGGAGTGTGCCACCGACGCCATTCTGGTCGGGACGCCCGCCCAGATATCGGACGAACTGGACAACAGGGACAGCGGCACGTTCTTCAACGACGTGGCTATGGACATCATCTTTGGCGAAGACGCCAGTGAGTTCCAATGACGACAGAAGAGGACCTTCCGGACGTAAGCGGCTACAGTCGCGTCTCAGTGGTCATCAGCGCAGTCGTCGGCCTCGTCGTCGCGGCGCTGGCCGTCGTCTGGGCACAGGGGTTCAGACTCGGCTACGAATCGCTGTACCGGGTCAATCCAACCGTGGAGGGCGGCGGTATCGGGGCGGACTGGGTGTTCGGCAACACCATCCCCGCGCTCGATTTCCTCATCGCGCTCATCCACGCGGCCGACGTCATCTTGGGAGCGTTCATCCTCGTGATGGTGTTCATTCACTGGGCGGCATTCCAGCGCCTCGCCGGCCAGATGCGTGAGCCGGGCGAGGACGTAAACGAGGCCGTCGCGGCTGATGGCGGCTCGCCGGCCGGCGGCGACGGACAGGGGGGTGACGGTGCATGAGTAATCTCGACCACGGGAAATTTACCCGCGTGACGACCCTGTTCCACTCGCTTTTGGGCCTTGACGTGTTCTTGCTGTTTTTCACCGGCTACGCCATCATGTTCAACGACGAACTATGGTGGATGCTGACGCTCATGGGCGGGGCCTCGGGTGTGACGGCGATTCACCGCATCACCGGCATCGGACTGGTCGCGCTCGTCGTCTTCTGGATCACGCTCCAAGTAATCTCTTCGACCGGCCGGAGCAACTTCTCGAAGATTCTCCCGGCGAAAGACGACGTCGACGCGTTCATTCAGGACATCCAGTTCGTGCTCGGTCGGGCCGACGAACGCCACCCAAGCGCGCGGCAGTTCGCCGGCTACAAAGCCGACGAGGTCCCGCTGCTGTCCTACATCGGCAAGGGCGTCGTGGCAATCTTCTCTATCGAGCTGAC
The DNA here is from genome assembly GCF_008729015.1 of Haloarcula sp. CBA1129. Lineage (NCBI taxonomy): Archaea > Methanobacteriati > Methanobacteriota > Halobacteria > Halobacteriales > Haloarculaceae > Haloarcula > Haloarcula sp. CBA1129. The sequence goes on from NZ_RKSM01000001.1 coordinate 1,529,690, forward strand.
CCTGCTTGCGATTTCGGGGCTGCTCATCTGGAGCAAGACCGGGCTCGCCGCGATGTTCCAGACCAAGGCGGCCGCGATGGCCTTCGTCACGTTCCACGGCCTGCTGGGCGTCATCATGCTGATGGGGGTCATGTTCCACATCTTCGAGCACGGGATGCACCCCGCCTTCTACCCCGTCGAGACGAAGGCGTTCATCCCTCGAAGCATGGTTCCCGAACATCACGGCGACGACGACGAGGAGCCCGACACCACGGGCATCGAACGGCTCTCGCTGTCGCCGTCGTGGCGCACCGTTTCGACGGTCTTCGGCGCGATGACCGTCATCGGCATCGTCTCGGTGCTCATCGGGAGCATCTTCGACGAGGGGTATCCGGTCCCCCGTGAACTGGCTATCGGCGGTGGTCCGTCGAGCATCCTGCTAACTATCGGCATCAACGTTGGGATGGTGGTCCTCGGTGTCGGACTCGTGCTGTCGATGTACGGGAACGTCCTGCGAATCCGCTGGGAACAGCTAGAGCAGGAGCGAGAACCGACGACCGCAGCCGACGGGGGCGAGCCCCAGACAGACGGCGGGCTCCCCGAATCAGACGACGCCGAGAACTGAACCGACCGACGTTTGTTTTTGCCGCGAACCTACGCGATCAGTGCCTGTCCTTCCGGCGATAGCTCGACATCGACGTCCTGCCGGGTCTGCTCTTGAATCTGGTTCAGATTTCTTGTCAGGACTTGCAGGATATCTTTCGGCTCCGGGTAGACGAGCATATTGCCGTCGCCGTCCTCCATGACCAACTGTGTGTCCGAGAGCGCGACCTGATCGCCCTCGATACTGGCGACGATAACATCCAGCGCCTCCGCGCCGCCGGGGTCACCCTCTGTCACCTTCGTGATGTAGAGCGCATCGAGCCCGATGAGATCCTTGTACTCGCGGACCTGTTCGGCACAGGCGACCATGTCCTGTGTCACGGCCGTCTTTTGATCGTTGCCGTGATCGCCCTCGAAGCAGTGTTTACAGATTCGCAGTTCGAGACGCATGCCCCTGTCTATGTGATTGGCTCTCATTACCGTTGTGGCGGGGACCGCTCAACCACTAGTGTTTACTGTCCTGCTGTGAAATGATACCATATGGCATCAGCGCTCAACGCGGTGTATCTGGCACTGGTCGTAGTCGTCGGCGTCGTCGGAACACTGTTCGTCGCGAGTATTAGGTCCGCTGACGTACGATCCCGGTGGCTCGAACTGTCCTCGGTCGGGATAGTGGTCCTGTTCCTGCTGGCTCTGGGCGTCCAGTTCCTCGCATAACCGTACAAGCCCGATTTGCCCGGAGACACTGCTGGAGCGATGGCTACCGTTGTGTTTCTACCAAGCAAGATCTATAGATTGATGGCTCGGACTCTATCTCAATACCAACCCAAGATAATTCTATCCACCCGAAAATATGAGTGGATTTCGTCAAGTCTATCCGTCGATATCTGAACGAGTACTATATCTCGAATGTCTGTATACAATATCAGTATCTGCCTGTACTAATTCGAATATCGGTAGGTTTGGCTACTACTTAGAGCAGATCTAGTAATAGGAAATCTATAGTGGCTGTCCCTCGTTTAGAGTAACAGTCGTACATCCATTATCGAGATGGGACTGTGTCAGGGTCGCTGTAGTATCTAGTACCGAACGATGTAACGTGGCGTTGGAAGGGCGTTCACTCATTATGAATATACGTATGGCTACTAGTCATAAAACAAAACCAAGAACTGGTATTCACGAGACGAACGCAGAACTCGTGTCTACTCGTGCACGTCGCGGGATGGGACTGATGCAAACGTTTTCGAGTCATATTTCGAGCAATCTTCTGACTGCTCTGTGCTGTTTCGCAATCGCTAGCCGAGTACGGGGCTATTGTGAAAAACCGACTGTTCGATTGGCGCTTGCATAAAACTGCAATGTCGTTCACTCCTTCTGAACAGTTCCGTCACGAATAGGTCACGTTCAGCTCAATAACGTTGGCGACTTCCAGTACTTTCTGTGGCAGTTCCTCGCGGAACCGATCGTCACGGAACCGGTTTGTCGGTCCTGAAACGCTGATCGCACCGATAATTTCGTTATCATGGTTGAGGACCGGGGCAGCGACACAGCGGAGCCCTTCGAGACGCTCTTCGTCGTCGAAGGCAACGCCACGCTCCCGAACGTCTGCGAGTTCTTGCTCCAATTCCTCTCTGGTACTGATCGACTTGCTGACCTCCCCGCCGAGTCCGTGTCGGTCGACGATTGCATCGACCCGTTCGGTCGACATATGCGCGAGAATCGCTTTTCCCAGTGCTGTCGTATGCAGTGGAACGCGTGTTCCGACGTGGGCTTTGACCTGTACGGCTTTGTCTCCCCGAGCGCGGTACAGATACGACCCGCGGCCGTGTTCTTCGACGAGAATATTCGCGAGTTCGCCGGTTTCTGTGGCCAGCCGGTCGACCTCCGGCTTCGCGATCTCGAACAGTTTCTCCCGGTGGCGGGCGTATGCTCCCAGTTCCAGAAACCGGAGCCCTACCTCGTACACACCGTCTCTGTTGACAACGTACTCTTCCTGTTCCAGCGTACTCAGATAGTTGTGAACCGTACTCTTTGGGATGCCGAGATGCTGGGCCAGTTCGGTGACACCGGCCCCGTCGAGGTCTTTTAGCGCGTCAAGCACCTCGAACGTCGTCTCAGCGGATTTGACTGGGTTTTGAGCGGTCTTTGCCATACCCGGTTATGGTTTGCCCTCGTATTAAACAGTTGTTCAAACATCTGGGACAGAGCCATGGCCTCGACGACACACCGGCCTCTGTCACAACACATCGATAGCATATCGCCGCACATTGAGGCACGTACGCTCCGACCGATTGTCCCAGATGTATCCACCGGGCGTGCAGTCGAGCAAAGTAATGACCATACTGTCCGTCGCCGCAAACCCACAGACAGGCCAGCAACCGAACCCAGCCGAGGACCGGGTGGCGTATCGCGCTGAAAACCTGTGTACAGCAGGTCCCAGAGAGACCGCGGTCCTGCTCCCCGTCCGAAACCGTTCAGACGACCGTGACGGAATTTTTCAGTGTTCCGATAGACTCGATGTCGATGGTGACTCGATCCCCCTCCTGCAGCGTAAAGTCGTCGTCGGGAACGAGCGAGGTCCCGGTCAAGAGCACTGACAGTTCGGGGACTGCGTTGTGCGCGGTGTAGTACGAGACAAGTTCCTCGCAGGTGCGTTTCATCTCGCTGGTGTTGGTCTCCCCGTGATAGACACGGTCCCCGCCGCGGTAGATCGACATCGAGAGCGCCAGCGAGTGCGGGTCTTCGATGTCCGTGACGACAGCTGGACCGACTGAACAACAGCGGTCGTACACCTTCGCCTGAGGGAGATACAGCGGATTCTCCCCCTCGATAGACCGACTGCTCATGTCGTTGCCGACGGTGTAGCCGACGATTTCTCCCTCGTAGAGGACAATCGCAAGCTCGGGCTCAGGCACGTCCCAGTCTGAATCCGCCCGGATACCGACAGCTTCGCCCGGACCGACGGTCCGATTCGGTGTCGATTTGAAGAAAATCTCCGGTCGCTCCGCATCATGAACGTATAGATACATCTCCGGCGTGTCGCTTTCCTCTGTCCGCGCTTCTTCGCTGATCTGGTACGTGACGCCAGCGGCCCAGACTTCGTCGGCAGTAACTGGATCGGTAGCATCGGCTTCGAGTCGCTGTTCGGACACCGCTTCAGCGGCATCGAGGTGCCGGGCGGTGAGTTCGTCCGGTGCGGTCTCCGCAATCGAGGCCGACTTGAGGAGGTCACGGAACGTCCGGAGTTGCGGTTTGACACTGGTCAAATCGTACGCACCGTCCCCAGTTTCGACCGCTAACCGGTGTGAGTTACCGTCCCGTAGCTGATAATACCTCATACAGAGTAGCAAACTGCAACAATATATCAATCTTGTGCTGCCAACGGCATACTTCCTGCCTGTCACAAGGAGACACTGGCACTAGGTGTGGAGTGCATCGGGTGTCCGGCAGTAGACACATAGTTCGGCACAAACGGCACTCTCGACAGGGACACACAGGGGGAAATCCCTACTATCGGTCGGCAATCCACCTCCATTCAGGCAGACCGACGTTCAATAATATGGAACATTACGAATGACAGACGTACATACGTTATTCTGGTATCCCAGTGAGCGTGTCGTGAGACACGTCCCGTTCTGTCACTGTCTGTTCGATCTGGGTTTTTACCGAGCCACAACAACATCTGAATCTACAGTTGAGTGTCGCAGCGCCACTCCGTTTTACAACCATACGAATGTATCCCCCATCCGATTGTGTCTGCCTGACTGTCTTTTTCTAGATTTTAGCGCTGGTTACCCTCTATACAGACTTATTTGTGCTATTTCTCACTCAGGAGTCGTGAATATGCGAACAGTGTCTCGCTTCCCATCCATTGAATCTACTTCAGTAAGTCCACACTCTGTGAACACCGCGTTCCAGTCCCGGTAATACAGCGGAACGTTGTCATCGACGTAGTTTACCTCACCTGCGTCGCCGTCTTCGTTCTCGACAGTTATCAACAGATCATCTGCGATCCGTGCCAGTTCTTCGAAGGCCCAGTCGACGTCTGGGTGGAGATGCTGCAGTGTTTCGACAGAGAAGACGACATCGTACGTGTCGTCTGGAACATCTGTGACGAACTCTTCGATAGCCATCGCGTGAAATGAGCCGCTGTCCGCGAGATCTGGGTACGTCTCGGCGAGGACATCTAACGCGTCGGCGTTGATGTCGACGCCGGTCAAATCCGAGTAGCCAGCTTCAGACAATGCGGCGAGATGCCGTCCGGAACTGCAGCCAACCTCCAGAACAGCCGCGTCCCGCTCGACATGTTCTGCAAGTATCGACTGCACCAGCTCACTCGTCTCGTCCGCTCCATAGTAGGCATAATACGCGGGAGAGTATTCACCGGACCGGTCGGCCCACTCCTCGCGAATGTCGGTAGAGTCCACGGTGAAGTCGGGACGGGGAGACGGAAAGTTCTGCCGGCTCGGCTGCAGCGAGGGTGGTTCGACCGAAAGACGCAACAGCCACCCATACGACCGGTGCGCCATGGTCTGGACAGTGATGCCGGACTTCGAGGAATACGAGGAGGCCCGCGATCAGTTCAATTGGGGCCCGCCGACGTCGTACAATCCGGCGGTCGATTTTCTGCGAAAACACGATGACCCTGACAGGGTGGCGCTCGAACAGGCGTATCCCGACGGACGGCGCGAACAGTACACGTTTCGCAAACTGGACGAGCTATCGGACAGGCTCGCGGCGGGGTTGGCTGGGCTCGGCGTTGAGGCCGGTGACCGAGTCGGCGTCGTCGTGCCACAGAAGCCACAGAACCCGATCACGCACTTGGCAAACTGGAAGCTCGGGGCCGTCTCGGTCCCGCTGACGGTTCTGTTCGGGACGGACGCGCTCCGGTATCGGCTGGACGACGCTGGCGCGACCGTCGCCGTTATCGATCCGGCCGTGCGCGACGATATCGACGCAGTCCGGGGTGACTGTCCAGCGCTGGAACACGTCGTCGAAATCGAAACCGACGCGCCGGCAGATAGTGTCCACTCTTTCGAGGACGTGCTCGCCGCGCCTGAAAATACCGACATCGAGCCGTATGAATCGACTCTCGACACCGACACGGCGATACTGTACACCAGCGGGTCGACGGGGCCGCCGAAAGGCGTCCGCCACTCACATGCACTCTGGCTCGGAAGGGCTGCAGCGGCGTACAACTTTTTCGACCAAGGGCTGGGACCGGACGCGACGGTCTGGACGCCCGCGGACTGGGCTTGGGGTGCGGCGCTCGGGGGGACGCTCTTCGCGACGTGGCACCACGGCGGGACTGTCGTCGGCTACCCGGACTCGGGATTCGAGGCCGACGAGGCGTTCGGCTTGCTTTCGGAGTTCGGCGTTACCCGGTCGTTCATGCCGGCGACGGCCCTGCGGCTGCTGATGGACGTTGAGGATCCGACTGCGACGTACGACCTCGCTATCGAGACGTTCGCCGTCGGCGGCGAGTCGCTGACGCCAGAAATCGTCGACCGGGTAGCGGAGACGTTCGACTCGGTCACGATCAACGAGTTCTACGGCCAGACAGAGCTGAATCTTGTCGTCGCCAACAACTCGAACTGGTTCGACACCCAGCCGGGAAGCATGGGCAAGCCACTGCCGGGGTATGACCTCGCGATACTGGACCCCGAAGCCACAGACCGCGGTGTTGCCGAACCCCTCCAAAGCGGCAAGCTCGGCGAGATAGCCCTGCGACCCCACAACCGCTCGGTATTCTTCGACGAGTACTGGAACATGCCGGAGAAGACGGCAGCCAAGGAGATCGAGGGCTGGTTTGTGACCGGCGATCTGGCCCGACAAGACGACGACGGCTATGTCTGGTTCAAATCTCGAAAGGATGACGTAATCATCACCAGCGGCTATCGTGTTGGGCCGATGGAGGTCGAGAGTGCCATCCTCGAACATCCTGACGTGCTTCAGGCGGGTGTCATCGGCGTGCCGGACGACACGCGCGGTGAAATTATCAAGGCTTACGTCGAAACTGCCGCGGACGCACCGGCCCACGAAACGCTCCGTTCGGAAATCCGGTCCGTCGTCAGAGAGCACCTCGCGGAGTACGAATATCCCCGGGAAATCGAGTTTGCTGATGCGCTACCACAGACGACGAGCGGGAAAATCCGGCGGAAAGAACTGCAGGAGTGGGATGCCGACGACAGGGCCAACGAGTCACCGTAGTCGCCGGTGTTGGCATCGGCAGATGTCAGTTGTATGAAAACAGTAGACTACTCCGAATATTGACGACGGTATGTAGAAAATCGGATTTGTAAGCCGATCTCGCGACCGAAAGAGAAAATATCTCCGTATATGGTGATTTTGGATTTATATACTATCTCCGACACCTATTTAGTGTGCTTCGAAAGTAAAGTCATGGTGTTGATCTGAAACATCTATAGTTGTGAAGTCATATTTGCATATATCGGTGTATGAACTTTGACTTGGGATAGAACGGTGTGTAACAGGCTCTTTCAGCTAATACCGCTGCGGGCTGGCTAGCGAACTCCTTACAGATTGAGTCGATAGTGCTCCGCAAAAATGTCCGCGATACGGCTACTCAGGGGAATTAAACGCAGGTATGAATGGAACGGACAGCCCGGATGGCCCGGCGTTCGGACGCGGGTAATCCCGTTTGCCTCCTCCACCCCGCGACCCCACGAGCGACGGGTGTTCGATGGTCCGCTGCTCACTTCCGTGCCTGGCGGAGTGCCATCGTTTAACCACGTGGGCACACCCCTGCAGGTGCGACCACGCGGACCGCCGTCCCCGTGGGACGAGGCTTCCATGTTAGCTTACGGGGTCCACGTCCGTCAGACCGGACGCCCCCGGTGTTCGGTCCCCGCTCAAGACCACAGTGCGGGCAAGGAGGGGGGCCTAGCCCCCCGACCTAGTCCATCTGAAATTCCGCCGCCGCCCCATAAGGGCCTTTCGGATGCGCCCAGAGACCGCTGGACGACGCGCCGGTGGGCAGACCGGCTTACAGCAGGTCCAGCGCTCGTGCGAACCATGTCCCACCGAGCGGTATGAGCAGGCCAGCGAGGACGACGCCCCAGCGGTGGTGTTCCATCAGCGTCGACTCAGTCAGCCCCAGCACGAGGCTCTCGGGGACAGTGACTGCCCAGAGAACACTGAGAGCGACGATGAACACGCCTATGCCGATGCTGGCCCCCGCTGCGATACTCGGGTCCGACCGACCCTCGCGGCCGGCCGCCAGCACGATGATGCAGACAAGCGCGAACACGCCCGACAGCAGCGGGGAGAGCGCGCCCGAACTGTAGTACGCTCCCACGGCGCTCGCCGTCTCAACGAGCCCGTACGGGACCGCGAGTACAAGGAGATACAGAACGCAGCCGACGATGCCGACAGTCGGAGCGAGCCGCAAGTCGTCCATACCGTCGCTCGGTCCGGCGGCGTCTTAACAGCGACGTTCGAGCGAAACGAGGAAATGTCGGCTCTCCGTACCTGTGCCCATGGGACTGGGTTCCACCGCGAAAAAGATACAGAAGGTCGCAGACATCGCTGAGGACCTCTACAAGAAGGTCAACGAGCTGAAGACACAGCTCGAGGACTTGCGAAGCACTGTCGACGAGACGAACACTCGCGTCGACGGGATGGAGCGGGAACTGGCCGAACAGCGCGCGCTCATCGAGGCGCTCGCCGAAGAACGAGGCATCGACACGGAGGCGGTCGTGGCCGAGGTCGCCGCTGACACTGATTCTGACACAGCTGAAGCGGTTTCGGAGTAATCCCGTGACTGCGGTACCACGACGCGGCGGAACCGGTTGGTTTAAACCATAACGTCATCATACCATTGTACGTAGGGCGCTTAGCTCAGCTTGGACAGAGTGCTTGGCTTCGGACCAAACCGTCGGGGGTTCAAATCCCTCAGCGCCCGTGACTTCTGCGCGACCGACAGTGAGCGCTGATGAGCGTCGGCTGAGTGATTTGCATCAGGGAGGAGCTTGCTCCGACCGTGGTTCAAATCCCTCAGCGCCCGTTGCTGTCGCGAACAAATTCGTGAGCGACTGCGACGGTAATTTGTGGGACGGAACGTGCGAGTGTCGCGAGCGAAGTGCAGGCGGCTCAAACCCTTCAGCACCCGTAGCTTTGGGCGGGACAGACGTACCAAGAATCACTAGCGAGAGTGCACACGGGACGTAGCCTCACACAGGCCACGAGACGAGCACGGGGGCACTGGGAGTCGTGTATCGTGGTCTCCCACAGGGGAGTCCCGGTGTGGTTCAGTCGTCGGCCGGTTCCACGACGCTGTCGAGGCCGGTCATCTCCAGCCCGCCGCCGATGGTCCGGTTCGGGTACGGGATGTTGATGTCCTCTGCGTCGAACCGCTCTTTGACCGATGTCACGTATTCCCCGCGGGTCTTGACGAAGTCGGCACGACTCGGGTCGTCGATCCAGATGCGGGACTGGAGTCCCACAGAGGAGTCACCGAGTTCAGTCAGTCGGACAGACGGCTCGGGATCGTCCAGAATCTCCGGGTGGTCCCGGGCCTCCTCCAGAATAATCTCGGTCGCCTTGTCGATGTCGTCGTCGTATCCGATGCCGAACATGAACTTCAGTCGAAGTTGCTCCTTGGCGACTGGGTTCTTGATCACGCCGTCGGTCAGATTCGAGTTCGGCACGGTCAGCAGTTCGTTGTCGAAGGTTCTGACGCGAGTAACACGGAGACTAATGTCCTCGACGACGCCGGAGTTGCCGTCCCACTCGATCCAGTCACCGATCCGGAACGGCTTGTCGGTGTAGATGAACACGCCGGCGACGAAGTTCTTGATGACGTCCTGCATCGCGAAACCGATAGCGAGCGTCGCCGCGGCGGCGATGGTTGCCAGCGACTGCAGGAAGTTCCCGTACTCGGCCATCCCGAATGCGACGGAGATGGCGACGAAGATGATACCGATACTGACGACCTTCTTCAGCGGTCGCCGAGCATGGGTATCGAGGTCGCGGGACTTGAGCGACCGGTCGACAATCGGCAGCACGACCGCCTTCCCGAGAATGTAGACGAGGACGAAGACGACGACGAAGACAATCGCCGAGGCGATTGAGCCGGCTGCCGGCACGCCAAAGCCCTGAAGCAGGTTGGCGAGTGGTTGGACCTGCATCATTTCTTGAACACCGCGGTGTGGCCCCGCACCTGAATCACCTCGGCGTTGACCATCTCGGCCAGATCTTCAGCGAGTTCTTCGGCCGTTGTGCCGCCCCGGGACGACCGGAGGAACTTCACCTTCACGAGATCCGTGTTTTCCAGCTGGTCGTCGAGTTCGTCCGCTACGGATTCGATACCGTGTTTGCCGACGCGGAGCGTCGCGTCGAGGTCGTGTATCCGCGACTGTCGAGATGAGTCACTCATGTACACCGTTTAGCGAGGACAGCCCCTTAAAACCAGCAGTCGTAAAGAATCATCAGTCGTACGGGTAGCGTGACTGTGACCCACAGTCACAGGTGATGACGACGTGGCCGGACTGGGTCCGGGACCGGGCGTTATGACCGTGTAGCAGGTACGTATCGCAGGCGTCACACGTCGACCGTTCGAACGACCGTGGCAGGCGCAGGCGGTGGCGTTCGGCGACACGCCGAGCGCGCCGGACGTACGACCGGGCACGCTCCCCGTTGCCGACCTGAACCGCCTCACGAGCGAGCGACTGGAGGCGCTCGATCCGCTCGCTGGCGATGGTCGCCTCGTCCGTCATAGACGGTACTGGGTCGGCGGCGGGAAAATGCCTTCCGGACGAGCTAGCAACAGTCGACGCACCATTTGGTCGCTTTGTGAACAGCCAGAAAGCCCGAGACGCTGGATTACTGCGACTCGCTGCGCGGTTCGCGCACCTATTCGCAGTGCTTCCGTCGTGGTCCGGTAGAGCAGTGCTCTCTCGCCATCCCGAAAATCGAAGGTTTTCGGACGCTCTCGAACGCCCAGCATCTCGTCCCTTGCAGTCCACCCTGTAGTTGGGCGATCAGGCGACACCGGTGGACCGTCTGGCTGTTCTAAGCTACTGTCGAAAGACGTCCACCCATATCCTTACAGACCAAGTCGGTAGGATTTTCGGTCCGGCCGGAGTGTCCCGAGGCGTGCGCGTCCTGAACTATCTCGAACTGGCCGACCACCTCGACCGGTCGGGCATCGGCACTGCCGTCGACCACCAGCGGGCGGCGCTGTCCGGGACCGACATCGAGGTGGAGACGACGCCTTGGCAGGAGGGCCATCCGGCGTGGGCACTGGGTGGCAATATCGCCTTCAACGACCCGATGTTCCGCGAGTTTGACATTGCCCACTGCAACATGATCGGGCCGGGCTCCGTCGCCGTGGCCCGGTACGCGGCACACGCGGACATTCCACTGATCCTCCACGCTCACGTCACCCGCGAGGACTTCCGGGACAGCTTCCGCGGGTCGAATCTGGTCGCGCCGGCACTGGGCCGGTACCTCCGGTGGTTCTACTCGCAGGCCGATATGGTCCTCTGTCCCTCCGAGTACACGAAGAATATCCTCGAATCGTACCCCGTCGACGCACCGATACGGCCGATGTCAAACGGCGTCGACATCGACGCGCTCGACGGCTTCGAGGGCCTGCGCGAGGACTACCGCCGGCGCTACGACCTCGACGGGATGGTCGTCTTCGCCGTCGGCAACGTCTTCGAGCGCAAAGGGCTGACAACGTTCTGCGAGCTCGCACAGCAGACCGACTACGACTTCGCGTGGTTCGGCCCCTACGACGCCGGTCCGCAGGCCTCGAAGACGGTCAAGCGGTGGGTGAACGACCCGCCGGCAAACGTCACGTTTACCGGCTGGGTCGACGACATCCGCGGCGCGTTCGGGGCCGGCGACGTGTACCTGTTTCCAACGAAGGCCGAGAATCAGGGTATCGCCGTGCTGGAGGCGATGGCCTGTGGGAAGGCCGTCGTCCTCTCGGACATCCCCGTCTTCCGAGAGTACTACGAAGACGGCCATGACTGCCTCATCTGCGAGGACGAGGCTGAGTTCCGCGAAGCGCTGGAGCGCCTCGCCGAGAATCCCGACTTGCGGGAGCGCTTGGGCGAGAACGCAAGGGAAACAGCCAGAGAGCACAGCTTGGACCGGGTCGGCCGGAAACTCGTCGAAACGTACGAAGAACTGGCCTAAGCGCCGTTCGAAGCAGAGCGAGTGTTATGCCGAAAGCGGCTCGCTGTCGACCGATACCGTTGGCGAGCGCCGCCAGACGACCGTGACCAGCACTGCGCCGACCAGTACCAGCGCACCGGCGACGGTGAAGGCAAACAGGAAGTCGTAACCGCCGAGCCAGCCGCCGAGTATCGACCCGACGCCACTTGCCAGCCCGGAGACGGCGGTGTAGATGCCGAGCGCCTCGCCGCGGATGGCCGACGGTGCGAGCTGGGTGACGACGCTTGCTGCGGTAACGGCGATGACGGCCCAAGCAACACCGATGAGAACGAACACGATGCCGTTGATAATTGTCCCCAGCAGCGTCGCTGACAGCAGGAGTCCCACGACGGCAACGGCCGGATGGAGCGCCGCGCGGGCGAGCAGGCTTCCGACCTGAAGCCCGCTCGGGTTGTACCGCTCGGCGAGCGAGCCAGCGCGGTCGTACCACAGCGCCGAGCCGACGCTGGAGACGAGATACAGCGCAAACACGAGTCCCGATTCGTAGCCGAGCGTCCGCGAGAGATACAGCGGGAGCGGTCCCCAGAACACGCCGAAGCCGACGAAGAAGGCGACGACACCGCCAAAGTATATCGTCAGTGCCGGAGAGAACCGGGCCGCGACTTCCCGTGGGTGCAGCGACCGCGTGAGCCAGTACAGTCGCCCCGGACCAACCGGGAACGTCGCGCTCCTGACCGGAAGCCGACGCGACCGTGCGATAGCCCGCGCCATCCGGCTGGCCCGCGGGCGGTCGAGTTCGGCGGGGTCGGTCGGCAGCCACTTCGCAGCGAGAAACGCCGACAGGCCGACCGCGGCCGCACACACCCATAGTAGCGACTGCTGGGCGACGAGGGGGCCGAGTGGTCCCGAGAGCAGCGTCGTCCATACCAACCCGAGGACGAGGCCGCCAGCCCATCCCCAGCCCTGATAGCGGTTCAGGACGGCGAACCGCGCCGGCCAGTCCCGTTCGACGGTTCCGACGGTGACAAGCAACGTCAGCACCGGTGCGATAGCGCCCGCCGCGAACCACAGCAGGCCGTTGCCGACGATGACCAGCCACGGCTCCTCGGTGAGTGAGACGAGCACCAGCGCGAGGGTCGCCAGTCCCAGCGCGAGGAGGACGAGCGACCGTCGCTTCCCCGTTTTGTCGGCGACGCGCCCGAAGATGAGGGCACCCGGCGCACCCGCGGCGGCGGCCACCCCGGCGAGGACACCAAGCATGAATGTCTCGCCGCCGATGGCGACGAAGTACAGCGGAACAAGCAGCGAACCCGCGCCCAACGCGACCGATGCGAGTGCCCAAGCGTACAGCCAACCGTCTCGGTCCATTACCGACAATCCGCCACGGTCTCTGAAAAGGACTCTGGCGTCTACCGGTTATAGACAGCTGTCTGACAAATGGCGTGCCAATGGCAACGGTTTAACCCATGGTACTGTTACGCCGCGGCGATGACACTGCCGCACGTCGCGACGTTTACCGACACGTACCTCCCGACCGTCAATGGGGTGACCTACACGGTCGAGACGTGGCGGGACCGCTGGCGCGACCGCGGCGGTCGCATGGACGTGGTCTACCCGAAAAGCGACCACGAACCGTCCGACAACGAGTATCCGGTCCGGAGCCTCCCGTTTCCCTTCTACGAGGGGTTTCGCCTCGGGATGCCCCAGATACCGAAGGGCGTTCGGGACGCCGAACTGGTCCACGCCCACACCCCCTTCAGCCTCGGAATGGCGGGCCAGCGACTTGCGGGGAAACTCGATATACCCTTTGTCGCGTCGTATCACACGCCGACGAGCGAGTACGCCGAGTACGTCTCCTTCAACGGGGCTGTCGAATCGGCGGTCCGGTCCAGCGCCGAGAGCTACGAACGCTGGTTTCTGAGCCGTGCCGACACCGTCATCGCGCCGGGCGAACGCGCGGCCACACATCTCCGGGAGTCTATCGACCTCGATACGAGGGTGGCGGTCGTCCCGAACGGCGTCGACACGACCGTCTTCGAACCGGTCGACACCGCCGCCTTCCGAGACCGCTACGACCTGCCAGATGGCCCCATCGTCGGCTACACCGGCCGCCACGGCTACGAGAAATGCCTCGAAGACATCATCACGGCCTGCGAGGGACTGGACGTGACTGTCGTGTTCGGTGGCGACGGGCCGGCCCGCGAATCGCTGGAAGCGGCGGCCGAACGCAGCGACGCCGACGTGCGCTTTCTCGGCTTTCTCGACCGGGCGGAACTCCCCGAACTGTACTCGACGCTGGACGTGTTCGCGTTCCCGAGTCCCGTCGAGACACAGGGTCTGGTTGCCCTAGAAGCCAACTGCTGTGGCACGCCCGTGGCCGGCGTCGACGCCGGCGCACTCAGTGAGACCATCGAGGACGGCGAAACCGGATACTCCTACGACGAAGGGGACATCGACGGCTTCCGCCGGGCTATCGGGCGCGTTCTCGACGAACGGGCGCGGCTCCGGGAGCGCTGTCTTGCCCGACGCGGCGTGATCAGCGTCGAGCACGCTATCGACAAACTCGCCGACGTGTACGAGAGCGTGCTGTAGCCGTCCCCCGGCGTTTAATTCGCGCAGCTCAGGCCCGCGAGTGCGACCAGCCGATACCGAAGGCGAGGCCATTGAGCGTGCCAAGCAGTATCCCGAGATAGAAATCACCCAGTGAGACGGCCAGTATCAGGCCGGCCCCGATTCCCAGTGCCAGTCCCTTCAGGACTGTCGGCCAGTGAAGCCAGCTCAATCGCCCGTTAGCGTCGTCGCTCATACGCTCTCTCGGGTCGCCGGCGAGTAAACTGTACCCATTCGCGAGCGACCGCGCCGGTCTCGACGTGCGTTCTCAGGCCAACGCGCTGCCGGCCCGGATAATCTCCCGTTCGCCGAACGCCGGTCCGACCAGTTGTAGTCCGACCGGCAGCCCGTCGTCGGTTTCGCCGGCCGGGACGGAGATGGCCGGGAGGTTCGCGAGGTTCACCGGGGTCGTGTTGGCGTCGGCCAGATACATCGTGAGGGGGTCGTCGAGGCTCTCGCCGCGTTTCATCGGGGGGACGGGCATCGTGGGCGAGGCGAGCACGTCGGCATCGTCCAGCGCCTCGTCGAAATCCTGTTTGACCCACGCGCGAGCGTCCTGAGCCTTCTTGTAGTACTTGTCGTGGTAGCCCGCCGAGAGGGCGTAGGTGCCGAGCAGGACCCGTCGCTTGACTTCCTCGCCGAAGCCCTCCTCGCGGGCGTTGGCGAACGAGTCGTTCCAGTTGCCGTCGTAGCCGCCGGACTGACCATACCGGACGCCGTCGAACCGCGCGAGGTTCGAGGAAGCTTCCGACATGGCGATGACGTAGTACGCCTCGACGGCGTGTTCGACCGAGGGAAGGTCGACCTCGTGGTAGCTCGCACCCTGAGCTTCGAGGTCGTCCAGCGCCGCCCAGAACGTCTCGACGACGGCCTCGTCGGCCCCGTCTAGCAGTTCTGTCGGGACGCCGATAGAGAGCCCGTCGACATCGCCGTCGGCGGCTGCCGCGTAGGAACCGTCGGCCGCAGGGGCCTCCTGCGTCGTCGCGTCGTGTTCGTCCGGGCCGGCGATGACATCCAGTAGTTCGGCGGCGTCCTCGACGGTCGGCGCGATGGGGCCGATCTGTTCGAGGCTGTTGGCGTAGGCGACGAGGCCGTACCGTGAGACCAGTCCGTACGTGGGTTTGATGCCGACGACGCCACAGAACGCGGCCGGACAGCGGATGGAGCCACCGGTGTCGCTCCCAAGTGCGAGGTCAGCGTCGCCGGCGGCGACGACAGCGGCCGAGCCACCGGACGAGCCGCCCGGCACGCGGCCCTCGGCGACAGGGTTCTCGACGGGGCCGAACGCGGAAGTCTCGGTGGTCGTCCCCATCCCGAACTCGTCCATGTTCGTCTTGCCGGGGATGGTCGCGCCGGCGGCTTTCAGGCGCTCGACGACCGTCGCGTCGTACGGCGGGACGTAGTCGGAAAGCATCGCCGACCCACAGGTCGTCCGGACGCCCTCGGTGGAGATGTTGTCCTTGACCGCGACGGTCTTGTCTGCCAGCGGGCCGTCCTCGGCGCCCTCGATGGTCTCGTCGGAGATGTAGCCGTTGTACTCCATTATGACACCTTCGGCCCTTTGAACTGCCCCTCTTCTGAGTCGTTGGCGTTCTGGAGCGCTTCCTCCTGCGAGAGGCTTTCATGTGTCTCGTCGGGGCGCATCACGTTCGAGAGTTCAGCCTCTCGTTCTGTTTCTGGGACATCGTCAAGCGCTTCGAATGCATCAAGGATGTCACCAAACTGCTCAGTGAACCGCTCGATCTCGTCGTCTGCGAGGTCGACACGGGCGAGGTCGGCAACATGCCGGACCTCCTCGGGATCGACGGCGGGGTCGCTCATGTCGGGCCGGAGTGCTGGATGCGCGGTAAGCGTTTCGAAACACTGGGCGAAAATATAGCATAGTTAATAGTTTAGGAAGTGAATACACAAGATTTGCCAACTCTTGTTTTCCCTTCGGAAAATTGGACTTCTGAAACAGACAAAAGTTTTAAGTCGCCGTAGATACAACAATAGGATACAACACGTTTTTCGGGTACGATACCCGGTTGCCCCCATCCAACAAATGACCGATACCAGCATCCGCCGATACTCGAACGAGCGCGAAACGGAGACAGAGCAGACGGACGAAGAGGAGTCAGAGACGCTCGTCTGTCCGGAGTGTAACGGGTCGTTACTGTCCGACAGCGAGCGCGGTGAAACGGTGTGTGAAGACTGTGGGCTGGTCGTCGAGGAGGACGAGATCGACCCCGGCCCCGAGTGGCGCGCGTTCGATTCGAAGGAGAAAGACGAGAAATCCCGCGTCGGTGCGCCGACGACGAACATGATGCACGACAAGGGCCTCTCGACGAATATCGGCTGGCAGGACAAGGACGCCTACGGCAACTCCCTGTCCTCGCGCCAGCGCGAGAAAATGCAGCGCCTTCGAACGTGGAACGAGCGGTTCCGTACCCGTGACTCCAAGGAGCGCAACCTCAAGCAGGCGCTGGGCGAAATCGACCGCATGGCCTCCGCGCTCGGACTGCCGGAGAACGTCCGCGAGACGGCCAGCGTCATCTACCGCCGCGCACTCGACGAGGACCTGCTTCCCGGCCGCTCCATCGAGGGCGTCTCGACGGCGTCGCTGTACGCCGCCGCGCGTCAGGCCGGGACGCCGCGTTCGCTCGACGAAATCGCAGGCGTCTCCCGCGTCGAAAAAGACGAAATCGCCCGCACCTACCGCTACGTCGTCCGCGAACTCAGCCTCGAAATCCAGCCGGCCGACCCCGAGAGCTACGTCCCGCGGTTCGCGTCGGACCTTGACCTCTCCGAGGAGGTCGAACGCCGTGCCCGCCAGCTCCTCCAGAACGCAAAGCAAGAGGGCGTTCACTCCGGCAAGTCGCCGGTCGGCCTCGCCGCCGCTGCCGTCTACGCCGCCTCGCTGCTCACCAACGAGAAGGTGACCCAGAGTCAGGTCAGCGAAGTCGCCAACATCTCCGAGGTCACCATCCGCAACCGCTACCACGAACTGCTGGAAGCGGAAGACAACATCCACCCGTAACCGGTATCGTAACCTAAACCACCGACTGCGCCCTTTCGGGGGGTATGGAGACCACTCGGCATTTTGTCGCGACGGTCTACGTCGTCAGCGATGGCTGCGTCGCGCTCCACGAACACAGCAAGCTCGACATGTGGCTGCCCGCCGGCGGACACATCGACCGCGACGAACTCCCCCACGAGGCCGCGCTGCGCGAGACGCGCGAGGAACTGGGCCTCGACGTGGACCTCATCGCACCCCAGCAGGACATCGAGAGCGAGACGGTCCAGTCGCTGCCCCAGCCACAGCACTTTCTGCTCGAAGACATCAACGTCAACGCCGAGGGCGAGGTCGGCCACCAGCACATCGACTTTATCTTCTACGGCCACGCGGACAGCCGCGACATCACGCCGGGACCGGGCGAACAGCCAGCTGATGACTGGGAATGGTTTACTGCTAGTGATCTGCAGGACCGAAGCGATGAACTCCCCGCAGATGTCGTCGAGATCGGCCAGCAGGCCATCGATGCGGTGCGCGAGGCCTAGACGTGACTCACTGCACGAGCGATTTGACGTACTGGGTGACGTGGTCGTCCATCCGGCGCTTGTAGCCGGCCTGCCGGGCCAGACGGTCGAGTTCCCGTGCGGCGAGCGAGCCGTACTGCGCGGCTTTCTTGTCACGCGTTGCTATCTCCTCGGGCAGTGACTCGCTGGCTGCCGCCCGGAGCGCGACTTTCCGCCTCTCACCGTCGACGAGCAGGTCACCGGCCAGACGCAGGGCAGCATCAACAACGCGGTCGTGCAACAGCGGCGTCACCGGTTCGACACCGGCGGCCCGCAGGGCGAGCACGTCCCGCTCTAGCTGGTCCGGGAGCGAAGCGATGACTTCTCGCTGGGCTCCGCGGACGGTGTCGGCCTCAACCCGGGGGTCTTCGGGGGCTTTGGCGACTTTGGCGTAGCCGCCGAACAGCTCGTCGGCCCCTTGGCCGAGCGCCAGTCGGTCGAAGCCGTCGGCGGCGACCCGCTGGGCGGCGAGATACAGCGGGAGCGCTATCTGCACGTCCATGGCGTTCGTCCGCTTCGTCGCGCGGGCGATTTCGGGCACCGCCCGCTCGATGGCGTCGTGGGTGAGTTCGACCACGCGGACCTCGGTTCCCAGCAGGTCCGCGGCTGACCGCGCCGCCTCGACGTCGTGACTGTCCGGGAACCCAGCGACGTACAGCGGCGCGTCGAGCCGCGCTGCAAGTAGCGCCGAGTCCACGCCGCCGGAGAACGCGATTGCGAGGCCGTCGGTGTCGACGGCGTCGACGCTCGTCTCGACAGCGGCACGGACCCGCTCAATAGCCGTTTCGCGGTCTCCAAACGGCTCCGGCGACGGGAGCGACCACCGTTGTCGCGTCCCGCTGTCGGTTCGAATATGGCCGGCGGGGAACGACCGCGGGTCGGCCAGCGTCGTCGGGTCGTGGCTCCACTGCCCGGGGCCGAGTCGCTTCTCGTCAGAAACGGCACGCTCCACGAACAGCGGATATCGCCCAAGTACGTCGCGGACGAGCGTCCCGTCCAGTTCGCCCGCGAACCCGCCGGTGCCCGGAAGCGCGTCGCCGCTTGCGAGAGCGTCGGCGACGGTGACCGCGTCGACCCCCTGCATCACTGTAGGAGCTCCGCGATGCCGTTCTTGACGCGTCGCTTCGCACCGCCAGCAGCCTGCCGGAAGCTGATCCGCCACGGCGTCCGTTTGCCCTCGACGGTCGTCTTGCCCTCGCGGATGGCGTCGAGAATCGCGTCGACCGACCGTTCGTCCGTGCCGACGTTCGTGACTGCCTGCCCGACCATCTCCGCGATGTGGGCGTCACTGCCGGCGGTCATCGGTAACCCTTTTCGGCGAGCAAATCGCTCGGCCTGCCGGTTCGACCGCCCGGTCAGCAGCCGTGAGTTGTACACTTCGATGGCGTCGGCCGTGGCGAGTTCGGCCTTCGAGATGTGTTCTAACACGCCGTGTCGGGATTCTTGGAACGGGTGCGGGACGACTGCGAGTCCGCCCTGATCACGTATCCGGTCGAGCGTCTCGTCAAAGGGAAGGTGGGGCGGAATCGCCTCCTGAATCCCCAGAGCGAGGACGTGTCCGGCGGCACACGTGACCTCCATCCCGGGAATACCGACGAGACCGTACTCCGGGGCGAGTTCGGCCGCCCGGAGGCTGGCATCGATCTCGTCGTGGTCAGTCACGGCCAGTGCGTCCAGCCCAACGGCACTGGCTTGCTCTAAGAGGAGCTCGACCGGGTCCCGGCCGTCGTACGACAGCGACGAGTGCGCGTGTAGCTCAACCGACTGCACAGGTGGCGATAGCGGGTGGCAGGGCAAAAACGCCCCGGTCCGCCCTTGTGCTCACAGAGAACAAACCGGCCGCCGTGTCCATGGCGGCCGAATGCCCGAAGGAACGCCCATCTGTCCCACGAGACTGAGCGTGCGTTTCCCGACGATACGACCGTCAATCGACGGTCGCATGTGATAGTTACCGGTGTGCAGGAATGAGTCGTCCCCCTCAGATTGGCGGGGGTTAAAGTAGGGCTGACCGTCCCGGCTCAGTCGGCTGAGCTGCCGCCGGCTATCGAGTTCTCGCCGGTATCGAACGGCGGCGGCCCGTGAACCTCGCTGTCTTCTAGATAACATTGTGGGTCCGGAGCGAACAGGTCGTCTTCGACGGTGAGCGCTCGAAGCCGGGACGCGCCGCGGCAGACTCCGGCGTAGCGGCAGTCGGCGCACTTCCCGGTGAGGTGGTCCTCGCGGTTCCGGAGCGCCCGGAGAAGCGGGTTCGACTCGTCTTCCCAGATTGCGCCGAACGAGCGGTCGCGGATGTTCCCCAGCGAGTACCCCTGCCAGAACTGCGTGAGGTGGACGTTGCCCTGATAGTCCACGTCGGCGACGCGCTCGCCGGTTGGGTCCCCACCGTTGACCCGCAGATACTCGTACACCCGCTGGGCCTGTGCCTCGCTCATGTTCTCACGGGCGTATTCGACGAGGTAGGCCGCGTCGGCGTAGTTTCCGACCAGCAGCGTCTCGATTTCTTCGCCGCGGTCGTGGTACTCGCGGGTCATGTCACAGACCCGCTTTACCGCCTGCCGGCGATCCGCAGGTGTGAGGTCCGCATCGACGATCTCGGTCCCGCGGCCACCGTAGTCGAGGTGGTAGAAACAGAAGCGGTCCACGCCCACGTCGGTCAGCAGGTCGACGACGCCCTCCAGATCCGCGGCGTTGCGCTCTGTGATTGTGTACCGGAGGCCAGTTTTCAGGCCCGCGTCGAGGCAGTTCTCGATCCCTTGGACCGCGCCCTCGAACGCACCGTCGACCCCGCGGAAGTCGTCGTTTCGCTCCGGCAGGCCGTCGACGGAGACACCGGCGTATTTCAGCCCGGCGTCTTTCAGCGACCGGGCGCGCTCCTCGGTGATGAGCGTCCCGTTGGTCGAGAGCACGGGGCGGACGCCGACCTCGTTGGCGTAGGCGACCAGTTCTTCGAGGTCCTGCCGAACGAGCGGTTCACCACCGGAGAACAGCACCACTGGCGCGCCGTAGTCGGCCAGATCATCAAGCAGCGCTTTCCCCTCTGCAGTCGAGAGTTCTCCGTCAGCGATTTCGGTATCGGCGGCGGCGTAACAGTGGTCACAGTAGAGATTGCACTGTTTGGTGACGTTCCAGACGACAACCGGCCGGCGCTGTTTCTCGTCGCGGATCTGCCGCTTGGTCGACTCGTTCGCTGCGTCGTACCGAAGGCCGTCTCCCTCGGCGTCGAGGTCACAGAGCAGTTTCGAGACCGAAATCATCGGTTCCCACCCCGGAGCGTCTCCGCCTCCATCTCGTCGACGCTCATGGTTGCGTCCTCGTCCGTGGTTCCCGTTCCAAGCGCCGCAGCATCTGTCTGGTACCGCTCCGTCTCGTCGGCGGGACACAACCACAGTGTGACGGCGGTCCGCGCGAACAGCGACGCTGCCTGCTCTCTGGCGATGTCGGCGGACGGCGCACTGACGCTTCCGACATGGGTGAGCGGGTTCGCCGTGTCCTCGCGGACGAACACCTCCCACTCGCGACTCGTTGCGCCGCGCGGGGCGTCTACCTCGTGGTCGAACTCTTCCATACCCCTCTGTTAGACTCCCTCAAAAAAACGGGGCTAGCGCGTTCTCAGCTACTGGGAACCACAGTTGAATTCGATATAGCGGTATGGTGTTTACTGCGACGTTTGTACGAGAACGACCCATATCGAGTCTGCCCTTTGAAATCGTCGGAGAAACAGCGTCTGTGCCGTGATTACTTCAAATCGAACGCCTAGTTACCCTTCGTAGCCCGCGTACTCCATCAGCTGTTTGAAGATGTCGGTGTCCATTGCCTCCTTGTAGACGACGCCGGTGATCATCCCACCGGGGTAAGAGGTCCCGTTCATCGCGTGGCTGACCTTGTGACAGTGCGCGAGGTAGATACCGGGGTCGGCGTCGGCCTCGAACTCGATAGTGTGCCGACCGGCAGGCGGGATACTGGTGATGTCCTGATCGTGGCGGGCGGCTTCCGGAATCTTCCCGCCGTCTTTGTGAGTCACTTGGAACCGGTGGTTGTGGATGTGCATCGGGTGGTCCATGTACCCGTTGTTGCACATGTGGATACGCACCGTATCGCCCTGCTCGACGATGATCGGCGAGCCGTCCTCGGGGTGAAGCGTCCGTGGGGCGGACTTGCCGTTGACAGTGAACGTGTCGGGCCGGCGGTTCCGGGGGTCATAGCTGGCGTCCATGCCCGCCATCTGGCGGTTGAGCCGGGAATCCCACTCCTTCAGCGTCATGAAGTACTCTTTGTCGGCCGGTTCGTACCCCTTCGGATCGACGCGGAAGATACCGTACATCCCCATGTCGATGTGGCGATGGGTCTGGTAGTGGCAGTGATACAGGTGCGTGCCAGTCACGTTCGCGGGGATGGTGTAGGTGTGTTTCTCGCCGGGGTCGATTCGGATGCCCGTCGTGGTCGGGACGCCGTCGTCCTCCCACTGCTTCTGGACGGCGTGGAAGTGGACCGTGTGCGGGCGCATGCCGTCCGTGTTGTCGAAGGTGACCTCCATGTCCTCGCCTTCCGTCGTCCGGAGGATCGGCCCCGGGACGCTCGGTTCGCCGTCGTCGGCTTTGAACGCCCACACCTTCGGGAGTTCGACGGGGCCGCCCATCGACTTGCCGGGATGGGCCTCGTGTTTCGCTGGGACAGAGGAGAGCGTCACTTCGCCACCCTGCTCGTCGACGTTGACGATTTCAGGCGGCGACGTGGTCGGGAGGTCGCTGTCGGACTGTGCTGGGGTTGTGCTGGTGTCGACTGACTCTTCGGTTGGAACCTCACCCGGGGCGGTACAGCCCGCAAGCGCGACCGTGCCACCGAGGCCGGAGGCTTTCACGAAGTCACGACGGGAGATGCCCGATCCGGGTGCGCCGATCTGGTCTTCCATAAGCAATTGAAGGTAATGTCCCGCAATATAAACCCCTAAAGGCAATTCTCAGGCCGGCAGAAGCGTTCTCAGTTACTGGGAACGAAGACCCAGTTACAGATAAGTGCCCCATATATTGCGTGCTGTGTGGCGGAAAGGTCGGCTGTGTCAGGCGGTAAGCGCTCCGAAGTCGGTTACATTAAACGTCTTGGGCGGGCACTGTCGGGCAAGGATGGTCCGGGACCCCTTCGCTGACGAGGAGACGCCGGAGTTACAGGCGGTCCTCGACGCACTCGACGACGAGGACTGTCGCGCCATCGTCAGCGTACTGGAGGAACCGTTGACGGCGAGTGAGATATCCGACCGGAGCGGCGTACCGCTATCGACGACCTATCGAAAGCTCGAACTACTGACGGAGTCCTCGTTGCTGTACGAGGGCGTCGAGGTCAGGTCGGACGGGCAACACGCGAGCCGGTACGCTATCGATTTCGAGGAGGTCGTCATCAGCCTTGACGAGGAACTGTCGCTCACCGTCGATATCTCACACCGCGCTCGGACGCCGGACCAACGGCTCGAAAACCTCTGGTCTGAGGTGCGAAAGGAGACATAACCATGGTACACATCCCAAGTTCACAGGTCGGAATCGTCGTCTCGAAGACACTGATCCTCATTCTTGGCGGACTGATAACCTACTACTCGTATCAGGCGTACAGCCGAACGAAAAGCCCGCAACACAAGTGGCTCACTTACGGGTTCGGGGTGGTGACCCTCGGTGCGTTTGCCGGCGGCGTCCTCGATATCATCGTCGGTCGGTATCTCGGGCAACAACTGCTCTCTGTGAGTGTCTTCACGTCGAGTTCACTGACGGCCATCGGTCTGGGTATCATTCTGTACTCGCTGTACGTTCGGTAGCACTCACACAGAGTACCCACGCGGCAATCGCTTCGCCTCGTACTTTCACTTTCGGCCGGAGCGGGCAGCTGTTCTGTGTGGCGGTGTGACTGTGGTATTCTCACCGACTGGAAACGCTACGGACGGTATATTTACGCGGACGTGTCAATCAGAGTTATGCTTGGAGCGAACGCCGTGTTGTTAATCGGGATGAAGACAGTCACGCTGTTCTGTGGTGTGATACTGACGACGTTGACCTACCGCGCGTATCGCCGCACTCAGGCACCGGCGATGCGAGCGCTCTGTCTCGGCATCGGGTTCGTCACGCTGGGCGCAATACTCGGCGGTAGCCTCCACCAGCTCATCGGTATGCCGGTGGCACAGAGCGTCACTGTCGAGGAACTGTTCACTGCGGTCGGGTTCTTTATTCTGACCTATTCGCTGTACACGGACCAACCGGCCGCGACGAACTGATTCTGTCGACTGTACGTCTGGAAAGAAGTCTGTCACCCTGCGGTGACAAATCCTCAAAATAGTCACAGCCGACAGTATGAGTCACGAGTCCTCGGTAGGCGTGTGTTCACGGCCAGTCAGCAGTACGGGCAGCGAGTGCGGGCTGTGTTCGACGAGGACGGCGACGAGGTTGCCCGCGAACAGTGCGGTCCCGAAAAGCGCAAACGCCCCGGCGACCAGCGCTGTGTCGTTCGGCGTCTCAAGCCACTGATTGCTCACGAGGATACCGTATGCGAGAGTTAGCGCCACGCCGTCCACGGCGGCGATGCGGTGGTCGTACAGGTCATCGACCATCGGCACGTCCTCGAAGCCAAGGCGGTCGCTGTACCGGTGGACCCAGACGATGAACGGGACAACGTGATACAGCGTCCCGAAGACGACAAAGCCGACGCCACCGATGAGTAGCACCGTCGACGGCTGCCCGAGTAGCCCAGCGTACGCCAGCGGGTCGTTCCACCACGCGACCACTGTCAGCCCTGCCCAGAGGAACAGCGATAGCGCTGCGACGCTGTAGCGGGTCAGCATCGGTGACCACTCGACACGCGCACCGACGAGCTGCCGCGCCAGAAGTACCGCCACCACGCCAAGGCCAACAGCGACCAGAACCGCGCCGAGCCGGGCCAGAACGGGGGCTCCGATCAGGCGACCGCCAGCGAACGCGAGAACGCCGAGCGGATAGACGGCCGTCTCTACCCGCTGGACCACTGCATCGATTCTGCCGGTGTCGGCCTGCGTGAACATCGGGGCGAGCTGTGCCAGCGCGCCTGCGACAGTCGTCAGGACCGCACCGAACACGGCAAGTGTCCCGTGGGCTAACAAGAACCCCTGTCGGCTGATTCCCAGAACCGGGAGAACGCCGACAGCGTGGTCCAGCGCCAGCACTATCCCGGCACCCGTCACGAGGACAAAGAACACCAGCGCCCAGCCGAAATGGATCGCTGTAACGTCAGGCTCCGCAGCGAGCAGCGTCCGACCGACGTTGTAACAGAGGGTCCAGACACCGACCAGCGCGAGCGTTCCGGCAACCGGTAACAGGGTAGGGGTTGCTGTCAGGAAGCCAGCCGCCAGACCCGCGAACCCGGCAGCAGCGAACGGTAACTGCGCAGCGGCGAGGCGGCGCGAATAGAGGTCGACTCCACACCAGACCGGGACGAACTGCGTCAGCGCGCCCATGATGGTGAGACAGACCCACCCCGCAAGCAGGAGGTGGACCTGTGCGAGGTGGCCAGCCCGCCCCTCGACCACGCCGACGGTGACACCGACGACCAGAAACGCCAGTGCGACGACGAAATGACGGAGTGGAACCGTCATCGGTGGTCCGGCGTCTGCGTCCACGTCGGCAGGTATTCCACTCATTATCGTCTAGTACGACCCTGCCCCTGCTGGCAATGTGGCCGAATATGTTCGGGAAAACAGTCGGCCCGCTCACAACCCAACCCGAACATATGGCGTCGAACCACCAGTCCACAGAGCAAGTCGCGGCCCTGATTTCGGAGACGGCTGCACCCGTTGATGCGCCGACGGAACGTCTCGATGTGCAGTCGCTGGGGCCACCGAAGCCGCTCAAGCAGACGCTAGAGCGGCTTGCAGACCTTGACGACGAGACTATCCTCGTTCAGTTCAACGACCGCGCCCCACAGCACCTCTATCCGAAACTCAGAGACAGAGGCTACGACTACGAAAGTGTTGAGGCCGACGACGCAATAGTGACGGTTATCTGGCACAGATGAATCAGAACACAGAGCCGCCTGTCGATGTCGAGGAGGCGATCGCTCGTATCGACGGCCGTGGTGCGAAGATTCAGCGGGAGCAACTCGAACGAACGCTGTCACAGCTACAGCAGGACGGCGAACTAACGGCGGACCAGCGGCTGGCGGTTGAAGAACTGAGCGAACGGCTCGTCGAGCGACTGCTCGCTGTCCCCCGGGAAAGTCTACAGGACGCGGCGCGGAGTGCGGACGACGAGCGGATCGAAACGGCGATTTCCCTGTTCGAGTGACCCTACTTCGACGACGCTGCGAGGACGAGCAGTGCCTCGCTGTCCGCTGTTGCGGCAGGGGAGATGTCTTGGTCACCGTCAAACCGGACGATGTCGCCGGGAGAGAGCGATAGCGTCTCGTCGCCAAGCGTCAGGTCCACGGCACCCGAACGGAGGAGGAACACGATCTCCCGACCGGGATGCTTGTGGGCCGGAATCGACTCGCCTGCATCGAGCGTCAGCTGGATGGTCTTCGGTGCCCCTTCGAACAACCTCGTCCGGCCGTCCGAACCGCTGCCGAGCGTTGCTCGCTCCGTTTCAGCAGGTGAGGTCTCGCTCATTGTTTCGGGAGGTCCGCGACGAACTTCTGTGGGCCATCCTGCTCGCACCGGTAGTTCGCCGCGTCGAACGCTTCGACCTCGGCTTGCATCTCGTAGAACAGCGGCTTCGGCTCGTGGTCGTTGATGATTCGAAGCGTCTCCCCGGAGGATAGCGCCGCGAAGGAGTCGTGTATCTTCGAGTGTCGTTCCGGCGGCGGCGTCTCGCGCAGGTCGAGTGTGGTTGCTGGCATCATCTGATTGTTTGCCGGGAGTCGGGGAGGGGGTTCCCCCGAACACGTTCGGGAGTAGGTCCTGATGTGTGCCGTCCGTTCGTTTCAGTATGAGCCTTCTCTCTGGCCTCCGTGGCGGCTCAGACGTCGGGTTCGATAGTTACGGGACCTTCGTTCCCGAACACAACCCGGACCCCGGCCCGTTCCTGTCTGAGACAGCAGTACTGACCGGCACCGACCACGCCGCTTTCCACCGACTCACGATGGACCTATTCGACGAGCGCGGCGTGTACGACATGACCTTCGGGTACAACCTCGCACGGCTAAATCTCGACCACCGGCACCCGGACGCGGGCTTCCGCTACGGCCGTGAATCGGACAACAGCAGTGTGCTCAGGGCCGAATTCACGCCGACAACCGAGTTCTGCCCCCAGAGCGACACGCTGACTGTCGGCGCGTTCCGCGCTTGGAACGGGCTGTCGGACCGCCACGAGTACGACCTCGTCCGCGTCCGCGTGAGCCCGGGCCACCATCAGAGCACGGAGATCAACGACAAACTCCAGCGACTCGAAACGCGATACCGGCAGACCGGGAAACTCCAGACAGACGGTGAGGCCGAATCGTCCGACGAAGGGGTGCCGTTCTGACAGAATATAGTCAGTAGAGCGGCCTTCTCCGTACACTCACGAAGCCACAGTCGCTAGAATGCATGGTCAGCCGACGAAATCAGATTGCCATGATTCTGGAAAAACCGCTCACTTCGATGACTGAGGACATGGAAAACGTTATATGGTTTGCTGGGCGACATATCGTAAACCGAGCCAACTGGGTGGGATATCGGTGGCTTAGTGGGCTGGTGAAGTCATGCCCTACAACAGCAAGCAGTAAAACATCAGAAAACGATGAGAATAGATTGCGTCCAGCGCGACATCACGGCTGGCCGGAGGCCGCACTGAGATGAGCAGCGGCATCTTCCGGGACGCGGACGGCACATACAACAAGCGGCTTCTGGGACTGGTTCTGCTCGTGTTACTCGCTGTCGTCGGGACTGGCGTTGGGACCCTCGGTCTCACCGACAGCAGCGACTCGGTCCCTACCCAGCCTGCCACCGAGATGACGCCCAGCCCGACAGAGACACCGGCCGGAACCGACGCCGCCCTGACCGAGAGTGGCGGCAGTGCCTCACCACCACCGAGTGCGCTCCTGTCCGAGACCCCGACAGAAACGCTGGCTAACAATCAGTCGGACGGGAACACCACCAGCAACACGACGGCTGAATAATCGGCAGTAAAACGGCGGTTCCTCAGGAAAACAGCAGATTGAGGTTGAACCCAGTCACGGCGAGCCCCATCACTGTCAGAAGGACCGGCGGGCCATAGTAGAGCAGCGGGTCCTCCTCAAGCACGCCGCCCCAGATGCTCACGCCGAGACAGGCGTAGATCACGAGAAGTTTGAGTCCGAGGAAACCGCCGCCGCCGAACGACTGGATCGCCCATCGAATCGCGGGATTGGCCTCTGTGAACGTCGGAACGAAATAGACGATAGCGATCGTCGTAACCACATCGCCGACACCGTACGTCGCCAGCGCCACCGCCCATACGCTGGAGAAGGACCGACCGGAGAAGCAACTCCCCTCCAGTGTCAGCCAGTCACCGTCGGCAGCACCCATACTGCATCCGGGTATGGGCAGCGGCCATATATACTCAGAGGGCCAGTTATCTGATTTGAAAAGGGAAGACTTCGGTCTGATACGGGTGAGATACTGAGCACAATCCCTCGACAAATATGTCTAGAAGGCTGCATTCAGCTTTTTGAGAAATAGAGGTCCAGTGGGCAGTCACCACTCGTCTTCATCTGTGAGTCTCAGCTGCTGGGGATGAGTATCGACTTGTTGTACTGGTGATACCCTCGGCAGTCGCCGGTCCCGTGCTACCGGTGCGGATGTACGTTTGCGTACTACCAGCGCGGGTGCATGGAAAGGGACTTATCTTGTGGGCGGCCACGACGAGGTAATGAGCCTGTCCGACGCGGACCACGAACTCGTGGTCGAGGAGATCGGTCGGGAGCCGACACGGGCGGAGGCCGCTCTCTTCGAGAACCTCTGGAGCGAACACTGCGCGTATCGCTCCTCCCGTCCCCTGTTGTCGGCGTTCGACTCCGAGGGCGACCAAGTCGTTATCGGCCCCGGCGACGACGCGGCCGTCGTCTCCCTGCCGACTCACGACGACGGCGAGGAGATGTACATCACGATGGGCGTCGAGTCCCACAACCACCCGTCCTACGTCGACCCGTTCGACGGGGCGGCGACGGGTGTGGGCGGTATCGTCCGCGATACGCTGTCGATGGGTGCGTACCCCATCGCACTCGCGGACTCACTGTACTTCGGTGACTTCGACCGGGAACACTCCCGCTATCTCTTCGAGGGCGTCGTCGAAGGCATCTCCCACTACGGGAACTGTATCGGCGTCCCGACTGTCGCCGGGAGCGTCGCCTTCCACGACGGCTACAAGGGGAACCCGCTCGTGAACGTCTCCTGTATCGGCCTGCTGGAGCCCGAGCGGACCATCACCGCCGAGGCACAGGAACCGGGCAACAAGCTCGTCCTCGTCGGCAACGCGACGGGGCGGGACGGCCTCGGCGGCGCGTCCTTCGCCAGCGAGGACCTCGCCGAGGACGCCGAGACCGAGGACCGGCCGGCCGTCCAAGTCGGCGACCCGTACTCGGAAAAGCTTCTCATCGAGTGCAACGAGGCGCTGCTGGACGAGGCCCTTGTCGAGTCCGCCCGCGACCTCGGCGCGGCCGGTCTGGGCGGCGCGTCCTCTGAACTCGTCGCCAAGGGCGGCCTCGGCGCACGCATCGAACTCGACCGCGTCCACGAACGCGAGCCCAACATGAACGCCATGGAGTACCTGCTCGCCGAGAGTCAGGAGCGGATGGTCTACGAGGTCACACCCGAGAACGTCGACCGTGTGGCCGAACTCGCGGAGCGCTACGATCTGGGCTGTTCGGTCATCGGTGAACTCACCGACCCGGGCACGAACTACGTCTGTACGTTCGAGGGCGAGACAGTCGTCGACGTGGACGCGGCGTTCCTCGGCGACGGCGCGCCGATGAATGACCTGCCAAGCGACGCGCCGCCAACACAGGAACGGGACCTGCCGACGGTGTCGCTGGACGAGGCGTTCGAGCGTATCGTCGCCAGCCCCAATTGCGCCTCGAAGCGGTGGGTGTACCGCCAGTACGACCACGAGGTGCAGGTCCGTACGAGCGTCCTGCCCGGCGACGACGCCGCCTTGCTCGCCGTTCGCGAAGCCGGAACCGGGCTGGCCTTTTCGGCCGGCGCGGACCCCAACTGGACCGACGCCGCGCCGTACGAGGGCGCACGCGCTGTCGCGCTGGAAAACGCCACCAACGTCGCCGCGAAAGGCGCGACGCCCCACGCGGCCGTAGACTGCCTCAACGGCGGCAACCCCGAGAAACCGGACGTGTACGGCGGCTTCAAGGGAATTGTCGACGGGCTGGCCGATATGTGCAGCGACCTCGACGTGCCGGTCGTCGGCGGCAACGTCTCGCTGTACAACGACTCTCAAGAGGGACCGATTCCGCCGACACCGACGCTCGCGCTAGTCGGTGTCAAGGAGGGGTACGATGCCCCGCCGCTGTCGCTGTCCGGCGAGGGAACGCTGGTGGTCGTCGGCGACACTGCGCTGGAGGGCGAGACCGACCCGCGACTCGGCGGCTCCGAATACACTTCGCAGTTCGGCGGCACCGACCGCTTCCCCGCCCTCCCGGCGGATTCGACAGGGCTCATCGAGACGATTGCCGAGGTCGCCGACGCCGACCACGTACTGGCGAGTCACGATGTGAGCCACGGTGGGCTGGCGGTGGCACTCGCGGAGATGGTCCACGAGGACGCCGGCGCGACGGTCGAGGTGGAGACAGTCGAGCGCGGCACCCGGAAGCGACTCCTGTTCAACGAGCGGCCCGGGCGCGTCGTGTTCGAGACGACCGACCCGTCGGCTGTCCGTGAGGCCTTCGACGGTGTCGCCCCGGTGACAGAACTGGGCGAGGCAAACGGCTCGAACCGGCTTGATATCACGGTCAACGACGAGACGCTGCAATACGACGCCGCAGCTATCACGGACCTGCGCTCAGTCATCGAAGACGAACTAGCCTGATTACCAGCGGATATCGAACCGCGCACCGCCCATCTCGCTCTCGGAGACTGTGACCGACCAGCCGTGCGCTTCAGCGATGCTCTGAACGATTGACAGGCCGAATCCTGTCCCGTCAGAGTTCGTTGAATAACCGTGTTCGAACACTAGCTCACGGTCATCTGGCGGAATACCGGGGCCGTCGTCCGCAATGGAGAACCCGTTCCGTTCATGGGAGGGCGTGGACACGACAACGGTGCATTCCGCGCCGGCGTGCTCGATGGCGTTCCGGTAGAGATTCTCGAAGAGTTGCTGGAGGCGCTCGGAGTCCGCCTCGATGCTTGCTTCGGTTTCGACCGTGAGCGTCGCGTCCTCAGTTTCGACCTGTTGCCACGCGTCGGCCGCGACGGTTTCGATGGAGACACTCGCGGTCTCTCCGACGACTCGCCCCTGCCGAGCGAGCGTCAGCGTGTCATCGAGAATCCGCGCCATCCGCTCGTGTGCCGCGGCGACCTCCTCTAGCCCTTCCCGAACAGCCCCGTCCTCGATGTCGTTGAGCAGGAGGTGGGTGCGGCCGGATGCGACGTTCAACGGGTTCCGAAGGTCGTGGCTGACGATACTGACAAACTCGTCAAGCCGCTCGTTCTGGTGTTTGAGCTGCTGCTCGCGACGCTTGCGCTCAGTGATGTCGGTGTATATCCCGTACCCTTCCAGCTGGCTGCTGTCACGAGTGACAATGGTGCTCCGAAACAGGTAGGTCCGGACTTCGCCCGACGCGGTCATCCGCCTGACCTCTTGCTCCGACCGGCCGGTCTGTTCCCACCAGTCTGCCCTGATGACATCGGAGTCCGCTCCGGGTGGCGAGAGGAGTGCCCGAAGCTCCGTTCCGACTGCATCCGTCTGGTCGTAGCCGAACGAGTCAACGAACGCTTCGTTAATCGACTTGACGTACGGCTCTCGCTGCTCAAACTCGACGACGACAGCCGGGTTTGGGATGTTCCCCAGAAGCGCATCAAACCGTTCTTGCGCCGCCAGCTGCACCCGGAGTTCGCTTGCGACGAGTGCCACATACCCCTCGTTGTTGTGCTGGATTATATCGCAGATGTCCTGTGCGTCCGTATCGTCTAGCTCTGTTTCGCCACCGATACCAAGGTCAGCCATCGCGTCGTCGACGATAGCCGACGCCTTCTCGATTCCGACCGTTTCTGCGAACTTTGAAACGAGGCCTGTTCGATTCATCTGTTACTCCGGCAGTGCGAAAAGCACTGTTGTCGTATTGTGAAAGCCACTGAGTTGTCCAGCCTGCATACACAGCTCCCCGTAGGTCTCGAACCCTGCAACTGGGGCCGACAGAGTCGATGTGATGCCGTCGACAGCCGATGACAACGCGTCATCGAAGAGAATCTGACGACACGCACAGTCGTAGACGAACGCGCCAGCGATAGCGTCGTCGCTCAGTGAGACAGCGTCGACAGCGGCCTGCTCGGCGGATGCGATCTGGTCGGCTTTGTTCCCATGCATAACACGGAGGACAGTCCCCTCCGGAATATCGACGGCAAACTGTAGCGCGCCAGTCTCTTCAATCGCAGTCCGGGGCCAGCGAATCTTGTATGTCTCACCCTGATCGATACCGAACAGGTATGCGACCATGAGCTTCCTGAGCTCCGCTGAACCGACTGCGACGTCATCGACGGCTATCCCCGAGGTCTCCGCAACGTGGTCCCGGACAGCGTCCTTCCACACCGCAAACGCTGGTTCACCGTTGAGTTCGTGAACTACGTTTCCGGACACGTCGGTTACCTCCCACGGCTCCGAGATGGGGGTGTGGCCGTGGTTGACGGTAATGATTGGACGCTTTTCGCCGGAGACGAGCACGAGAACGACTGCGTCATCGACAACCGATTCGTCACAAAACACGGGTGTCGACTCCATTCGGAGCCCGTCAGACGCTGCCCCACCTGCAAATTCGACATAGGGGCCGAGCCGTCGCTGGACAGACAGCGACAACTGCTCGCCGACGCCAGACAGCCCGTCGTGGAGAACAATTGCTGACTGGTACGGTTCCTCGATATTATCGGGGAGCGCCCGAACGGCATCCCTGACAGCCCCGCGAGTGTTCTCGCTGAGCCCGCTGGCAAGGGCTGTATCGAATCGGAACGAATCACTGGTAACGAGTGTGACGGCCACGCCGGTCTCCATCGCTCGCTCCTCGGTGAATGTGCCGCTAGCCGTACAGCCGACAACGGCTGTCTCGTCGTCGACGAGCGCATTAACGCCCGCCAGAGCGGCTTCTGGATTGATGTCAGAGCTGACAAATATTTGGCAAAAATCCACTCGCTCGGTGTTCAGTCGGTCACGAGCAGCTTTGGTCGCCTCCCGGCCAGCGCGCCGACCAGCGGTCGCCACTGACGTTCCGGTTGCGACCGCCGTACTCGCGTCCGACTGGGGCGGCATTGTACCATAGATATTCGCGTGGAGGCGTATATACTCTCGCCAGAGCTATCAGAACTGATACCTGTGGCGGCCGGCGTGGCTGTCCCGAACTGATCAGGCCAGCGCCAGCGCGATGCCGAACGTAAGCACCAGTCCGACCAGTAGTACACCGAGTCCTGTGCCGACCTGAGACATCGTGAAGGGGCTCTGTGGAGCCGTCGACCGAAGCGGCGGTTCTCGCGCGGGCAGTTCGACGTGGGCGGGGTCGTAATCCGGACGGTCCTCCTCGTGGTGGTCGTCTGCCATGGGCGGTGCTTCTGTGGCGTCGTACGTGTAGCTGTCGGATTGCCACTGGGTGCTCGGTCAGACACTTGCACCAGTCGAAACGGTCAAACGGCGCTGTTGCGAACCCACAGGTATCTGATGACGCTCACGAAACGGATTATCCCCTGTATCGACGTGGACGTAGACGAGAACGGGGACGCAGCGGTGTATACGGGAGTCAACTTCGAGGACCTAGAGTACACCGGCGACCCGGTGGAGATGGCGAAAGCCTACAACGAATCAGGGGCCGACGAGTTCGTCTTTCTGGACATCACTGCCTCCGCGGAGGGCCGTGAGACGATGCTCGACACCGTCTCGGCGGTCGCCGACGAGGTGTTCATTCCACTGACCGTCGGCGGGGGTATCCGCACCCGTGCCGACATCAAAGAGACGCTGCGGGCCGGTGCGGACAAGGTGTCGATAAACTCCGGCGCTATCGCCGAACCCGACCTCATCAACGAGGGCGCGGCAGCGTTCGGGAGCCAGTGTATCGTCATCTCCGTCGACGCACGCCGTCGCTTCGACGACGAAGGCGAGTACTACACCGAGGTCGACGGCGAGTCCTGCTGGTTCGAGTGTACGGTCAAGGGCGGCCGCGAGGGAACCGGACTGGACGTCGTCGAGTGGGCCACCGAGGCCGAAGAACGCGGCGCAGGCGAGCTGTTCGTCAACTCCATCGACGCCGATGGGACCAAGGACGGCTATGACATCCCGCTGATGCAGGCCGTCTGTGACACCGTCTCCACGCCGGTAATCGCCTCCTCGGGCTGTGGCAGCCCGGAAGACATGGAGGAAGTGTTCGTCGACGCCGGCGCGGATGCCGGTCTGGCAGCCTCGATCTTCCACTTCGGCGAGTACTCTATCGCCGAAACCAAGGAGTATCTCGACAGCAAGGGGATTCCGGTCCGGTTGTAACGCCGTTCTTGCCGTTGGATTGATACAGTTCCTCCCCACACCCGGCATCCCGCGTTCATGACGCAGTTCTCCCGAAGCCGCTGATACCTCAGCTCTGCCGTGTCCTGACTCTCGATATCAGTTTTCGCTGCCAACAGTCACGGTTCTCCCAGCTACCGGTAGCAGGCGTCAACGGGGTCGAACAACCCCCAAGAAGTCGACCTGTGGCCGAGCGGTCGTTGGGGGAACGCAGCCGGAGAATCGAAGCACTGTGGCTCGGTATCGGACAGGTTTTATCCGCCCAACACGGAGATTCAACAATGAAATGGCGGTGTGAATGGTGTGGCAAACCCCACGAAGAGGATGACCCGCCGTGTGACAACTGCGGACACGGTTCCTTCGAGGAGGCCGTAACGCAGGTCAACGAGGAGGTCGTCGAGGGTGGGCCCAGATGGGTCTGTCTTGACTGCGGTCGTCAACACCAGAAGAACTCCCCACCGTGCAAGCGCTGTGGCGGGAGTAACTTCGAGCGACGGACGGGACCACCTGAGGACGACCCGCTCGACGAGATACAGACCGGCTGGCTGGACGTGGTCGAGACGAAGTACGTACTCGGCTACGCCGCCGTGGCGGTGTTGCTCGGCCTCATCGTGCTCGCTGCTGTGGGCGGTATCACGTTGCCGGGCTTTGCCGCTGATACCCCCGCTGGCCCGCCAGAGATTGCGTCCCCGGCCGGGAGCGCCGATACGGTCGGCTCGCTCTCGCTGGCCGAGGTTGAGGACACCTACGTCGATGTGTACAATGTCCGGCGCTCGGGCATCGGCGGCGGGACCGTCTCGCGGAACGCGACCATCGACGACGCTGCAGCCTACTACAACAAGGGTCGTGTCGATGCTCGATACGACAACGCGGAGCGGCCCACGCGGGAGGGTGTGTCCCGGTTCTCCCTCCCCTGTGACCGGCCAGTCGTGGTCAGCTACGAGGTGGCCTACGACCGAACGCCCCAGTCACTCGACCAGTTCGGGAACGAGACGGCGCTGGCGACCGCGCTCGTCGACAGCTACCTCGAGCGGGGCAACAGGATTCAGCGGGCAGACGCTGGACTGATCGGTCTCGACATCCACGTCGGTCCGGACGAACGCGTGTTCGTCACGTACGTGCTCTGTTAGAATTACGCGGCGGCTTCGAACGCAGCGGTGAAGTTATCCGCCTTCTCGATGACAGCGTCAGTCCCGGCTTCGAGCGCGGAAAGCGCGTCGACGCCCTCCTCGGTTTTGATGGTCAGGACCGGATCGGTCTGGCCACCGGACTGTTCCGGGTTCACGTCGTAGGTCGCCGCCGTGACGCCCTCTGTCTCCAGCAGCGCTCCCTTGATGACGTTCATGAACGTGTGGTCCTCACCGGCGATTTCGATAGAGAGTTCCGTATCGGATTTGTCGATAACGCGAAGGTCCATACCCATTCTTTGGTCACCTGCGACCCATCAACGCTTCGCTTCCCGTCCGCTGTGTCGGTGACGCCGTGAAGCCCGGGAACTACACGAGCGCGTACACCATCAGGAAGCCAAAGTAGATGAGTACGAGCGCGCCCAGTGCCTGCAGTCGGAACGTCGAAAGCGACGCTTCCTCCTCGTCGTGGGCCGCTCGGAAGGCTTCAATCTCCTCGTCGTCGAGTTCATTGGGGTGGGCCAGACCGCGGTGGAGCGCGAGCCAAGACTCGCGGGCGAACGGCCGGCCGCAGTACGAACATGTATAGGCCGTGGCGTCGGCCGGGACATCGTAGGCTGTGTCGTCGGTGCGTGCCGCTGCCGTATCAGCCGCCGGTTGGGTTGCTGTGTCAGTCATAGATGTGGAAGTGCCACCTCCGGCTGGGAGACGACCCAGAGGCTCGTCATCGTGTAAAACACCATAACCGCGATGAAGGGGTACTGCGACCGAATCGCCTGTAGTCGCGCGGGAAACAGGTCGTACGCGGCGGCGTGGGCCACCCAGATAGCGACCAGATGCCCGACGATGACAGACGCCAGTGCGACCCCGCCGAACCAATCCGGGAGTTCGATGGTCGGCACTACTGCCGGGTTCGCGAACGGCGACGTAAGCGCGACGGCAAGCGAGGGCACGAGCACGAGGAAGTACCCGAGGTAGTGCGCGAAGTGGTAGCCGACGGCGATGGCGACAAGCGGCGGCGCGAACCGCTGTGCGAGAACCGCCGGTGCCAAGTACGTGTCCGACATCTCACGAGCGGACCGGACCGCGAGTCGATACACGCCGAGGAAGAAGGCGAACCCGACAGCGAGTGCGACCGGGTACAGGAGGTGCGGCGGGACGCCGGCCTCGACAAGTGGCGTCGTCAGGTCCCGCCAAGCGGGTGTCGTGACCAGCCCGTCATAAGTCGTGACCCACAGCAGGGCGACCACGAACGCCACCTCGTCCGGGCCGTCGACCAGCCGCGGCGTCGAGAGGTCCATACCGGGGAGCCGAAGTCGGAGCCCGGTCTCGTCGCGGCCGATGGGTGCAAAGCGGCCGTAGTAGCGAAACACCCGCTCCACTGGGTCGGCATGAGCGAACCAGTCGTCAGCTCCGAACACGAACGCGCCTGCGAGTGTCAGCACGGCGTACCCGGCGATGACCGACGCGAGCAGTCTCGGCTGATCGGCGAGTGGGCTGACGACCTCCAGCCACACTAGAACGAGCAGGCCGCCGACGGCGGGCCACGAACCGACGCGGGCCGGGTAGGGGCGGTCGAGCGTCGGGAGGATTCCCGCGAGGGTCTTGAACGGATTGAGCGTCGCCCAGCTGTTGCCCACGAGATACGTTGTCATCGCCAGCCCGGCCCACCAACCGACCCAGACGAGCAGTATCGCGAGATTCGTCCGGGCGTTCGTCGGCCCGAGGAAGCCGACGACGAACACCGCGGCGAGTCCGGCGAGCCCAATGAGTTGGCCGGCGAGCCCCAAGACGCGCTCGAAGTCCCCGGACAGCGGCCGTCCCCAGTCGTGGATGCGCTCGATGAACGCCCGGTCGGTGACGAACGACGCCAGCAGGAACGACGCGCCGACGGCCGCGCCGCCGGTACTCAGAAAGAGCCACGTCGGGATCGTCAGTGACTCTCGACCGCCACCGGCGAGACTGCCGCCGTGTGCGCTCGCCGTCCCTGTCGCGGCCAGCCAGCCCAGCCCACACACCACCAGCGCGACTGTACGACGCCTCCCAGATGTCATCGTCGGCAGTTGGGCCTTCGCCCCTGTGTAGCTTCCGGGATGCCGGCGAGTCACCGGTCGGATCGGGGTTGCGGTGGCACAGGCCGCAGGGAATTGGATGGGCTTTTAGTATTCCGTTCGCAAGGGCCCTAGTATGAGTGTCTCCGATGAACACGCGGACGACGGGCACGGGGAGCATCACCTCCCGGCGACGGAGGACTGGCCCCACGGGTTCGGCGAGGCCAGCTGGTGGCCCTTCGTGACGGCGATCGGTGGTTCGGGCATCTACGTCAGCGCGGCCCTGCTCGTGCTCTCGATGGGCGAAAACGCACTAGTCAGCCAGACGGTCGGGGCGGGAGCAATGGCCGGGAGCGTCGGGCTCTTCCTCGTCGGCATCTACGGCTGGCTGTATCACGCCTTCGTCTCCGACTTCTGGGAGCGCGGGACGGACTACCACTCGGATAAAACGCTGAAGTTCGCGATGCTCCTGTTCTTGGGGAGCGAAATCGCTACATTCGGCGCTGGCTTCGTCTACTACTTCATCGTGCGCGGCGGCGAAGTCTGGGCACAGGCGGCAGTGCCCGAGGTGTTTGGCTCGCTGGTCATTGTCAACACGCTGATTCTGATCGCCAGCTCGGTGACGCTTCACTTCAGTCACCTCGCGCTCCGGAACGGGAACCGGAGCCGATTCCTGAAACTACTTGGCGCGACGCTGTTGCTGGGAATCGTCTTCATCGGCGGACAGGTGTACGAGTACTACGAATTCATCGTTCACAAGGGCTTTAGTATCGGTGGTGGCATCTACGGGTCCGCGTTCTACGGTCTGACTGGGCTCCACGGCCTCCACGTCACGATGGGTGCGGTTCTGCTTGGTATCGTCTTCATCCGTGCGTACTACGGCCAGTATTCGGCTGAACGGCACACCTCCGTCTCGACGGCGTCGATGTACTGGCACTTCGTCGACATCGTCTGGATCTTCCTCGTCGTCGTGCTCTACATGGGCGCGAACCTAGTGTAAGTCGTCGACGAGTTTTAGACGGCCGACACCCGTTTCACACGCATGGACCAGCTCGATGTCAGCGGCAGCTTCGATGTCCACGAGTACCGACACGGGCTCAAACTGCTGAAAGACGACCGCGAGACGATGACGCTATCGAACCGGAAGGGGTTCGCCTGTCCGGCCTGTGGCAACGAGTTCGAGACGCTCTTTATCAGTGAAAAGCGGACGAATACTTTCGGAAACCCCGGGTCGCCCTTCTGCCTGATTCGGACCGACGACCAGCTGCTGGTCCTGACACATTGAGCCGCCTCGCCACCGGTAACAAGGCTTATACCACCCGATACAATTCGGTGAGATATGCATCGGAGTGTCCCTGCAATCGGTCTCGCTATCCTCGTCGTTCTGTCCGGCTGCGTGACGGCGACGGTTGACTCAACAGTGGCCGCCGACGGCACAGTTTCAGAATACGACCTGACCCTCGAGATGTCGCCGTCAGTGTATGACGGTTTCCAGAGTCAGGCCCAGCAAGAGGGCTATGACTCAGTCGAGGGGTATCTGCTGGCCGACGTGAACACCAGCCGGATGGCAAACCACACGTACGAACAGGAACTAGAGGGTGAGAACGTCACGCTCTCGATGACGTTCACGGACTGGAACCCCGGCCCGGAAAGCGATGTATCGACTAACGTCAGTGAGGGCAACGTCACGTACGAAGACCGGACGTTCCTCACGGCGAATGAGGATACCGACGTGGCCTTCGGTGATGGCGTCGCGGTCGAGTACCAGCTGACGATGCCTGCCGACATCTCGTCATCGAACGCCGATATCGTTCAAAACGAGACCGCTGTCTGGGAGTACGCGGCTGACGAACCGGTCGACGAACCGATCCGCGCGACCAGCCCGGCCCCATCGTCCACCTTCGGCCCCGGCATGGGGATTCCCGTCGCAGTCGTAGCACTGCTCGGGGCTGCATTGCTGGCCAGCCGGGACTGAGCGAGTCGTATCGTCGGTCAGTACACCGAACTTCAGGAACTGGTCGCTCTTGTCGACCGCGGCGCGGTCGACTCACACACGACACAGTACGGACTCGACGACGTGCACACTGTCGCACAGAGGGAGATCGGTGGCCGGGTGGGTATCACGCCCTGAACAGCCTGTGTTGCGATGCCGTGTCGCCCGACTGGGCACTCGCCGTCCGACTCACCGACCGTCGGCCCGGGTCTGTTCTGTTTCGTCAGCCAGCTCGTGATAGCGTCTGAGAAACGCGTCTCGGCCTACGGTCCCGGCCCCGGCCGCTTCGAGCCGGTCCTCTAGCCCGGTCCGGTCGAAGTGACAGTGCTCCTTATAACAAGGCTTACACAGGTACTCGAAGGACTTGTCGTCGCGGTCCCAGCGGTCGCCGTACTTATCGTATTCTCGGGCATCCGACCGGGCGACTGTTTCACCGCAGGCGATGCAACAGACCTCTTCATCGGTGGCGCGGTGCCAAGCGTTCCTGAAATCCATCAGAATCGCACCCCATCTGACAGCCCGCAAGTGTGTCCGTCGTGCCGCTCTCGCGGGCACATCGCAGTTCCCGCCGGCAATCCGTACTGTGTGACCATCGTTTACAGCTAGACGGTCCGTCCAACGGTCCGTTGCCGTATCGCATCACTGCTGAGGGTCGTTTTTATACGGGGCCGCGTCGCACCGCCAGAGAAGCGACGCAGTACCTGCGGCTACTATCAGGCCATCGCCAGTAGGAAACACAGCCTGCTCGTCAGAACGGCACTCGAAGCGGGACGTCGATAGAGGGATTATGAGCCACGGGCGAAGCGAGCCTCTCTCTGGTTCAAATCGCTCAATAGCTTTTGCTCGTCGGGTTCGTTCCTCACAGAACGCCGATGGAGGGATTTGAACCCTCGCGCTTCGTCGTGGATACGTAACTGCGGCTCGGAACGCCGGTCAACCGAAGGACGTGACCGGTGAGCGGGTAAATATGACTTGACGGGTGCTGGACAAGCACTACGACAAGGGGACACACGACCAAAAGGCTGAACGCCGTCGTTCCTACATAAAGGATATTTGAGCGCCTACTTAACCAAGTGATATGCTAAGAAAGTGGATTAAAATAGTTCTCTCGATATTTCTGGCAATATTCTTTGCTGTGGTATTGTTGGTGGTTCTGCTCGCTGTGGGGGTAGTGATGTTTATTTTTGAGGTTCCTCGGAAGGTGGGCCAGTATCTACGAGTTGAAAGTGCAATCAGAAAAGCTGTATTCTCAATTCTTGACAAAGAGGAAATGAGACAACTTAGAGACGATATTCTACATATTTTGGAAGCAAAAGTTGACGAAGATGAGACACTTGATAGATGGGGACTCCTAAGGCAGATAGACGAATCACAGGAAAAGTTGGAGAATCGTCTAAAGAATGGAGAATTTGTCTTTACATTTTTCGGAGGGATTGCCGGACTAATCGTTGGTAATGTAGCTGGAATCGCAATAGGTGGGGTTGTCTTGACTGTCTTTGGACTGATTGTTGCCCTACTCGTTACTGTTAGAATAATAATAACTGATGCATTATTTTACCGTAGCGTAAATCATCGGACAGACCCCATTGAGCGGTTACAAATCCTGAAAGGGTGGAACTCCGGGCCTGCGTTAGCGACAGGAGCAATTGGTGTTGCTATTGTGTCACTTATCACCTCGCCGGAAGATGAAGGATTCCGCTGGGGTCAGAATATTTTGGAGTGGTACGTCAAGCAAAAATTCACCGGAGAGAATAAATGGCGAATTGAATAATTTCTGTAAACATCGGGAACGCGGGGCCGCAGTGCCCTCAAAGCAACAATTAGCACCACAAACCGGCAAAAACGCCCGTGTAGCAGGGGCTAATTACTCACTCCGAAGCCCGAAAAACTAGTAAGCAGGCCGCTGTCTATCCATTTAGGCTGTTCCGAGAAGGGGAAGCCGGTGGAGGGATTTGAACCCTCGGCCTAATCCTTACGAAGGATTCGCTCTGCCAGTCTGAGCTACACCGGCGCCGTGCTCGCGTACATCAGTTGTTGGACGCATAACCGCAATAAGGATTGCGAATCGGGACCACCGAGAGGGACGTTCTCACTCCGCTCGTGAGCCGACGACGGTGACCGGGTCGTCCGCTTCAAGCAGCACCTGCTGGGAGACGCTCCCGAACACCGCTTTACCGGTCGGTGACCGCTTTCTGGACCCCATGACGATCTGGTCGACGTCGAACTCGTCGGCCAGTTCGATGATGCCGTCCGCAGGCGGTTGCTGGCCCTCGGCCAGTTGGACATCGACATCGTGGTCTTCGAGGTAGTCACGCACGAGCCTGACTGTCGAGATCCGCTCGACGTTGCGTATCTCCTCGGGCGCTTCCGCCTCTTCCTTGGTCAGTGCGTGGGTGATGACGGCCTCGATATCGGTGTCGGCGGCCGGTAGCTCCGCGACGAAGGCGGCTTGGCCGCGAGCGCGGTCCTCGTCAGCGTCGACAGGGACAAGTATCGTGTACATGTTTTACCCTCCTAGATACAAGCGTCCGACTTCCTCGTCGTTAAGCAGTTCGGTCCCGGTGCCGGTGAATTTGATTTCACCGCTTGCGAGCACGAAACCGCGGTCAGCGACAGAGAGCCCCTTTTCGGCGTTCTGCTCGACGAGCAGGATGGTCGTCCCGAGGTCGTTGAGTTGCTCGATGCGCTCGAACACGTCGTCGATGAATCGCGGTTCGAGCCCGATAGAGGGCTCGTCGAGCATCATCACGTCCGGTTCGACCATCAGCGCGCGGGCCAGTTCCAGCAGGCGACGCTGGCCGCCTGAGAGGGTGCCGGCCGACTGGCTCCGCAGGTCGTCAAGCACCGGGAACTCCGCGTACAGTTCCTCGGCGCGGGCGGCGGCGCGGTCGTCGTCGTTGAACACGTAGCCGCCCATCAGCATGTTCTCGTGGACGCTCATCCCCGGGAAAACGCTGGCGTCTTGCAGCACGTAGCTCATCCCGTTGGCGAGGTTCTGCTGGGGCGACCGACCGGTGATCTCCTGACCGCGGAACGATACCGCCCCGGATTGGACGTCCGCAAAGCCGTAGATGCTTTTCATCAGCGTGGACTTCCCGGAGCCGTTCGGGCCGATGAGACAGGCGACCTGTCCGTCATCGACGGCGATGCTCACGTCGTGTAACACGGTGGTGTTTCCGTAGCCAGCCGTGACGTTCTCCATCTGGAGGATCGGGTCGGCGGTGGAGTCAGCGCTCGCGTCTGGTGTGGAAGCCATACTCACTCCCTCCCGAGGTACGCGTCGAGGACGCGCTGGTCGTTCTGTATCTCTTCGGGCGTCCCGTTAGCGATGCGCTCGCCGTGTGCCAGAACGTAGATTCGGTCGGCGATGTCCATGACGAAGTCCATGTTGTGTTCGATGAGGAAGATTGTCGACTCCTGCTCCTCGTTGGCGTTGCGGATGTAGTCGATGAGGTTTCCCAGCATCGAGGGATTGATTCCTCCGGCCGGTTCGTCCATCAACAGAATATCGGGTTCCGACATCAGCTCCATCGCGAACTCGAGCAGCTTCTGCTGGCCGAAACTCATCCGCCCGGCGCGGGTCTCTGCCAGCCCGCCGAGGTCCACGTAGTCCAGCAGTTCGTCTGTTCGAGCGAGCAGCGAACTGTCGGGGCGACGCATGAGACTGGACACGCCAGCGCCACCCTCCTGAGCCGCAAGCAGCAAGTTCTTCCGGACGGTCATGTCCCCGAAGATGCGGGTCTCCTGAAACATCCGGCCCAGACCGGCCCGCGCGATCTTGTGTTCGGGCCAGTCCGTCACGTCCTCACCCTGAAGATAGACCCGGCCCTCGTCGGGCGTCAGCGTCCCAGTGATGCAGTTGAACAGCGTGGACTTGCCGGCACCGTTGGGCCCGATGAGGCCGACGATCTCGCCGCTGTGTATCTCGATGTCAACGTCGTCAACAGCGGTCAGACCGCCGAAGCGCTTCGTGACGCCGTCCGTCCGTAGCACCGCACGGTCGCTGTCCGCCTCTGTCGCCGGGCCACTCGTCGCTTTACTCATCTGCACTCACCTCCGATCCGTCGTCGGTATCTGTGGCGGCCATGCCGCCGTGTTTGTAGTAGTCCATCTGGCTGGCGTATTCGTTGAGCGTGCC
The DNA here is from genome assembly GCF_008729015.1 of Haloarcula sp. CBA1129. Lineage (NCBI taxonomy): Archaea > Methanobacteriati > Methanobacteriota > Halobacteria > Halobacteriales > Haloarculaceae > Haloarcula > Haloarcula sp. CBA1129. Next base: position 1,573,558 of record NZ_RKSM01000001.1, read on the forward strand.
GACGACGCCCTTGGGGAAGCCGATGACCGTGACGATGACGGCCCCACCGAGCAGGACGAGCTGCCACCCGACGGCGTAGGTCTCGACGATCTCGATGATGGTATGGAGCCCGAACGCACCGATGACGGGTCCCGCAACGGTGCCAGATCCGCCCAGCAACGCCATCGCGATGAGCTCGACGTTCCACGCGCCGTTGTAGGCCGTCTGGGGGTCAATGAACGTGTTGAACAGGCTGTACGCCGCACCGGCGAACCCGGTGAACAGTCCGGCCAGCATCCACGCGGCCGTCTTGTAGTAGGTCGTATTGAACCCCATCGCCGTCGCCTTTTCTTCGTCGTCGCGGATGGCGTTGAGGACGAAGCCAAAGCGCGTCCCCGAGAGGTAGTACACGAGCGCCATCTCGGCGACGAGGACGCCCAAGAAGAGATAGTAGAACGTCTCGGCGGACGGCGTCTGGAGCAGGATCTTCCCGCTGGCGCCGCCGGTGATGTCGAGAATACGGGAGACCTGCTGGGCGACCAGTAGGACACCCAGCGTCGCGATGGCGAAGTAGTGCCCGCGAAGCCTGAGCACGATGACACCGATAATACCCGCGAAGCTCACGGCGAGCAGGCCGGCTAAGAGGAACGCGACCGGGAACGCGAGGGCGAAGTCCTTGGTCAGAATCGCCGTCGCGTACGCGCCGATACCGAAGAAGGCCATGTTCCCGAAACTGGGGTAGCCGGTCTGTCCGCCGACAATATCCCAAGACAGCGCCAAGATGGCGAACAGGAACATCTCGGTGAGCACCGTCATGTAGTAGCCGCCCTGCAGTCCGAGGACGGGGAACGAAGCCGCGACCAGCGTGCCGATACCGAGGAGCGGCCAGCCGTAGTCGTCACAGGTCCCGAGGAACCGGTCGACCTGCTCCGGGGGCAGAATCGACCGTAGGACGCCGCCTGACTCCTCGTCTGTCGTGCTCATTGCTCAGCCCCCGTGCCGAACAGGCCCTTCGGTTTGAGGATGAGCAGGACGATGAGCAGCGAGAAGCTCACGGCGAGCGTCCACTGCGAGGAGATGAACCCTGCGACCAGTTCCTCGACGGACCCGAGTAGCAGGCCGCCGATGAGCGCGCCGGGGATGCTCCCGACGCCGCCGAAAACCACGATGATGAAGCTCTTGAGCGTGTAGATGAGCCCCATCTGTGGTTGCACGTTCAGGATAACAGCGATGAACGCGCCGATACCGCCGGCGATGGCGGAAGACACACCGAAGGTCATCGCGCGGGTGTGCTCGACGTCGATACCGACTAGCGCAGCGGCCTCGGGGTTCTGCGAGACAGCCCGTATCGCCCGGCCGGTCCGTGTCTTTTGGAGGAAGACGTACATGAGCGCCGTCAGGACGATGGCACCAGCGAAGGCGACGAGTTTCATCTTCGGAACGACGATACCCGCAATCGACATCGACGGGTTCGCGAAGCTGACCTGAATCGACCGTGGATTGGCCGACCACGCCTGTATCGCGAGCTGCTGGATGGCGATACTCGCGCCGAATGTCACCAACAGCGTGAGGAAGATGTCCGTCCCGATGACCCGCGAGACCAGCGTACGCTGGAGCGCGTAGCCGATGCCGAACAGCACTGCAATAGCGACCGGTACCGTTGCCAGAAACAGGAGCGGCGATCCCTCTGCGTTCCCCGTGACCAGCGTCAGCATCCAGTAGGAGGTGTACCCTCCAAGCATCACCATCTCGCCGTGGGCGAGGTTGATGATGTCGACGACGCCCCAGATGAGTGCGAATCCGACCGCCACGCCTGCGAACAGCGCACCGACCAGCAGGCCGTTGACGACGAATTGGGTGGCAGCCATCGCTCTCAGCGCTCGCTCCAGTCGGGCATCGGGTAGACAGGTTCCGACTGCGCCACGTTCTCCGGGTACGTGATCTGGAGGCCCGGGTCAGGCTGCCACTGGTAGACCAGCATGTTCTTGTCGATGACACCGCTGTCGTCGAAGGCGACGGTCCCGTACACGGTCGAGAACTCGGCCTGCCGTATCTGGTCCCGGACCGCAGTCGGACTGAGTTCGTCGACGTTCTGGAAGGCGTTCATGTAGGTGAGGATGACCGCCTCGCCGGCCGCGCTGTGGTAGTCCGGCGTGTAGTCGTAGTTCTCCTCGATAGCCGAGACGAAGTCGCCGGTCTTGCCGTACACCGGGTCGTCAAAGTCAGCGTTGACTGCCCACGAGGACGGCCCGTACATGTAATCGCCGTTCGCGCCGGCCTCGTCCTTGAACGATTCGTTGAGGCTACCGACAGTTCCCATCGCCGCGTCGACGTTGACGTTCTGGCTCTCCATCTGGTTGGCTAGGATGATGTTGTGCTTCTGGTGGGCACACAGCAGGAGGACGTCCGCATCGCTGTCCCGAACCTTGCCGAGGTTTGTCGAGAGATCGGACGTGTCCGACGGGAACGTCTGGTCGACGACCAGTTCCAGATCTGTGTTGCTGATTTTGTTGCGTGCGCCCTCCGCGGTCGACTGGCTGAACGTACCGTCTTCCGCGAGAATCGCGATGGACTCCGGCGCTGAATCCTGCGCGAGGCACATGTCGATGTAGCTCTTGGCGTACTTGTTCGCCGTCGGCAGGAGGCCGAAAATCCACTCGTTACCCTGTGCGAAGATCTCCGGGCTCGCGCCACCGCCTTCGACCATCGGTTTCTGGTTCTGTGCGGCCACAGCGCTCGCGGGTAGCGTCACCGTACTGGAGTACGGCCCGAGCAGGTAGTCGATGCCCTCACGGTCGATGAGTTCCTGATAGATGGACTTCGACTGAGAGGCGTCGGTGCCGTCGTCCCGGAGAACCATCTCCAGTTCGTAGGTGTTGCCGTCGCCCGCCTCGACGCCGCCGGATTCGTTGATACGCTGGATGGTCAGCTCGTAGGCGTCCTTGTAGAGTTGGCCAAGATCGGCGTTGTCACCGGTGAGGCTCATCGAGCCGCCGAGCTTGATGACGTTCATCCCGCCATCGCTATCGCCGGTGGACCCGCCGTCATTGCCACCACTGCCATCGCCCCCGTCGCCTCCGTCGCCTCCGTCACCGGAACAGCCAGCGAGACCGGTCAGTCCGAGGACACCTGTACTTCCTGCCACCTTCAGAAACGCGCGTCGGTCTTGTTTTCCAGTCATAGGTCGGTTTACGCCCGTGTATCAATGATACACGGCCTGTACGTTCCGTTGTGACATACCCTATTAAATGTTAAGGATAGTACAGCGATGCTGTGTGCTCACTTACAAGTACTACCGCAGGAACGGGCCACACTGAAGGGCGGGCTACCAGAGCACGCGGGGCCAGAGGACTGCGAAGGAAATGAGGACAAGTCCCGTCAACACGAGTGTCATCAGGACGTTCAGCACGACGCCGGCCCGTATCATGTCCTGTTGATCCAAGTGGCCGCTCCCGAAGACGATGGCGTTCGGCGGCGTGGCGACGGGGAGTGCGAACGCGAAGCTGGCAGCGATAGCCCCGGTAACCGTGAGGGTGATCGCTGCCTGCATCGGGTCAACGCCGAGCGTTCCAGCGAGCACGCTTCCGAGACCGATGAGGACCGGCGCGAGTATCGTTGTGGTCGCCGTGTTCGAGGACAGTTCCGTCACCAGCACGGTGAAGACGACGACGGCAAGCACGACGAGGGCCAGCGGCGCGCCGATCAGCGTGTCGAAGACGGTGCGGGCGAGCCACGTCGTCGCCTCGGTTTCGGCTAGCGCGTCCGCCAGTGAGATGCCGCCGCCGAACAGGATGATGGTCCCCCAGTCGATGTCGACAAGATTCTCCCAGTCGTCAGCCCCCGAGAGGACGAGCGCCGGAATAGCGAGCAGTCCAACCACCACGAGGTACAGGACGCCGCGGTGACCCGTCAGACCGAACACGGTTTCGCCCGTGCCGCCGAACAGCGTCACGAACACCGGTCCGGGGAGGAGTCCCTCGAACAGGAACCCGAGCCCACCGAGAATCCACAGGGCTGCCGTGACCGCAAAGATGTACGCTGCGCGGCGACCGCTTGCGGACAGTGGTCCCTCCTCTTCGAGGTACGCTTTCGCCTGCGCTTTCGCCCCACTCACGTCCTCGACTTCTGGTGGATACAGCCAGAACGTCAGGACGTACCACGTCAGCGGCAGGGTCAACACGACGATGGGAAGCCCGATGGCCAGCCACTGCACGAACGAGATTTCGACGCCAATGAGTCGGTCGAGAAACGCCACGGCGACGACGTTCGGCGGCGTGCCGATGAGGGTTCCAACCCCGCCGACGCTCGCCGCGTAGGCCGTTCCGAGCAAGGTCGCAATTCGCATGTTCGAGGCCTCACCGTCAGGCACGTCTCGGCCAACGACCTCGGCAAGCACGCCCAGTGCGACGGGCGTCATCATCGCTGTCGTCGCCGTGTTCGACACCCACATCGAGAGAAACGCCGTCGCAATCATGATCGCCAGAATGAGCAAGCGAGGTGAGCGCCCCATCCAGCTAATCAGGTACAGCGCGATCCGGCGGTCGATGTTGTGGGTCTGGAGCGCCTTCGCGAGCATGAACCCCGCCACGAACAGGTAGATGAGCGGGTCGGCAAAGCCCGAGAGCGCGGCCTCCATCTCGGTGTAGATGCCAAACACTGTCAGCACCACCGGGATCAACAGCGCCGTTACTGGGAGCGGTAGCGCATCCGTCACCCAGAGAATCGCCGCAAAGGCCATCGTTGCTAGCGCGTATTGTGCGGCGATGTCGAGTCCGGGTGGCGTCGGGGCGGCGGCTATCGCGGCTGTCGAGGCGAGTGCCATAGCAATCGCTGCTGCCGTTCGCCGCGGTCGCGCTCGGCCCGTCCAGCTCATGGCCGGCTCCGCTGGTCAGCCGCCACGTCTCGGCGTCCGTTGAATGTCTGTTCGGTCATGGTTAGAAGTTCGAAACCAGCACGCGCACCTGCTCGTTGGTCAGCTCCGATTGGTACAGTTCGAACAGCACTTCGAGCCGCTGCTCCGAGAGGCTCCGATTGTTGTTCTCCAGCATGGAGATGTGAGCCTGCATGATGTCGTCGATCTCCACCTCGACCTCCCGCTGGCCGAACCCCGCCGCGACGCGGAGGAGCCGCCACGCTGTCGGTGAGATGTCGTGGATGTCGATGTCGTCAACCTCGCTCACCTCCATCTGCTACTATTCCCCACCATCAGACGAATGAATATAACTGTTCGTCTTAGCGTGTCAGCCGAACGTCGAGAACGACGTTGTGTTCCTTCGGCGCATACGACCGGACGGTGTGGCGCGTTTCGACTGTCACGTCGTAGGCCGGCTCCGCAGCCGCCCGGATCGCTCGCTCACCGGGGCCAAACAGGTCATCTTCGTGCTGGATGTCGTAGTAGTGAAGGACACAGTCGTCACCCGCCAGCGCAACAGCGGTCTCCAGAAACTCGTCGGCGCTGTGGGGGAGATTCATCACGATACGGTCGGCCCAGTCCTCATACTCGCCCGCGACCTCGCGCACGTCGCCACAGATGCCCGTCACGCGGTCGGCGACGCCGTTCTGTTCCGCATTCACGCACAGATACTCGATTGCCGTCTCGTTGATGTCGGTTCCGACGCAGGTCGCTCCGCGCTTGGCGAACGGAACCACGAACGGGCCGACGCCGGCGAACATATCGAAGGCCTGCTCGTCCTCGCTGACCTGCTCGACGACGCGGTGACGCTCCGTCGCCAGCCGCGGTGAGAAGTACACCTCGGCGAGGTCGAGATCGAACGTACAGCCGTACTCGCGGTGGGTGACCTCGGTGCCCTCACCGGCGAGGACGTCCCAGTCTCGGACTCGTTGCTCGCCTTTGACTTTCGACGCGCGGTTCAGGACAGCCCGCACAGGGAGATCCGAATCCGTAATCGCGTCGGCAATTGCCCGTGCCCGCTCGTCGTCGTCCTCGTCCACGATTGCCACATCGCCGATGCGCTCGTAGCTCGGGTCGAAGTCGAGAGCGTCTGCCGGCATCGTCTGGCCCTCGCGGACCGGCGGGTCTGCCTCCACAACCCCGAGGTCCGGCGGCACTGCTTCGGGGTCGGTGACAGGAACGTACAGCTGCCCGTCGACGACTGTGATGTCGTAGCTGTCGTCAACGAGAGCTGCCTCAGCGAGGCGCTGGCGGGTCTCTTCGCCGGCCTCACGGGGAACGCGAA